>CAIWAN010000001.1 GCA_903910705.1 uncultured Candidatus Marinamargulisbacteria bacterium
AATATTTTGACTTGTTGATTTTTGATCATTAATTGCTCCTTTTACGGATCCAATGATCTCGTTCAACCACACTATCAAACATCCTCCGAAAAGGGGAATTCTAATTGTCGTCAGGTGGGAATTCTAATTGTCGCTCATCAACCTTTGATAATGGGGGCAACGTAACTACCCTTGATAGTACTATGCTGGAAAAATTGGTTTCAGCTCAGATGGCTACGAAAGATTCCAACGGGAAGTATGCTTTAACCGACACGTTTACGCTAGCGGGATTAAAGGCAGCGTATTCACCTGCTCCAGTCGAAGAGAAACCTGCAATTGCAGGGGAATTTGTTGCTGTTCCATCTGGTTCTACGTCTAAACCCTACTTAAAGCTTGCGGATGTTAAAACATGGGTAATCCTGTCTATACAAAAGACGCTTAACACTGATCTAAAAGATGACAAACTTGGAATCATAACGTTAAACGCAATGCTTGATAAACTTGCCCCTGCAGCTGATACCCCTCTTGCAACGATCAAAGCGAGGTTTTGCATCACGGGTTACGAACTCAAAGATACCGACCTCACTGATGCCGCTGCTGTTTATACGGCCTATATTGAAATTTTCCCAGTTATTATAGAAGCTAAAAAGGTCGTTTTAACGCCTAAAGCTGACTCTGTCAAAGCAACGGAATTCTATAATAAGGGTTTAGAAAAATTTAATGCAACGCCCCCCGATTACAAAGGAGCAATAAATTTCTATAAACAAGCTATTCAATATAGCAGCAAAGAAGCCGTTTATGGTTTAGCCTATGCCTATTTAAAGGTTGAACAGCCGACAAAAGCATTAGAACAAATAAATAATTATGAAAAATTTAAGATAAATAACGAAAATACAGCCACCCTCAAACGACAACGACAAATTGAGGCTGAGATAAAAGCCGCCAATTACGTTGCACCCACATCTGCAGCAGTTTCTCCTGCCGCCTCAGCTGAGATTAATACTGGGAAATATGCTCAGCTAATGAGTAATGGAGACAAAGCATTTTATTCTAAGCCTTATGGTTACGCAAAAAGCGACTACTCTGATGCTCGAGCAATATATCAACAAGCTGAACTGCAGGATAGCGCAGCACCTTACCCTAAATATAAAATAGGGCTGACCTTTATGAAAGAAAAGGACTATGCCCAAGCAATCACGTTCTTCAATTCCGCTATCAAAAATGATAAAGGATCCACAATCCCCGATGCGCGTCTACAAAGGAGTGATGCTTACATGCGGCTTGGTCAATATGCGAATGCTGTAACGTCATATAATGCGTATATATATTGTTGCCCAAAAACGCAAATCAAGCCAATGACTCTTTATAATCGCGCATTGGCTTACAGTAAATTAGATAACGTACCGGAAACAACGTTAACTACTCTCATCGGCAGTCTTAATGGATTATTTATGGCGAACACAAGCGAACTACATCTTGCCACTCAACTAAAGAAGTTGCTGACTGAGCGGAAGAACGAGCTAGTTGCCAGAAACAAGCCAGCTGTACAAGTCATTCAAGTTGCACAAAACGATGACACTGCTGAAGAGTAATCATCAGCCCACATTTTAACCCAAAATCCTTAACCTCAATATCGTTGCAAAATGGAGTTTTAATAAGGAAAAGCAACCACCAAAACGTGTGGGGGAGGAATTAGTAAATCGTCCAACACCGAGAGGCAGCATAAAGAGGTGCTACTTGAATGAGGTCATACTGGGAAAAGTTTTCTTGAGAAAGTCGAATGCCTTTTGAAAGTCCTTTTTCTTTTAAGAAAAGATACATACTCTGCATCTGGCCTTTCGTTCCCGCCTTTACCTCAATAGGGATAATGCCGTTCAGACCTGAAATGACAAAATCGACCTCAGCATGACTTCCTCTTGCTTCTCGGTGCCAGAAGTATAGCTCAGGCCTTGTATTGCCAACTTGGCTGTTTATCAACTCAAGTCCAGCATAAACCTCTGAAAGGGCTCCGATATTTACTAGTTTTGGTTGGGGCTGTAAAACAATAATACTTAAGTCCACACCAAGAACTCGTTGGGCAATCCCTAAGTCAAAGGGCAACACCTTAAAGTGTTTTGGGTTCGTTGTTGCACCCAGTGGAATGCCTTGGCAACTGCTATAGGGTATTTTATAAACTAGACCTGCCAAAATTAATAGGTCTAAAGCCTCTTTTAGTGCCTTGTGATAGGAGTCGGATTCGATTTGCGAATAAGAGAATTTTTGTCCCCCTTGAAAGATAACTGCTTTAAAAACTTCACGAAGTCGAGCAACGGGGACCTTCTTTTTATATTTCGCAAAATCATCTTCATAAGATATTACGATGTCTTGTAATAATGTCTGGCATTGAAGGATATCGTGAGTCAATAAATAATGATTAACGATTCCAGGCATCCCACCAATTAGCATGAATATTCGGAGTTTTTCCAGTAATGTTTGATGAATAAGGGGGTCGATGGGCGTTGACATGTCCTGATTGTTGATGGCGATTTGCAATTGTTCGTGTCCAGACGCAACAAGATATTCGGTGAAGCATAAAGGATACATAAAAAGTGAATGCAGTCGACCGACACCCATCGAAGGGATCTCGGAGAGAGCGAATTCTAAGAGTGACCCTGCGGCAATAACATGTAGGGTTGGGAGTTTCTCTTGGAAATAGCGAAGAAGACTTAATGCTTGGGGACATTCTTGAATTTCATCCAGAAAGAGCAACGTTTGATTCGAGATAATGGGCACTTCGGTGATAATCGAGAGGCGTTCAATGATTTGTTCAACCCCAAGCGACTGAGTAAATAGATCTTTCATTGCAGGTTTTTCATCGAAATTAATCTCAAGAAAATGGGAGAATGTTTTGCCAAGCTCCCGTACAGAGTATGTTTTGCCAACTTGTCGGGCACCTCTTAATAGCAAGACTTTTCTTAAGGGGTTTTCTTTCCACTCTAATAGATAATTGTCAATTGATCTTTTCATTTAATCAAATCAATAATGATCGACTTTTTTCATAAAGTCAAATCAATAGTAGTTCGACGAGTATTTTCAAGAAGGAAAAGGGACCACCAAAACGTGTGGGGGTATTGCTGATCCCTTTTCATTAAAGTTATCGTACGACTTTTAGAATAATCCCAGTTATTTTTACTTTTCTTTGACATATATAGGCACATCGTGTGCAACGTATTCATTAAAATATCGGTCATTGCTGGGCAAAGTATCAACTTTTTCAT
>CAIWAN010000002.1 GCA_903910705.1 uncultured Candidatus Marinamargulisbacteria bacterium
CCGTATTGTTAGGGGGTGCTTGAGAGATTTCGTTAGATCTCGGACATAGCACCAATTCCTGTCAATATGTTGCACACGATGTGGGTATATCCGCCAATTTTTACTTTTCTTTTTTTGCCCCTGCCGATATACTACGTTCCATGATCAAACGTTCAATTCCTTGCGGTCAAATCCGCGCTGCTCATATCGGTCAGACGGTTTCTTTAAATGGATGGGTGCATCGTCGCCGCGACCATGGGGCGGTTATTTTTATTGATCTTCGTGATCGTTCAGGTATCGTTCAGGTGACCATCGATGCGTCAAGATCAAGTGAAGCCGTTCACAATTTGGGCGAAACCGTACGAAGCGAGTTTGTTCTAGGGCTTAGGGGGACAGTCATCGCCCGTTCGTCCGATACGGTTAATCCCAAGATGGATACCGGCGAGATCGAGATCGAATGCCATGAACTTGAGATCCTCAATACCTCCAAAACCCCCGTGTTCAGTGTGGCTGACGATGAAGAAGTCGACGAATCCCTTAAATTAAAATATCGATACCTTGATCTTCGCAAAAAGAGTCATCTCGATAAGTTCATTCTTCGTCATAAGATCGTTCAGGCTGCCCGTAATTATCTCGACAAAGAAGAGTTCCTTGATGTCGAGACCCCTATCCTTAATAAAAGTACGCCAGAGGGCGCCCGCGACTACCTTGTGCCAAGTCGGGTCAACCCAGGGCATTTCTTTGCGCTGCCTCAGTCCCCTCAGCTGTTTAAGCAGATATTGATGTCGGCTGGGTTCGAGCGTTATTACCAGATCGCCAAGTGTTTTAGGGACGAAGACCTTCGTGCCGATCGTCAACCAGAGTTTACCCAGATCGATATTGAAATGTCGTTTGTGGATGAAGACGATGTCATGGCGATTACCGAGGGCGTCCTACGCGAATCGTTCTCGACCATTGGTGTTGAGTTGCCTAAGCCTATCCCGCGTATGACGTGGGCCGAGGCTATGTCTCGATTTGGCTCAGATAAACCCGATCTGCGTTTTGACCTCGAATTAGTCGATATAACCGATCTTTGTAAAAATATTGAGTTTAAGGTTTTTAATGACGTGGCTAACTCTGGTGGCATGATTAAAGGACTTAATATTAAAAACGGCTTTACCCTTAGCCGCAAGAATCTCGATGATCTGGTCGAGTTCTCTCGTAAGCACGGGGCAAAGGGCATGGCGTGGATCACCATTAAAGAAGATTCGCCCGCCAACATTGATCAATACGAGTATTCGTCCCCCATCGTCAAGTTTTTCAAGCCTGCGGAGCTTCGTACCCTCATGGAACGCTTTAACGCGGTTCCTGGCGATGTCTTGGTGTTTATCGCGGATAAGCCGGCCGTAGCCTATGATGTGACGGGGCGATTGCGTCTCGAGATCGCGAAAGTGTTAGCTCTAAAGCCAAAAGCCCCCTATATGTTTACATGGGTGACCGATTTTCCGATGTTCGAAAAAGGCCAAGAGGGGATCACCGCTCTGCATCATCCGTTTACGATGCCGCATATCAACAATATCGACGATTTGGATAATGATCCCTTGGCGATCAATTCTCGGGCCTATGACATTATTTTAAATGGCGTAGAACTTGGCGGTGGCAGCATCCGCATCCATCGCTCTGACCTGCAAATGAAAATATTGAATCTGCTCAATATCGATGCCGAATCGGCAAACGAAAAGTTTGGCTTCCTTTTACAGGCCCTCGAATTCGGAACCCCGCCGCATGGCGGCTTAGCCTTGGGGCTCGATCGCTTGGTGATGATGATGACAGGGTCTGATTCTATCCGGGATGTGATCGCTTTCCCCAAAACGCAGAGTGCCACTTGCCCCTTAACCAACGCCCCTGGTGCGGTTTCCTTGGCTCAACTCAAAGAGCTTGGTCTTCGGATCAAAACAGCCGTCGCCGAAGACTAGCTTAGCCTTCCGCGAGGGGGCACTGAGCGTCGTGTGGTCACTGAGCGTTGTGTGGTCACTGAGCGTTGTGTGGTCACTGAGCGTTGTGTGGTCACTGAGCGTTGTGTGGTCACTGAGCGTTGTGTGGTCACTGAGCGAAGTCGAAGTGACCCGCTTGAGGCAGAATTTCCCCAACCTTATGTCCGCGGAATATTTTATAAAACCCTTATGTTGGCTGCCTTGCGTATACCTTCGATTAATGAATATCGATAAAGTGGACACAACTCGGACACATATTCTAAAAAATAATTGTATAATGGACTAAATAAAGACATTTTAGCTTGTGCGCGGCCACAAAGAGGACTTATAATGCAAAGACATGTGAATGAGAGGAGACATAAACGATGCCAAAAGTAGCAAGCAAGAAAAAAGTAGTCCTAAAACACAAGGTTCAATTTAAGTTTTTTTCACCCGAGTCGAGCTCGGTTATTTTAACCGGCGCTTTCAATAAGTGGAACCCTGTTAAAAGGGTCATGAAGCAAAACGAAAAGGGTGAGTTCACCACGCGGGTTATTCTGCCAGAAGGCGAGCATCCTTATAAGTATATTGTTGACGGAACGTGGATCAATGATCCGGGGGCCAAAAAATTTGCCGACAACGGCATGGGTGGCACGAACAGCGTTCGAGTCGTCTAAGAAAGGGATATTACCATGATCGACCAACAGCAAGATTTAGTGAAGTTAACGAAGCATGAACTTCTTCAGATCGCTACGGATTTGGATGTCAAGTATCGCACTCGTATGGGTAAGCCCGAACTGGTGGGGTCTATCCTTGAAGTGATCGCCGAGAAACGTTGCGAGATCTGCCCTGATTCAGAAAGCATCCTCAGTGCTCAACTTGATCAAGACAAAACCGAAACCGAATTGATGGCGGCTGCAAAAGAAGCCATGGAAGCCAGTAAGTTCTCGCCGATTGAGCCGCCGGTTGTTGCTTATCGCGAGCCTTCTCCTGTGCCTTTGGGTGCGAAAGTCCTTGAGGATCATCATTATTTGCCCGAGGGATATGGCGACAACCTTATCGTCATGATGGTTATTGATCCTGTGAGCACTTATGCCTACTGGGAAGTAACCGATTGGAAGCGCGATGAGGTGCTTCGTCAAGCAGGCGCAGAAGGTCAGACCTATGATGTGGTTGTCCGTCTTTATGATGTGACGGATGTCAAGTTTAATGGCAGTAATGCGTGGTCTACCAAAGAGTTCGTTGTCAATTTCGCGATGAATTGGTATTTCCCCGTTGCGGCGAATCGCAGTTATTGTATGGACGTGGGGCTTCGTCTGGGTGACAAGCGATTTCTTTTTATCGCCCGCTCGAATGTGGTCAGTACGCCCCGTGAGAGTGTCAGCGATTTCTATGATGAAGAATGGATGATGATCGATTTCAATAAAAACCGTGATCTTTACAATGAACTTTATCGTTTATCGGGCGGTCATGTTATTCGACAGTACCAACTTAATTCGTCTTTTGTGACCGAAAGAGGGCGTGAAGAGATCAATCTTCAGATCCCGATCCAGTCCTTAAGCTCAGAAACCCTTTCAAGCAATATGGGCCAAAAAGTTGAGTCCAAGAAAGATTTTTGGTTGTGGGTGGATACCGAATTGATCGTTTATGGTCAAACCAAGGCGGATGCCAAAGCGTTAACCATTAATGGTGAGAAGGTTCAGTTAGACAAAGAAGGTCGATTCCGTTTGCATATGGCATTACCAAATGGGCGTTTCCCCTTCCATGTGAAGGCTGTTTCGTCGGATAGTTCGATGAGCGAAGAGATCACACCGGTGGTCAATCGCTGGATCGAATAGTCCACTAGAAAGGAATAATCATGGAAAAAGGCTATTTATCAATGGTATTGCATGCCCATTTGCCGTTTGTTCGACATCCGGAATATGAGCATTTTCTCGAAGAAGATTGGTTTTATGAAGCGATCACTGAGACCTATATTCCGCTTCTCAATGTATTCGAAGGGCTCGTGAACGATGGGGTCGATTTCAGGATCACCATGTCGATCACTCCACCCTTGGCTGCGATGTTTTCTGACGAATTGCTTCAAAATCGCTATGTTCGGCATATCGAGCAGCTCATTGAGTTGAGCGCAAAGGAGATCGATCGTACCCGATACCTCCCCGAATTTCATGAAACCGCGAAGATGTATCATCAACGCTTTATGCAATGCCGATATGCGTTCGTGGATCGTTATCACAAGAATCTCATCAATGGATTCAAAAAGTTCCAAGATATGGGCAAACTTGAAGTGATCACCTGTACCGCAACCCACGGCTTTTTGCCGTTGATGGAAAACCGTCGTGAAGCGGTTCATGCCCAAGTTCAGATGGCTGCCCGTGATTACGAGCGTCACTTCGGGCGTGGCCCCCGTGGGATTTGGTTAGCCGAGTGTGGCTTTAACCCTGGCGACGATGCCGAGCTGAAGAAGGCAGGGATTAAGTTTTTCTTCGTCGATTCTCATGGCGTGTTGCATGGTCATCCTCGTCCAAAATATGGCGTATTTGCACCGGTTTATACCAAGAGTGGTGTTGCCGCCTTCGGTCGAGACATCGAGTCGTCTAAATCGGTTTGGAGTTCTGAAGAAGGCTATCCCGGTGACTACCGATACCGTGATTTTTATCGTGATATTGGGTTTGATCTTGATATGGACTATATCAAAGACTACATTCACCCCGATGGCATTCGTAAGCATACAGGGATTAAGTATTTTCGCATCACCGGTAAAGGCACCGATAGTAAGGTTCCCTACAATCATCATGAAGCAGCGGAAGTAGCGGCCTCTCATGCAGGGAACTTTTTGTTCAATCGCGTCAAGCAAGTCGAATATCTAGCCGAGGTGATGGGGGGTAAGAAACCCATTATTGTGTCGCCTTATGATGCAGAGCTTTATGGTCACTGGTGGTTTGAAGGCCCGATCTTTATTGATTTTCTGCTTCGAAAAATGTTCTACGATCAGGATGTGGTTCGCACGATCACGCCGTATGAGTATCTCTTAGAGAATCCGACCAATCAAGTGGTCACCCCCTCGATGTCGAGTTGGGGGAACAAAGGCTATAACGAGGTTTGGCTTGAGGGGAGCAATGATTGGATCTACCGTCATCTTCACAAAATGTCCGAACGAATGACCGAATTAGCCAATCAATTTCCCGCTTCGGATGGGGTACTAAGTAGAGCCTTGAACCAAGCCGCCCGGGAGTTGTTGCTGGCCCAGAGTTCAGATTGGGCGTTCATTATGAAAACGGGCACGATGGTCGAGTATGCGGTTCGTCGCACAAAGAGTCATGTCAACCGGTTTAATCAGCTTTACGATATGATAAAATCCGCAACCATTGATGAAGCCGTTGTCAGAGAGCTAGAGTCAAAAGATAATATCTTCCCTGGGGTCGATTATACTTTGTATAAAACCTCCAATTTGACGGGAACGCATTAAGCGGAAAGGGCCAACAGCATGAAAATCTTATTCGTTTCATCAGAAGTTTTCCCATTTTCAAAAACCGGAGGACTGGCCGATGTGGCGGGTGCGCTCCCTGCTGAGCTGACTAAGTTGGGTCACGAGGTCAAGGTGGTGACGCCGCGATATAAAGGTTTGCCGAGCGAAGCGACGCTGCCAAACTCTAAAACCAAGGTTTATTTCATTGAAAATGATGACCTTTATGCTCGTGACGGGCTGTATCAACAGGCGGGTGTGGACTATGAGGATAATGCGCAACGCTTTATTTATTTTAGTCGTGCAACGCTTGAGTTATGTAAGCGGCTTGACTGGAAACCGGATGTTATTCATTGCAATGACTGGCAAACCGGACTCATTCCTGTCTACCTGAAGAGTATTTATGCGACTGATCCTTTTTTCCATGGTATCCGTTCGATCTATACGATCCATAATCTCGCCTATCAAGGGGTGTTTCCCAAAGAAACGCTCGAATTGACGGGGCTTTCTTGGGATTATTTCACCATGGATAGGGTGGAGTTTTGGGGAAAATTAAACTTTATGAAAAGCGGGCTCGTCTTTGCCGATATGATCACGACGGTTTCAGAGCAATATAGTCGCGAGATCCAGACCGAAGAATATGGATGTGGCCTAGAAGGTGTGCTTCAAGGGCGTCATCATGATCTCTTTGGTATCATCAACGGTGTTGATTATAAAGTGTTCAGCCCCGATAAAGATCCGATGATCGCGAAGCCCTACACCCTTAAAACGCTTGAAAAGAAAAATGATAATAAAAAGGCGTTGCTGAAGCAAGTCGGCTTGCCCACCAAGCGGGGGGCTGCCTTGATCGGGATGATATCTCGATTAGCCGATCAAAAAGGGTTTGATCTCGTTGCCGAAATGATCGAGGCGCTGATGGTTCAAAATGTTCAATTGGTGATCTTGGGAACCGGTGATCCGAAATATCATACGCTTCTCCAAGCGTTGGAAGTCAAATATCCCAAACAGTTGAAGGCCGTTTTAGCCTTTGATGCCAAGCTCGCGCAACAGATCTATGCCGGGTCAGACTTTTTCTTAATGCCCAGCCAGTATGAGCCGTGTGGGTTGGGGCAATTGATCAGCTTGAAGTACGGGACGATCCCTATCGTTCGTGAAACGGGTGGATTAGCCGATACGATCACCGATTTTGATCTGGCCAAAGATTTTGAACACGAGTTGGGCAATGGGTTTGTCTTCCTCGACTACTCGGCTCAAGAGCTGCTAAGAACGATCCTTCGCGCGTTGGTTGTCTACAAAGACGAAAAGGCGTGGAGCAAGATCCGTCATAACGCCATGCGCTGTGATTTCTCATGGAAAGCCTCTGCCAAAAAATACGAGGCACTGTATAGAAAATAATATAAAAGCCCCCTGGGGAAGGGGGCTTTTTTGTTTTTTATGAAGGACGGTTTTGGGGGGAAAACCGTCCTTCGGATCAACTACGTGATCTGGGGGGGAAGAGGGGTTAGATCACGCAATTTCTAATGAGTGCACGGTTTTTCACGGGGATTACATCTTTATTATGGACATAATTCACATTGAAAAACTTCTTAGCAGGAAGGCCCTTTCTATCATTGACTGTGAAGTTGATCGCGTAGATCGTTTTTTGTGGCTTGCGCTTCTTTAATATAAGAATCGCTACGACGATCACAGTCACTGATATGGTTACAAGAGCTAACATGGTGTTCCACCTCCGCCTGCCTTATGTTAATCTATCGTACAGATTTTCGGATAATTACAGCGATATTTTGTGGTTTATATTTTTGCATTCAATGTTAGAATAGAGACCATCATCCATAGGGAGGCGCATGGCATGTCAGGACATAGTAAATGGAGTACGATCAAACGTAAAAAAGGTGCGGCAGATTCAGCGAGGGGAAAAGTTTTCACCAAGGTAGCGCGAGAGATCATCATCGCGGCTCGACAAGGGGGAGGCGATCCCGCCGCAAATAGCCGACTTCGACTAGCCATCATTAAGGCTAAAGAAGTGAATATGCCGAATGATAATATCAAACGGGCCATCGAAAAAGCCGTTGGTGGCGGCGAGGGCAGTAATCTCGAAGAGGTTATGTATGAAGCCTATGCCCAAGCGGGTGTCGCGGTCATTATAGAGTGTATGACCGACAATAAAAATCGAACCCTTCCCGAAGTGCGAAATGTGGTCTCAAAACGAGGCGGGAACATGGCCGAAAAGGGCGCCGTGTCCTACTTATTCAATTCTCGGGGCCTCATTGTTTTCAACGGGCCAACGGAAGATCAGGTGATGGAAGTCGCGCTAGAGCATGATGTCGAGGATATCTGCGCCTCCGATGATGGCACCGTAGATGTGACGGTGGCGGTTGAGGGGTTTGAAACGCTAAAAGAAGCCTTTGATAAAGCAGGACTAAAGTATGATTCAGCCGAAGTGACCATGATCCCCTCCATGCAAATTCCCATCGAAGATAAAGAGGTTGCCGAGAAGATCCTTGCTATCACGGATGCCCTTGATGAATTGGATGATGTTCAGAACGTTTATCATAATGCCCAGTTCTCTGATGCTTTGTTGGATCAACTGAACGAATAAAATGGAAAATAGCGAAAACCTCTTTGCAGCGTTGGTGTATTCCTTACATATGACGGCTTTGCAACAGTTAGGTGCTGTCGCGAATCCGATGTCGGGACACAAAGAACGTGATCTGCCGCAAGCAATGATCTCGATAGAGATGATCGATATGTTGGCTGATAAAACAATCGGCCATTTGAGTGAATTTGAGGCCACGTTTTTGCGACAAAGTGTTGATCAGCTCCATCAGCTTTTTGATCAGGCGACTCAATGATCCGTCGCTTTTGGTATGGGGATGAAGCCTATTTGATTCATGCGCGTCTTGCGCAGCGTCGAGAGCATTTTTTGAAGACCTTCGGAGATCTCTCGATTCTGACTATTCAAGACACGGATCCCATTGAAAAACTCATTCAAGCTCTAACAACGACTGATTTTTTCTCGCCTCAGAAACTTATCGTGGTTCAGGGAATGCCAACGATCCGAGAGGATTATCAGTCTCATGTTGAAAAGATCCTGCTTGATGCCAGCATCGATCATGAGTTGATCTTAATCCATCGGGGATCGCCGGATAAACGTCGTAAGTTTACAAAATTTCTTCTTGAACACTTTGAATCCGAAGAATACAAGAGTTTTGCTCCGTGGGATATGCAAAAAGTGAAACCCATTGTGCAAGAGATGGCTCAAAAGGATGGGTTTTCGTGGGGAACAGGGGCGGTTGACCATTTAATGGATATCGTGGGGCTTGATCTCTGGGCACTCCATCAAAATGTTGAGAAGCTTGAAACCGCTATCTTGCCAGAAAAGGTGATCACTCGGTCGTGGGTTGAGAAGATCGCGAGTGCGGGCGACCCCAATTGGTTCGAGGCCGCGGATGCGCTGCGGAAACGAAATCGTGCCTCATGGCTAATGTTTTGTCGAGAAAGTCAAAAATCGGATGATGCCTATATGATCTTAGCGATGGTGGCGAATCAGGTTCGCCTTTGGATCATTTTAAAGAGTTTAGAGGGGAAGTCGGTGGATCAAGTCGCGAGGCAGTTAGGAAAGTCTCCCTATTATCTAAATAAAATGGTGCCGGATTTGCGGTCTTGGACGTTGAAGCAGTTGCGACGCGTCCTGTCCTTTCTCTTCCAACTTGAATTTGACGCAAAGTCAGGAAAAATATTGCCCGCAACGGGACTAGAATTACTGCTGGGAGAACCCATATGGGCGTAGCGGGACGGAAAGTGGATTTGCATGGACTTTATCCCGACGAAGTGGATTTTGTCCTTTCACCGATCATTGAGGAGGCCTATCGCCTTGGTCAAACCGAGATCACCGTTATTCATGGGAAAGGTGAAGGCGTGCTTCGACAAGCCGTTCAGAAAGTGATCAGTCGTTTGCGCCACTTGATCCTTTCCGTTCAACGAGGCGAAGAAGTCATAGCCGGTGGAGAGGGATGGCTTCGAATTAGTTTAAAATATAAAGAGATCAAACGCCACGCATCCATGGTGAAACCCGCTAAACCGTCTATCCCTAAATTGTCTAAAAACCTGCCACTGGATCTATCAAAAGTGATTGAGAAGCGTGAGCTCGGACGTGAAAAATATCGTCGTCGGATGCAGCGTCAAAAGGGCCAATCGTGATCATCCTGATGGGCGCAGATGGAATGCTCGGCTCGATGCTGGCAACTCAGCTGACCGCACGGTCGATGGCGTTTACGCCTTGCACATATCCTGAGTTTGATCTTACCCGACCTGAATCATTGCGTCCCTTGGTCTCGCTTCATCCTACGGTGATCATTAATGCTTCGGCATATACTGCCGTTGATCTGGCCGAAACCGAGTCAGAAAAGGCGTATAGCGTCAACGCGGACGGGGTTAAGGCACTCGCCTTGTTTGCCAAAGAGGTAGGGGCTCGCTTGATCCATTTTTCGACTGATTATGTTTTTTCGGGGCAGTCATCACAAGGATATGTGGAGTCTGATGTCACCGAGCCTGCGTCTGTTTATGGCCAAAGCAAGTTGGCTGGTGAGCAGGCCATCCGTGAAACCCTGCCTCCTTTACAATGGATCATCCTTCGAACCGCTTGGCTTTATGGACCCAACGGGAAGAATTTTGTTCAAACCATGCTCACGATGGCTGGGCAAGGAAAGCCCCTTCGGGTGGTCAACGATCAGATCGGTTGCCCAACTTATACGGGAGACTTGTCCACTTGGACACTCGATCTGCTCTCGACCCCTGCATCGGGTATCTATCATGCTGTCAATGCGGGAACATGCAGTTGGTATGCGTTCGCCATCACGATCTTTGAGCAGCAGCAGGTTGATGTCAAGGTTACCCCTGTGACAAGTGATGCCTTTCCCTCAGTGGCTAAACGACCGGCCTATAGCATCCTAAAAACACAGCGTTTAAGCCAAGCATTAAATTATAAGATCCGAAAATGGCCAGAAGCCTTGTCAGAGTATCTGTCATCTTTTACACTGAGGACATGACACAAAAGGGACTCAGTAAAGACGTTAAATTAGCGCTTTTTGTATCGCTTATCATAATCGGGATCGTGGTGATGACGGGGATCCTTTATAAGACGGTTTCGGTCACACTAAAGCAGCCGATCTATAGCATTATCAAAGACCAATCGGAATATTTTCTTAAACAGAAGATCCATATCCTTCAAGACGAAGTGCTGAGCGAGTCGACGACCTCCGAAGCATTTATCCGGACACTCGATCGTTTTCGGGTGGGAGAGAATTTTATTTGGGCGACGAATGAAGAGGGGGTTATTCTCTATCATCCCTTGAAGAGTTATATCGTAAGTATGGGGTTAAAGAATTTTAAAGACTCAAAGGGGCAGCCGTTCTTTGATCAGCTGATCAAGCAGGCCGTGGAAAAGGGGGAGGCCTCCCTTGTTTATTACTCTCAGAATGATCAAAAAAAGATCGAGCCCAAGCTTGGCTATGCTAAATATATCGCGGCTCAACATTTGGTCATCGGAACCAGCGAGCCCCTCCATTTTTATAATAGTGCGACGGCGATCGGCTACATTCGCCAGTCATTAATTGTTTTGTTCTTTATCACCCTTGCCATTGTGGTGATGCCCATCGGTTTCTTTGCTTGGTGGATATCTCGTCGCGAGAAACGGAATTTGGCTAATATTACCGAAGGCCTGTCAAAAATTGGTCTTCAAGAATTCTCGTATCGTATAAACGGTGAGGTTGATGCTAATTTTATTCCAGTTCGAGATATGTTCAACGCTCAGATCGAAATACTCCAACATTATTTGCAAAGCAATGCGGCTATTGCCAATCAACTTATCGGACATATTAACCAGCTCGATTACAACGTAAAGGATACCGCGGAGAATTTTCAGGATCTATCGAAGATCACGACAGATGTGGCCAATGGTGCGACGGTACAAACGGAAAAAATAAATAATATTACCGAAGCAGTCGATCTGATCAATACGTCGCTTAAAACCATTAGTGAAGGGATCCGTGTTCAAAGCGGGCAAATGAATAACAACAGCAGCATGCTTCGAAGTGATAATAGTACGATCCAATTACTTAATCAAAAAACGCAAGAACAAATGAAGAAGATTGAGTGGACATCAGAAAACACGCAAGGTACGCTTTCGGCAGTTCAAGTGATAAAAGAGAAAGCTCGAAGTGTTTACACCAATTCAAAGGCGTCTGCTCAGGTTGCCGAGCGGGGTAAAAAAAGTGTAGAAGATATCGTGGTTGAAATGACGAATCTTAAAGATATTGTCCTAGATGCCGCCACGAAAATAACGGATCTGGGGGACTATTCTAAGCGGATCGAAGACATTATTGAAATTATCGATGATATCGCGGAGCAAACCAATTTATTAGCGCTGAATGCGGCCATTGAGGCCGCTCGAGCCGGTGATGCGGGAAAAGGGTTTGTCGTGGTCGCTGATGAGGTCCGAAAGTTGGCCGAAAAGTCGAGTAAAGCGACCAAAGAGATCGCTAATTTGATTTACACGATCCAAAACATTACCCAGTCAGCCGTTAGAACGATGGAAACCAGCCGACACCAAGTCGAGCAGGGTGTGGGGCTCTCTATGACCGCGAAGACGTCGTTGTCAGATATTATCGAAGCGGTTGATATGACGGTTAAGCAAATGGAAGACATTTCTAAATCGACGGAGTATATGGCTGAAAAATTTGACCATGCGGTGACGGTGATGGAAGAACTGTTCTCCTCGGTCAGTGTGAGTTCAGAGTCGATCGAGACGTTGGCGGCTTCATCAAATGAACTATTAGATGCAACCGAGAAAGTCGCGGCCATTTCCTCTGAGAACGCGATCGAGATCGCTCAGATCGAACGAAATGCAGAGAATATCCTTCGTGAAACAAAAGAGGTGTTCACGGTTGCTGCGGATAATAACGCGATCGCTGAAGAAGTATCTGCCTCAACGATCGGTATCACGGTCACAACCGAGATCAATAAGTCGCTTACCGACGATTTGCGTAATCAGATCATCAGCCTACGAGATAGTCTGGGTGGGGCCGAGTAGTCTAAGGTCTCAGATGCGCCTTGCCAATTGAGGCCGCTATTCGATATACTAACCAAGGTTTTATAAATGAGGAGACGTAGCCAAGTGGTAAGGCCGCGGTCTGCAAAACCGCTATTCGGCAGTTCAAATCTGCCCGTCTCCTCCAACTATTCCCCGCGTATCCTTTGCATCACTGAAGGCATCTAAATATGAAAAGCGACGAAAAACAGTTAATTGAATCTTCGAAGAACGGCAGTTTGTCCGCTTTCGAAGAACTCATGAAGCCGTTTCAAGGGCGCATCTATAATTTTCTAAAGAAAATGTGCAACCAAGGTGAAACGGCGGAGGATATGATGCAGGAGACCTTTGTCAGTGTTTGGAAAAGTATCGGTACCTATCGAGAGGAAGCCAAGTTCTCAACGTGGCTGTTCCAAATCGCCTCGAATCATTGTCTAATGCAAAAAAGAAAAGATTCTCGTCGCCCCCAAGTGAGCTTAGATGCGACCATTCACCCCGACTTTTCAGCAGACCCCAGTGTTGTATATGATAAGAATGACTTGAAGCAGAAACTCGATGCGGCACTCGCCAAAATGCCAGAGAGCTATCGGGTTGTCTACGTCCTCAAAGATATTGAAGGCTTTCGCTCTCAAGAGATTGCGGACATGTTGGGACTCAGTTTACCCAATGTTAAGGCCCGAGTGCTCCGTGCTCGCCAAAAACTTCAGGCTATTTTACAAGGAGCATAATATGAAAGATATCATAACGGATGTGCTTATTTTGGGTGCGGGCCCTGCGGGGCTATCAGCGGCGATCTATGCGGCAAGGGCGGGCAAGAAGACCGTCGTGCTAAAGGGCAAGGCTCCTTCTCGACTTGAATGGGCCCATAAAGTGGAAAATTATCCGGGACTGGATGGCATGACGGGAAAAGACATGCTCGCGACCTTTGAAGCGCAGGCGGTTAAATTCGGCGCCCAGATCGAGGAGTCGGATGCGTTGGAATTGGCGCTTGATATGAACCCTAAAATGGTAACGACACGTCATTCATTTATTGTGGCTTCGACCATCATTTTGGCGATGGGACGGGGCGAACATAAGAAGGCCGTTGCCAATGAGGATGAATACGTGGGGCTGGGTGTCAGCTATTGTGCAACATGTGATGGTACTTTCTTTAAAGGCAAACCGGTTGTTGTATATGGAAGCGACCATGAAGCGTTAGATGATTCCATCATGTTAAGAGATTTGGGTTGTGACGTGACGTTGATCTCTTCGGCTATGTCCGAAATGAGTCCGATTCCTGACGGAATAAAGTATCTACCGAAGACGCACGTGTTATCGGTTGAAGGGGCGGGGATGGTCTCGGCCATCAAGATCAAGAATGCTGACGGTGAGACGATACTCGAAACGCGAGCCTTGTTTATTATTCAGGCGATGCCTTCGGGTGCCTTGCTTCGAAAAACCACCTTAGATATATCAGATAAAGATTGCATTCAGGTTGATCGCAAGATGCACACCAGCATTGCAGGCGTCTTTGCCGCAGGAGATATGACCTGTGGTGGCTTGCAGGTGTCTGTCGCCGTGGGCGAAGGTGCAACCGCAGCCCTTGAGGCGCTTAAATATCTGCGAGAACAAGCTTCGCCCCTGTGAACGATATAGAATTATCGATAAAGACCCGCTATGAAGCCGAAGCCGGCGAATCCATGGGGTGTGCCAATTTATGGCCATGGTTAAACGTTGAGGTCGGTTCACATTGGTGTGATCTGGGTTGTGGTAAAGGCGCGTTTACCGCCCAAATGGCTAAGAAAATCGGATCAAGGGGGCGCGTCACCGGCGTGGACATGACGTCCGCTCTGATCGACATCGCGAAAACCCGATATCCTGAGCCCTATCTGACATGGGTTGTATCGGACATCACGTCATTGCCTTTAGAAAGCGTATCGCAGGATGGGGTGACCAGCAATTGCGTCATTAATCATATTATTGATAAGCGGGCGGTTTTCTGCGAGATTGCTCGTGTATTAAAGGCGGGGGGAGTCTTTGTTGTGGCAGACGTCATGTCCGTGCAGCCATTACCAGATAGTGTCCGCAACGATCCGGTGGCTATCGCGGCGTGTTGGGGTGGGGCTATTCCGAGGTCAGATTATTTGGCCATCGTTGAATCGGTCGGATTTAAAGATATTTGTATCGTTTCGAGTCGCCGATATATCAAAGAAGGGTATGAGCTCGAAAGTATAATTTTGAAGGGTGTGCGTCGATGATCGCTTCTAAATATAATCAAATCACTCGTCTGGGTGATGGACGGGTTGTTTTCTATAACTTATTATCCGGTGCTGTCGATTTGGGAGACGAACAAGATGTTGCTGCGTTTATGTCCGGTATTTCTCGGACCGATGAGGAGCGAACAGACTGGCTAGAGCGAGGCTATTTCTTCGAGACGCCTTTAGCTGAACAAGCTTATATTGCCGAGCGGTATGCCTCTTTTTCGGCGGATATGGCGACTCAAGAGGTTCAGTTTATGTTGGTTCCCACCTACGCTTGCCACTTTAATTGTGAGTATTGCTATCAAAAAGGAATCGATTCGGCACATTCTCTGCTTGATGAAGAGCGACTCATAGCCTTTATGTCCTATATTAAGCAGTTCAAACTTGATACGGGACGATCTGTTACAGTGACAATCTTTGGCGGAGAACCATTATGGCCCGGCGACAAACATACAAAGCTATTCGAGCGAATTATTGAAGAATTGAATGCTGAAAATATACCGATGGCGGTTGTGACGAATGGGTTTTACTTGAAAGAATATGTCTCTTTGCTTGCAACAGGGGACCTTCGGGAAGTCCATGTTTCCATCGATGGGGATAAATGTGAACACGATAAGCGTCGGCGGACAAAAGACGATCGACCGACCTTTGACACAATCGTTGAGGGACTTGTTGCTGCGAAAGAGGCTAAGTTGCCGATACAAATCCGATTGATCATTGACCGAAAAACCCTGAAAACCTTGCCTGACCTCGCTCGACGACTTGAAGCGATGGGGTTCCTTGATCTCCCGAAGGAGCTTTTTAAGACCTCGTTGGGGCGTAACTATGAACTGATCAACGACTACAGCCTTCCCAGCGATTTATTTGAGTTGGATGAGATGATATCGGAGTATGTGGCGTTGCTTAAAGCGGAGCCGATATTGGCGCGTTTACACATGCCCAGTTTTTTTGGGATCACACAGCTCATCAATAAAGGGGAAATGTACCAACCCAGCTTTGATACCTGCCCCGCCGCCAAGTCGGAATGGGTCTTTGACGCCGCAGGAAATGTGTATGGATGTACGGCGAGCTGTGGGCGTGATGATTATCGGCTAGGGCAGTATTATCCTGCATTGGTGATGAATGAGGTGGCGATTAAGCCGTGGGTAGATCGCACTATCTTTACGATCCCTGAGTGTCAAAGTTGCAGTGTCGCTGTTGTCTGTGGCGGGGGGTGCGGCGTGATCGCCAAAGATCGTGAAGGCAATGTTCAAGCCCCAAACTGCAAACCCATCAAGGCCATTATGGACGAGGGTTTGAGGTATTATCAGGACGTTCTGAAATAACCTTGTATCTTTTAGTCTGAAGGGTGCATCATAGAGGGTATGGTTAAAGAAATATCATCACCAGCGTTTGAAGCTGAGGTGCTCCATCAAGAGGGCGCTGTTATTGTCGACTTCTTTTCAACGGAGTGCCCTCCTTGTGAGGCACTTTTTCCTAAACTTGAGGATGTTCAAGCCCGATATGGAGATGCTGTCAAAATCGTAAAAATATTTCGACAAGATAATAAAGAGTTAGCCCTTTCTTTGAATGTCCGATCGTCTCCGACGCTTCTTTTTTATAGGAACGGTAAAGAAGTCGCTCCCAAAATGAGCGGCGCGATCCTGAAGAGTCAACTCATGGCTCAGATCGAAGCAACCTATGGGGTCAAACCTCAAGGTTCGGCGATCGTTCCCCGACGAGAAGTCGTCGACGTGCTGATCATCGGTGCTGGACCCGCGGGGTTATCGGCCGCTATTTATACGAGTCGTGCCAAACTGAAGACGATCGTTATCGATAAAGGCACTCCCGGAGGTCAAGTGAATCTAACTCACTTAGTCGCTAATTATCCCGGAACCGAGCATCCGATTAACGGATATTTGCTGATGCACAAAATGAATGAGCAAG
This sequence comes from uncultured Candidatus Marinamargulisbacteria bacterium, assembly GCA_903910705.1. Classification (GTDB taxonomy): domain Bacteria; phylum Margulisbacteria; class Riflemargulisbacteria; order GWF2-35-9; family GWF2-35-9; genus CAIWAN01. The sequence goes on from CAIWAN010000002.1 coordinate 16,651, forward strand.
CCAAAGCGTCAGGGACTCAGGTCATCATGGCGGCAGAGATCGATCAATTGGATATGGCTAAACGATATGTGGTTGTAGACGAAACGCTCACCATCGAGTATAAGGCGTTGATCATTGCGACAGGGTCAAAGCCTCGTTCACTGGGTCTTGAGGGTGAAGATAGACTGTTTGGTAAAGGGATCTCTTACTGTGCGACCTGTGATGGCGCTTTTTACGAAGGCAAGAAAGTGCTGGTTATCGGAGGGGGGAACTCCGCCGTTGAGGAATCACTATTCTTAACAAAATTCGTCAGTGAGTTGACGATCATTCACCAATTCGAAACGTTCCAAGCCAATGCAACGGCTGTCGAGGAGGCCAGCAATAACCCGAAGATCAAGGTGTTGTTTCATCATGAGCCTCGTCAATTTATGGGGACGGATCATTTTGAGGCCCTAGAGATTGAAGATCTGGTCACCCATGAACGCAAGATCATAACTGACGCCGACGGGATATTTGTCTTTATTGGCTATCAGGCTCAAAATGAAGTCGTTTCAGACCAGCTTGTTTTGGACCAAGGCGGCTATATCGTTGCGGATGAAGACATGAAAACCAGTCGAGAGGGTGTCTTTGTCGCGGGGGATATTCGAAGTAAAAAATATCGCCAGATCACGACTGCGGTAAGTGACGGAACCATCGCCGCCCTTTCTGCCGAAAAGTTTATTTCTCAAAAAAGCTTCTAATATCAACCCTTTTAACGATAAAATAGAACTTAACAAAAGTTAATTCTTAAATCTACAGGGGGTTATTATGGATCTATTAAATCGCGTCTCTATCAAGGCTAAACTTTATACGGGATGGGGGCTACTGTTGGCCTCTATTCTATTGGTGCTGATCTCGATGATATCCTTGCCGTCTCCGCATGATCAATTAATTGGGGTGATGGTGATCTTATTGTTGTTTGGTAGTTTGATCTCGATTATCCTTTTTTCGCTGATCAGTCAGCAGTCTAAGGTGCAAGCGCAGTTGGCGAGTTTGAACGGGCAAGCCTCTGCAAGAGTTGACCACGTTAGACAGTTCCAAGGGTTGTCAAATCAGATCCTTTCAGCGTCTGCCGATCTTAAGCAAAGTGTTGAGACTAATTCGAAGACACTCGAAACGGTTAATGATGCCTCCCAAAATATGTTCAAGAATTCCATCAAGCAAAATGGGGATATCGACGAGATCAGTTCTGAAATGTCTCAGGTTATGAATATCGTGGGTAAAACCAAACGCAGTTTTAATGTTCAACTTGAGACAAGTGAGAAATCGTCCGATCTTATCCGAGAGATCAGTCGAGCGATCAACAGTATCAGCAATGACGTCAATCAGATCGCCAAGTTTTCAGTTGAGACAAGTGATATTGCCAAAACAGGTAAACAGCGCGTCGTTGAGTCCGTCAATTCCATGAACTCAATTCAAACGAAGGTGTCCGGTATTTCGGCTCAAATTGAGAAATTAGGGACAAGTTCGGTTCAGATCGGAAAGATCATTGGCGTTATCCAAGATATTGCGACTCAAACCAATTTATTGGCCTTAAATGCAGCGATCGAAGCGGCGCGGGCAGGGGAGTCTGGGCGAGGGTTTGCCGTTGTGTCGGATGAGGTCCGAAAACTGGCTGAACGATCAGCCGAGGCTGCCAATGAGATCACGACGTTGATCCAAGACATTCAAAATGTAACGTCTGTATCCATTGCCTCGATGAGTGAGGGGATCAAAGAGGTTAATGTCGGCGTGGAAACTGCATCCAAGGCGAAATTAGCCCTTGAGGATATCTTGGTTGCCGTTGAAAAGAACACCGATCAGATCCAGAACATCTCCGCTGTAGCTGAAGAGATCAGCGCGAGTTCGTCTGAGGTTGTGAGTACGATCGACCACCTTCAAACAGAGATCAAATCCACGAGTGAGAACATGGATGAAGTCGATTCTGCGGTCCATGAGTCGGTTAAGCGCATTGAGAATGTCCTCGATATGGCCACTGGAAATACAAATGCCTCTAAAGAGAACAGTTCCTCTATTAGCGATCTTTCACGACGGACCGTTGTAGATAAGTTATCCATTTCCGATATAAATAGTAAACTTCATGACTTAGGGCTACTGATCCAGAAGCTATAAAGTTCTGCCAAGACCCTTCTTTATAGAAGAGGGGTCTTGGCAATAATCTCAATATTTATCTGTGATTAGAAGTCGAACAGTAGGCCATCGTAGCTTTGGTTTAAGGCAACTGTGATGGGGAGCTGTTTGGCGGCGGGGCCCCACAATTGACGAGGCCCTGGTGAAGCAAAGTGGTCACTCTCGGCCCAATCTTTACGCCGTGAATTGAAATATTGAAAAGCGGGCGAGTCGGTTTTGACCAACGCTTTCTCGATGACCATCTCGTCTTGTCCATGTCGACGTTCTACATTAAGGAGTCCGGTCAACGGAAGGGCGAGTGGTGTTCCCCCATTGTCTAAATGGGCGATACTTGCGATATAGCCGGTTCGACCGGTCAGAATTAAGGAGCCTGCTGTTAGGCCAAGATTGTAGGTATACGCGGCATCAAAGAGCGTTGGCGCCCCACAGCGGCCTTCATAGCCAAAGAAGTGGTTTTGGGTGTTGAATTTTACGGAACGATCTTTTTCTTTGATCCGACGAGCGACCATATCAATCAATAACCGCTCAGTAGGAATGAGGGACACTTGAAGGTTGCCATGAGAATCACGATCGGCTAAAAGCATTTCTTCCATATAGTCAGGAAGTGAGGCCATCAGCTGCGCGTGTTGCGCTTTTAGCTTGGTGACAATGAAGTCACGTTTTTCACTGATGGACTTGCCCTCGATTTCGGTCGCAAAATGGGCCAATTTATCGTTAAGATCCTCGATCATTGTGGTCATTTCGGGAATGAATTCGATCACACCTTCAGGGATAAGGACGGCCCCATGATTAATGCCTTTCTTGGCTCTTGCGATAATGACAGATGAAATTTGCTCGACGATCTCACCAAGTGAAAGACGCTGCTCGGCGATCTCTTCAGAGATGAGCGTAATGGCGGGTTTGGTTTGAAGCCCGACTTCGAGCGCGACATGGGATGCTGACCGGCCCATCAACTTGATGAAGTGCCAGTATTTTCGACTGGAGGGGGTGTCTTGTAAGATATTGCCAACCAGCTCGGCGTAGATCTTTGTCGCCGTATCAAATCCAAACGAAATGGGCAGAAGGCTTCCGATTTGAAGGTCGCCATCGATCGTTTTGGGAACGCCGATCACCGCAACCCCCGACCCATCGGGTTTGACGCCGGTGTAGAGCATTTCGGCTAAGATCGCTGCGTTGGTATTCGAGTCATCGCCACCGATAACCACAATGGCGTCGAGGTTGTGCCGGACACACGTTTCTTTTACCTTGGCAAACTGTTCGTCGGTTTTGATCTTGGTGCGATCGGAGCCGAGGAAGTCGAACCCCCCAGTATTGGTGATCTTGGCAATGTCCGCACGGGTGATCTCAAAGAGGTCCCCCTCTAATAGACCTTTCGGTCCTGCTTTTACACCGAGCAAAGTGTTGTCGTCCCCAAGGATATTTTTAATGCCAACGACGACATTATGTCCGCCTGCTGCGGGCCCCCCTGAGAAAAGAACAGCGACTCGCTTTCCATTTTGGGGAGCGGTGTTGACGCTATCTGCTTTAAGGACATGGTTCATGGAACCCTTGACCGATCGACTAAACGCCTTATTGACTATGTCCGAGTCTTTGGTGGAAAGGGTCTCGCCTGTTTCCGTAAAGGTAACGGGGGCGAGGGGGCCACTTTGCAGAAACACTCCACAGGTTGGAATGTCCAATGTGCGGATCGCATTCTCAAAGACGGAACAATTTCTTTCGCAAGCGTTTAGTGAATCAGTCAATGTGCTCATAATGTCTCCTTAGTATCTTCCGGCGCTGCCTAAGACTTTTTCATTTTTATGCTTGATGAGTTCGATCAACTCTTCACGAGCAGGGCCAAGGTATTTGCGGGGATCAAATTCGCTGGGGCTCTCGGCGAATACTTTACGGATGGCGGCTGTCATCGCTAAACGACCGTCGCTATCGATATTGATCTTACAAACCGCACTGCTGGCAGCACGACGGAGTTGATCCTCTGGGATGCCAACGGCTGCATCAAGTTTGCCACCGTATTGGTTGATCATGTCCACATATTTTGGAACAACGGACGACGCCCCATGAAGAACGATCGCAAACCCCGGTAAACGTTTTTCGATCTCTTCGAGGATATCGAAACGAAGGGGTGGGGGAACGAGGACACCTTCAGCGGTGAGGGTGCAATCTTTGGGTTTAAACTTGAAGGCACCATGACTGGTTCCGATGGAGATCGCCAAACTGTCGACGCCGGTCTTGCTAACGAATTCTTGGACTTCGTTGGGGTCGGTGTAGTTTGAGTGCTCGTGAGAGACTTCATCTTCGATGCCAGCCAAGACGCCGAGCTCGGCTTCGACCGATACATCGCGGTCGTGGGCGTATTCGACGACTTTCTTGGTGAGGGCAATGTTCTCTTCGAATGGAAAGTGGGAGGCGTCGATCATGACGGACGAGAACCCACTATCGATACAGGACTTGGCTAATTCAAAACTATCGCCATGGTCGAGGTGAAGACAGATCGGGATATTGCTGCCCATCGAACGAGCGATCTCGACGGCGCCTTGAGCCATATACTGTAAGAGGATTTGATTGGCATACTTTCGAGCACCACTCGATACTTGCATAATGACAGGAGAGCCGGTTTGCGCGCAACCCGTGACTATCGCTTGTAACTGCTCCATATTGTTGAAGTTGTAGGCTGGTATGGCATACTTTCCGTCGAACGCTTTTTGAAACATCTCTTTTGTGTTGGATAAACCTAATTCTTTATAACTAACCATGATTGAACTCCTTTATATTAATAATTGATGATGCCTAAGAAACTATCGGCTTTCAGACTCGCTCCACCGACCAACGCCCCGTCAATGTTCTCCTTGCCCATGAGCTCGGTTACATTCTCTGGTTTGACGCTGCCTCCGTAAAGGATAGACAGACTATCCGCAGTTTTGGCATCCGATAAGTCTGATAGCTCTTTACGGATAAAGGCATGAACCGCTTCGGCTTGTTCGGGGCTTGCTGTTTTACCGGTACCAATGGCCCAAACGGGCTCATAAGCAATGACGATCTTTTTGAGCTGTTCGGCAGAAAAGCCAGCAAGACCTTCGACAAGTTGGGTCTTGATAACGGCAAAGGTTTTGTCCGATTCACGCTCGGTCAACGTCTCACCGACACAGTAGATTGGGATGAGTTGGTAGTCGAGGGCGACTTTGACTTTTTTGTTGAGGAACGCGTTGCTTTCTTTGAAATATTCGCGACGCTCGGAGTGGCCCACGATCACGTATCGACATCCAACCGATTTAAGCATCATGGGTGATGTTTCGCCGGTAAACGCACCCTTTTCTTCGGGGTACATGTTCTGTGCGCCCAGAAGAAGGTTGCTTGATGTTTTGATGAGCTCGCGAACGGTGGCTAAACTGATAAACGGCGGGCAAATGACCACTTCAACATCGTTCTTGTTGGCATAACTAGCCTTTAACCCTTTAACGAGCTGGGTTGCCTCGTCCAAATCGGTGAACATCTTCCAATTTCCTGCTATGATGACTTTCCTTACCATAAAACCCCTCCTTGTATTTAGAACCCTATATTATCAGTGGCAAAACAATGATGGCCACTGTGATCATGACTTTAACGAAATTGTTCAGCGATGGGCCGGCCAGATCTTTTAACGCATCGCCAAAGAGGTCGCCCATCATGGCATTCTCATAGGTCTTTGTCCCCATTCCACCAAAATGTCCCTTTTCCATCATCTTTTTGCTGTTATCTAATACCGCTCCTGCATTTGTGAAGCTCATGGACAGAAATATGCCGCTGATCATAATGCCCATAAAGATCGTGGCGAGCATGTCCGCACCGAAGAGCTTTCCGATCAGGATGGGGATGAACAAAACAAAGAGGGTCGGGATGAACAAGTCTCGGATGATCTTGACCCCGCTATCGAGAATAAACACGCGCATATCGGGGAAGGCTTTTTGCTCGAATAAATAGGGAATGGTTTTGATCTGTTCGATCGAAGCATCGGCCATTTGTATCGCCGTATAGGACACCGCTCGAATCAGCGTCGAGGATAAAACATAGGGGAGTAGGCCACCAAAGAACAAGGCTGAGACGATGAGCGGGTGAAAAATTGACACGGACTCATAGTGGACGCCTGATACTTTTATATAGGCGAGGAACAAAGAAAAGACGACGATAAGCGTAGCATTCGAGGCATAATTTTTGGCGAGCGCAGAAAGGGTGTTGCCCATGATGTCTAATTGTTGAACCCCTTTGATAATGTCGGGGTCGTTGGATTCCATTTTGGCTAGTCCCGTAATGTTATCGGCAAACGGGGCATAAAGGGAGGCGGCAAGGATGGTCGGCGCCATGGCCATAAAACCGGTAGCCATCATCATGATCCCGTAGAACCCAGAGAGTCGATAGGCGATCAAAAAGAAAACCCCCTCAAAAAAGAGAGGCCAATAGAGGCTTTTCATGCCAACGGCGAGACCGTTTAACATAGCAAGAGGCGCAGAGTGCTCGGCGAAACTGGCTAGTTCTCGAACGGGTTGATGGGCATCGGACGTATAGTAGTCGGTGGCGATGCCAATGAATACCGCCAGAATTAAGCCGAGGACGATGCAAATATAGGGAGCCATGCCTGTCGAGAAACCCAAGGATGATAAAAAGGAAAAGGACGGAAGAATGTAGTAGACAGAGAAGATAAACGAGAAAAGGCCGATCATAAAAAGACTGACATAGATACTATGGATCGGCTTGAGGGCGTTGCCTAAAAGGGTTTTTCGTTTAAGGCCTAATAATAAAAATCCTGAAATAAAACTAATCACGATGCTCCCCAATATAATAAAGAAGGGGTACGACAATACGGCGTAGTAAAGGGTGTCGCGGAGGGATTTGTCGACCAGATGGCCTTGAATAAAAAGGATCATCGCGACGAGAATACCGATCAGCGATTCGATAAGGTCGAAAGAAAGTGCGAGGCCATTATTGAGATAGTCCCCGATCTTGTCGGCGATGGCGGCAGGACTGCGAGAGTCGTTCTCTTTGACCATCGAGCTGGCAAGGTCGGCCCCTTTGGCGAAGATCCCCCCACCGAGTCGCGTAATAAACGAGACGATCCCGATACCTAATAAATAGTAGATGGCACTGGAGCCGCCAAAAACGGCTAGGGTAAAGATCAGTCCACCCATGGGGAGTACGATCATAATGAGCGCCATAATGAGGCTTGCGGCATAGTATTTATCGAACAAGCGTTCAGGTTGATGAATATAGTCGATCTCTTTGTTGCCTAGGAAACGAAAAATGATCGGGTAGGCGACGTTAAGGTTAAGTAGCGACAGCGTTGTGCCAAGCCAAAGGGCAAGGAATCCGTCAAGCCCAAGATGGGTGCCTTTGAGGAGGAATAAGCCTTCAAGGAGGACGCTGAAAATCGCCATTAAGGCCATGATGGACCACGTGGTGCGCCGAAGTAAAAAGAAGAGGTTCTCATGAATAAGCAGGATGACATTTTTGAGGCGATCGATGTTCATTAAGAGTCCTCGCAGGGCGGTGGTTCTCACCGGTGACTATTTTGATTGGTGCGCTGTGAAGGATTCGAACCTTCGACCCATTGATTAAGAGTCAATTGCTCTACCAACTGAGCTAACAGCGCACACGTCGGGCGATATTATACCGTGAAATGGGGAGGGTGTTAAGGCGTGAATCTAGATTTTCCTGTATCAAGACAAAGTAAAGATAATTTGTGGGCCTGAAGGGATAGTCCTCGGCTTCGACTTCGCTCAGCCTGCGGTACGGTTGCTGATCTCGCCTTTGGCGAATTTTATCCATTCTGATACATCAAGCTTGTTCATAGAGTACCTTACATTGTCCCTCGATGGCCATTGAGTAAAAAGAAGCCTTATTTTTTTTATTCTTCTCGACAAGAGATGAGTTCTCAACGATAAGATCAAGAGAAAATATTCTATCAATTAGTGCTCGATTTATCTCGCGTTTTACTTGAAATAGATCTTGATTGTCAGCAATTTCAACAAAAATATCAACATCACTATCAGGTGTTTGAGCGCCTCTGGCGTATGAGCCAAAAACGGAGACCTTTATTGGGGAAACCCGTTTAACAATTTGATCGGTAATGTATTCTAGTGACGGCATATCACACTCATTATATTCACACAATACTAAATTTGGAAGGCGCAGTCGTGGTGGTGAAATTTACTGGCGCGCCTGAAGGGATAGTCCTCGGCTACGCCTTGCGGTGCACCTGCTAATCTCACCCCCATTAGGTGGTTCGATAAGCAGCTAGCTGAACCATGTATTTTCTGATTTGCCAGAATTTAAAATATCGATCGGGACAATGATTTTGGGTTCGAATCCCGTATTGGTGAAATTTACTGGCGCGCCTGAAGGGATTCGAACCCCCGGCCCCTGGCTCCGGAGGCCAGTGCTCTATCCACTGAGCTACAAGCGCGTAGCAGGGTGATTATGACACGAAGTCGCCGAAATTAGTAATAGAAAGTATGGCTGAGATAAAAGGAGCTTGGTGGAGCATCGGCGCCAAAATATTGCTCGGCACTTATGGAGAGATCCCAATTCTCGAGAAGGGCGATCTCGTCATTGATCTGGAGTGAGGGGTAGAACACTGCCGTTTCGCTTAGGGTGTGCTTATAGACGTACACCAAGACTCGAACCGTCAGATCATGATTCGTGAAGCAGTTTTGTTGGATGGCTGCCGACCCAGAAAGCGAATAGTAATCATCCGACCATGACCAATCACCCCGAGCGTTGAACATTGAGTTCGCGATAAATATAGTCTTGCCTTGATAGGTAGTGGCTACCGAATAGGACTGTTGCCAATCGTTTCGGCGGCTCTGCACTGAGAGACCGAGTTGGGTTTGATCCTCTTTGATCTGTCCAAAGAGCCGCAGCCCATAATAGGCCACGTCGGTATTTTCGTACCATGCACTAAATCCGGTTTGCAAGGTTTTCGAGAGCTTGAGCGTTCCTTCTGCACTGATTTGCTTGATCGTTGGGGCTTGGTTATCGCTTATGTTCCCATATAACGCACGGCTATTGATCGTCCAGTTCATGAGAGGCGGAAGTGTGGCGGTATAGAAAAGATTGTTAATATTATTTTGAGACGGGCTGCTCTCGTGGATCACCCCCACCATGAGGTTGTCCCATTTGGAGTAGATACCTTGTTTGTTTGTGTCCGTTTCGCGTCCGATGATCCCTCCCACCGTCCAACCCGCTGTTGGGCTATAACTCGCTTGGCCCCCATCAAGGGTTCCGACATAGACGATATCACGGGGGACGAAACGGCCCACCCATAGTGTTTGTCCTGCTGTCGGCGAATAGTAGAGCTGCGCAACTTGACAGGATCGATCTGTCCCTCGAAAAGCAAGATCAAGGTCCCGAAGGTTGGCAATGGAGCGGATGCCGAGTTTTAGCCCTTGTCCGATCGTCGACCCATTGGTGAAGGTATTGTAATAGCCACTTATTTTCATGTTGGATCTCTTGATGACGGGAGGAGGGGGCGGTTCTTCAATCAGAGGGGTTTCGACAAGGCCTCGCTTTATCTTGATAAAGACAAGGTCGCCTGTTTTGAGGGTTTGACCTTCCGTAAGAAATTTGCAGGCACTGGAATACTTCGAGGTATAGAGAACCTCTAACTCGATGGATGGATTGGCTACAGCGGCTACGATATCCCCTTCGGATAGCCCCGCAAGACTACCGGCATTCAGATAGACATTCTCTTGGGAAAGATAGCTGACCTGAATATCAACAGATAAGGCGATGCTCAACAGTATCAACCCCATCATGAGATGTTTAATCATGTTTTCTTCCATCGGGATGACAGCGCATGCAATCGGCATTACTTGGTGATCGGGTATGACTGGAATTATGACAGCTCAGACAAGAATAGGTCGTGTAGTTAGAGGGATGACAGTCGTTACAACTGCTTCTTTTATGGTTTATCGGAAAAGTATGGTTAACTGACCATCCTGTTGTGCTATGACAGGACTCACAACTTGTATTTATTCCTGAACTGGCATGCTTGGGGTTGGTCGTGTTGTTATAGTCAGCGCTATGACAGCCGTAACAGGTGTTCGGCGTTCCCGAATATCCACTGATATGACAGGCAGAACAGGGTGTTGACTTGTGAGTGCCGGTCAAAGGAAAACTATTGTGAGAAAAGAAGGCCTTTAGCCAAGAGAGTGCCGTATGGCATTTATTGCAGTTCTTTTCGATGTTCAGCGAGCCATGATTGGGGGCAGACGTCGCCAAATAGTCTTTGGCGTGACAATCGTAACAGGTTGAACGAGTGCCCCGATATTGATTGTTTGCGTGGCACTGTGAACATTCAATGCGAGCGTGAACCCCGACGAGCGGGAAGCCGGCTTCTTGATGCGATTGGATCATATTCCGTTGGATCTTTTGACTGGCCCATCGATCGTTGTCATGACAGGTTTCACACGCGACCCCCATTTTCCCTTTATGAACATCCTGATGGCAATCGGCACAACGTGTCCCCACTTTATAAAAGCTGCTCGACCGATGACACGCCGCACAGGGGGCTTTTTTGTGCGCATGGGTCAGTCGAAAGCCCGTTTCATCATGCTTGAAAGGGGACTTCTGCGTATCGATCTGCCACGAATCTGAGGTATGGCAGACGGCACAAGGGGTTTTGATATTTCCATGAGGGTTTTGGGTCTTGGTTTGAAGACTAAAACTTATCCCACAAAGCAAAAGGAATAATGAAAGCCGTAATTTATTTCCCATTGATATGACACCCCTGACAGGTTAAGGGGAGTGGCTGATAGATGCCCCCTTGATGACAAACCCGACAAGCCAGTTTTCGGTGGGCCCCGTCCAATATGTATCGGCTGTCCTGATTATGATTAAATTTGGACGCAACCCAGTTGCGGTCATCGTGACACGCGTCGCAGGCCTTCGCCTCATTGATCGCTCTGAAGGCGCCTTTGTGTTTGTTCGGGTGGCAGTTTGCACAGCCGGTCTCATGAGAACGAAAGTCCCACTGTTTGGACAAAGGACGGACATGGCAGGCTTTGCAGGAAACCGCCAAATGAGCGCCACTGATCTTGAAATGGGTTTGAGCATTATGGCGAGCCATCGAATACGTGGCGGGTGAAAACTGGGCAACGGTATGGCACGATTCGCAAGGGGATTGCGTAACCTCGTTTACGTGAGTGTTCTTGTGACACCCCTCACATTTATTGTAGACGAGGGGACGGTCGTTTTTCTTGTCTTTTGGGTGACACTGTTGGCACTTGACAGAGGTATGTTTGCCTTTGAGGGGGTATCGGGTCAAGTCATGGTTGAAGGGGACGCCCTTTGCCAGTGTTTTCCATGATTCGGTGGAATGGCATTTCTCGCAAGTCGTTCCAAGGAGACCTTTGTGTTTGTCTTCGTGGCAGGCCGAGCACGTGGAGTAGTTCGAAATGTTAAACAACATCGAGCCGTTGCTGGTGGAGCGTTTATGACATTGGGCACATTTCAGGCTGGCATGTCTTCCGGTTAGCTTGTAGCGTGTTTTGTTATGATTGAAGTGGGGGGAGGGCTTCCAACTGTCTTGATTGTGGCAGTTTGTGCAGGTTGAAGACAGTTGATTTTGGTGCGGGTCTTTATGGCAAGCAAAACAGTCTTTTGATAAACCGAGATAGCTCGTCTTTTGATTGGCGATCTGTTTGGCGGTATGGCATTTATCACAGGCCAATTGGCGGTGTTTTCCTTCTAATCGAAAGCCGGTGATGTTGTGGTTAAAGGAGTCCGGTTTTCCGCCTGACCAACGGATCAGGCTGGACTCTTTCCCCAGATGATCTTTATGACACGTTAAACAGTTTTGATAGTCAGCGCGGGAATGGAGCCCCTTGTTTTTCGCAACGGCAGAATGACAATTTAGACATTTCTGATGGGATACTTTTTTAGCGGCCTCATGGCATTTTAGACAATTCCCCAACCCCTCTAAATGAGCATGGGATGCGTTGAGGTCACCCGGAGAAAACTGACTTGAAAAAGCCGGTGCCAGCAGGAATAGAAGCAGCAGAAGGGCTTTAGAAAATCCAGACATAACCAAGGAAAAGGGCGATAGAAACATGGATAAAGAGAATGGTTAGCATAATATACGCAAACGGGCGATGAATAACATGCCAGTAGTGAAATAGATGCTCAAGTTGTTTGAGGAATTTGATCTGATCGGCAAGTTGGGTTCGTTTGATAAGCGCTTTGCGGATTTGTTTGAATTCTTTTCGAGCCAGATGGTGTTTGGTCGAATAGTTTTGACTAAGCCGTCGAAGGTAAAAAAAGTTGGCGATGTCTTTTTGGATGATCTGAAGAAAGAAGAGCCCCATATTATTGGAGGCGTTCATTTTCTCGGATCGAGGGTCGGGTTCGATCTGGCCGTATTTGGCCTCGACATCGTCCAGATCATGCTGCCATTTCAGGTTCTGGTTTTCGATAAAATCGCTGTGGGCTGATACTTTTTCTTTTCGGTCTTTGATCTCTTGGGGGATCTTGATATATAAATATCGGCCGACGAATCCGCTAAGGGCAACCGCCGCCATCGACCAAAAGCTTACGGCTACGACCCCTCCGAACTTAAAGGAGGTATGAAGTAGAATAAACAAAGGTCCCATGATGCCGAGATAAATATGGACATTCAACCAATCTTTGATGTTTCCCCAATTCGAGAAGAAGGCGATCCGTTTTCGAATGGAATAGATCAGCATCAGCAACATCATGCCGGTTCCAAGGATGCCCAGTCCATGGCCAATAAGGCCCCCTGGTTTGTACAGTTCATGCAAGGGAGAAAACGGGCGCTCGGTCATCGGTAGGCCGTAATAGGGGAGTCCTTTGACCAAGAAAAAAACAAAGGCCGTAAAGGTGAAAATATACAATATCCCTAATAGGAGGTGAAACGGTCGTGTTCCGTTTTGTTTATTTGTCATGATCGTTTTCTGCTCCAAACCGGATACCGATCTTTTTCAGTAAGGCGATTTCATTGCCCCGTCGCCCCAGAGCTAAGATGATGTTTTGGGCTTTGTAACGGCTGATCATTTTGGGGTCGTTGATATCCGTGACCCTGACATCAAAGACCCCATCGTCTTGCCGGACAACATTAAATAGCTTTTTTGATAAGACTGAATGGAGCTTGTATTGATCGTGTATCGTTTCCCATAGTTGGATCAGTTCCTCTTTCGCATATTCGGATCGGGTGAGTTTGCCATAGAGTGGCAGTTCGACGAGGTCGGTCAAGACAAGTTTCTCGCGAGGATATTGACGAACGGTTCCCCCGATCCCTTGTTGGTCGATGAGTAAGTAGGATAACTGGTTTTCGATGGCGCCCAAGGCCGCCGCAATACCTGCGGGCCCTCCGCCGATGATAATGACATCGAAGAGGTCGGGGGTTTTGGGAAGAGGGGGCTTAAGTTGTTTAATGATCGCTTTGCCTTGATTGACGGCATTTCTTATCAACGCAAAGCCACCCAGCTCGCCAGCGATATAGATGCCTGCAATGGAGGTTTGCTGATTGGCGTCAACGAAGGGGATATCGGTGCGCTTCGAGGTGTCTCCAAGTCCGATCGTGATCGCCCCAACCGGACAGCTTGCCTCGCATCGGCCATGCCCTTTGCAGTTCGCGCCATTAATGATCGTCGACTTGCCCCCGACGAGCCCTAGAACTGTTCCCTCTGGACATTTTCGGACACAGGTTCCGCAGCCGATACAGAGTGAGAGGTTGATCTGAGGGTGTTGGACGGTGGGTTTGTCGGCTCCAAGTTGCTTCGATCGTTCCTTGGTCTGCAAGGATAACTGGGCATTTTGTTTCGTCTTTCGAATATAGGGCAGGACAAAAAATAATATGATCCCCACGACAACTAACCATGTCACAATCGTTTCCATCACTTACGCGTACGAATGCAACCCCGTGAGCAAAAAATTGACACCGAAGTAGGTGAAAATGACCATGATGAAGCCCAGAACGGCAAACCAAGCTGAGACCGTTCCCTTCATTCCCTTTTTTAAGCGTAAATGAAGATACAACGCATAGATCAAAAAGGTAATGAGTGCCCATGTTTCTTTGGGGTCCCAGCTCCAATAGCTGCCCCACGCATAATAGGCCCATATCGCACCGAAAATGAGCGCACCAATGGTGTAGATCGGTAGCCCAAGGCAAATATATCGGTAGCCTAACTTGTCGAGGGACTCGAGTTCGGGTAAACGTTTTGCCCAAGCAAAGGGCAGGTATCGTTTCATTAAGTAGAGGAGTCCTGCGACAAAGGCGATCGCAAAGGCCGCATCACCCAGAAACGCAAAGGTCACATGGAGCTTGAGCCAGACCGACTGCAAGGCAGGTGCGAGGGGTTTGATCGTTGAGGGCATCAGTGAGGCGAGACCGATCATGACGACACCGGTGATCATGGTCAGCCAAGCGACCGCGGAATGCTTCTTTTTCCAGTCTAGCCAAAGCGCCCCTGCCACAATGGCCCACGCGAAAAAGGACAACGATTCATACATATTAGAGACAGGGATAAACCCTGAGTCGACCCATCGAAGCAAAATGGCCGCAGTATGCGCGACCCAACCGATCAACCCCAGTCGGAAAGCCCATTTTGACGTGCCCTGAGCCCCCATTAAGGTTGTGATCGAATAGAACAGACTTGAGAGTAAGTATCCAGCAAAAGCGAGTAAGAATAGTTGCGAATGAAGTGCGGTCATGTCGACAATAATACCACTTATATAACAGGGAATTGAAGAACCAATTTATTTTAATGCAATAAAGGCAGCGTAATTTACGATTTGCTTATTGTCGGACTAATAAAAATATATAAAGGGGTGGATTCTTTATGTCAACAATACAGCAAGGCTATGGTTCATATAGTTCAACAACGGGTGTGAATACCATTGAAGGTAATTTCGGTGACTTAATGATGATTGGCTTGGATAATTCCAACGCCGATACGGGGCAGTATGTTGGTGCATCCTATCTTTCTATTACTCAAGACATTTCGGATATTAGCATTATTCAAAATACCCCTGTTCGCACGGTTTCAGACCAACAGATCACTGGACTATATACCACTCTACTCAATCGAGCACCCGATGTGGGTGGGTTTCAATACTGGCAAGAGCAGGCAAGTAGTGGCATGAGTCTTAGTGAAATGAAACAAGCCTTCGTAGCTTCTTCTGAATATGCTCAAATTCAAGCTGGAGCCAACACGACCACAACACCAACGGGGACAATGGCTTCAACAACGCTATCTTCTGCTGTTCGCACGGTTTCGGACGAACAGATCACTGGACTCTTTACCACTCTACTCAATCGAGCACCCGATGCTTCGGGGCTTCAATACTGGCAAGAACAGGCAAATAATGGCATGAGTCTTAGCGAAATGAGACAAGCCTTCGTAGCTTCTTCTGAATATGCTCAAATTCAAGGAGCCGCTGGTGGAACCGTTTCAAGCGATCAAATTAAATCGCTATATACCAATCTCCTTAATCGATCACCTAATGCTAATGAAGTTCAATACTGGCAAGAACAGGCAAATAATGGCTTGAGTCTTAGCGAGATGAGAAAAGCCTTCGTTGCTTCACCCGAATATTCTCAGATTCAAGCTGCCGCTGAGAAACTATGTCCTGGATTCGATGCTTTAGCCTATGTCAATGCTAATCCTGACCTTTGTGCAGCGGCAGACGCAGCAGGGGCAACCCTATCCAACCCTGACGCGCGACGAACCTGGGGGGCTAATCACTTTGTACATTATGGGATTAACGAAGGACGCCCCCTTAAGCCCAGTAAACCTGCCGATTGGGATGCTACCTCCTATATTTACTCAAACCTGGATCTACAGAACTACTGCCGAAATACTCTTCACATCACAGATTTCAGTAGTTCAGCCGCCCGTGATTGGGCTGAGCAACATTATAACGATTATGGATGTCTTGAAAATCGACAGTATGCCAATCGTCAATTCCAGACGGCACCACCACTGCCTGAAAACTGGAATTGGTATAATTATTACAATGATAACGCATCCTCTATAACGGCTGCAACACAGCTGTACTATAAAACCTATAATCAAGCTATCTCATTTCAAGAACTTGCAAACTTTTGTAAGAGCCTGTATATAAATCGAGGGTATGATTGTAGTATAAATCATGTTGATCTTGATCGAATAACGGTTTCAAATTATGCTTATGACTATTTCAAAATTGATAGAAGTCAAGATCTTGCGAACCCATCTAATATTTCCCCTTCCCATTTAGAAAACGTCAAGGAGCCACTATTTGTAAATGACGTTAGCCCCCTTGATGTCCAACAAGGTCAAGCTGGGGATTGCTATTTTCTGGCTGCCCTTGCTAGCCTTGCTGCTTCTGATCCCCAAATGATCAAGGACATGATCCACCCTAATCTTGACGGTAGCTATACGGTTGATTTCCATGATGGGGCCGGCGCGCTTGTTTCAACCATCGTAAAACCTGATCTGATGGTTCGTGATGATACGGGCCACCCGACCTTTGCGAGTTTTAATGTAGATGACCAACACGAGTCATGGGTAGCTATTATTGAAAAAGGATATGCCCAAGTCATGGGCGGCTATGCAATAATTGGATCGGGTGGAGATGCCATTATTGGATTGCAGGCACTTACAGGGCACAGATATACCGAGTACGCTTTTACAGTGAGACAGGGAGTAGACAGTAATTATTTGCTAGACCGTATTAAACAATCACTTGATAACAATCTTCCTATGATTGCAGCTACATCGGGGTTAACTCCTGATTTAAATATTGTCCAGAATCATGCCTATGCAATTGTTGGGTATGATCCAACAACCCAAAAAATTCGACTCCAAAACCCGTGGAGATTTTACGAACCTGGTAGTGATGGAAAAGACGACGGGCAATTTAACCTATCCCTTGAAGACTTTACTCGAAATTTCATGTGCGTCTCCATCGATCAAACACTTCCGCCGTATATTGCGAGTGCATAGATATCGTTTGACTCATGATGCTTCCTTGGAAAGATAAAGAATAGACAGGAACCCAACAGATAATAATACCACAGCGGCCCACATCCATATAAGGGAGGGGTCTTTGACAACCTTTATGCCCGAATAGTTTTGTGAGCGGCTAAATTGAAGCGTCATGTTCTCGATGACGACGGTCTTTCCGAGGGGCAGCATAATTGACTGAGGCTGTTCGCCTTTGAGGATCAGCCACAAGACCGGATTGTTGTCTTCGGACGACAGGGAGGTCGAATCAAACCCCGTTCCGCCGGAGAAATCGGGAAAATATTGATAGACAAGCAGTTGGGCCGTGGCACTGAGTGAGATCGTTTGCGATTCTTGCGCGATTAACTCTCGACGGGTATTTTGTGGGGTGGTGAGGGTCAGGGTAAACGACTTGCCGTAGAATGATTGGTAGAGTAAGTAGTCGCCTGCTTTGACGAGGTGATTCACGCTTAGTTTCTTGCGGGATTCCTCTCGGCCTTGCACATTAAAAATCGACAGATCGCTCTCGTAGTTCTTTAAATCCTTATTCTTGTCGAGCACGATGCGAAATCGATTGAGTTTGATGTGATGTTGATGGTCGGGCAGGGTGTAGGTCGAGCCTTCAGGTAGCGTGATGTCGATGTTTTGGGCAAAAAAGAGTTTGGTCAACGCGGCGATAAAAACTAGAATGATACCGAGGTGGATCAATTGGATAGCGACCGAGCGGATAAAAGACTTGTTAATTGCGGCCTTCCCCTTATGCACCAATCGCTTGATCAATAGGAGGCTATGTCGACTGCAGCAGAGGGTCAGATTGATGAAGAGAAGTGACGACAAACCATAAAAGAGCGGGGAGGCGGTGAACGTGTTATTTGGAATAAGGGTGCTAATAATGAATAAGAGGGTCATGGCCCCAAGGATATAGAGTGACAGGGTCATCGAGGTGAAGAAATTGAGGAGGGAGGCAAGGGGAGGGCTTGGTTTCATATTGTTGGAGCTTAATTTATACGTTACAAGGATGTCAGATCAGAAATGGTCTCGTTAGACATGGATCAGTTCACTTTCAATGTGCTTGATAACTGGTCAGTTGTCATTCCTTCATTTTAGAAGAAGCCTGCCCAAAACTCAATGACATCATTTATCCATGGTTCTTGACTTCTTCGAGATTTACGATTGCATTATTTTATAACACTTACCAGAAAACCCCAGTCTTTTAAGACTGGGGATGAATGGTAGCCATTAAAGGTTTGCTTGCAAACCGTTGTATTGAGGGGGGATAATCCGGTGGATGAGCAAAGAATACTGGAGCGGAGCGCACACAA
>CAIWAN010000003.1 GCA_903910705.1 uncultured Candidatus Marinamargulisbacteria bacterium
AAATAGTATAACGATGCTCCTTCATGGAAATTATTTTTGGGTGTGTCATAGTTATATATCGTTTATAAAAACAGAGTATTGCAAGCAAAAGTATTATTCATGATGTTTGGGTTGGAAATACACCAAATTCTTTCATTGTAAAATTGTAAATATAAATGAAATTCCTAAAAATCCCACACGATAGATACTCAGTTAGTCTGAGTCTAAATATCATCGAGGAGGAATTAGAATGAATAAGAAAATCGTAGCGACCTCAAAGAAACAGGATCTTGCGAAATTGGGAAAGGCTAATAATCTGAAGGATTTATGTCCAAGTGATTCTCGTCTCGATCAAGTCATCCAATTGCTCAAGAAAGATAGATTTTGGGATGCAGCTCTTCTGATAGGAGAATTCTATAACTCCTTAGATAATAAGACTTATAGTGAAGCCATAAAATTGTCTAAAGAATTGATTGATGACATTCGTGCGACGATGGGTGTTCGTGCAAAAAACCGTAAAGACGCAACGACTGTCGTGTTCGGTACCTCTGGGTGGCGTGGAAAGATCGGGGAGGATTTTACCGTTTACAATGTTCATAAGGTCACTCGAGGAATCATCGATATGATGCGAACAGATGAATTCTTGAAAACAAATGGATATTTGAGCTTTGAGGATGTTCAAAGTCATGGAATCGTTGTATTCCGTGACAATCGTTTTATGGGTGACGAATTTATGGATGTCGCGATGAAAGAACTCGCCAATGCAGGTATCAAAATATATTTTGCAGGGGAATGTCCTACAGGCGTCGGTTCAGCCTTGGTAACCGAACTTGGTGCTGCCGGTTCGATCAACTTTACTCCGTCACACAATCCAATGGATTATGCGGGATTAAAGTTCAATCCAGCCGATGGGGGGCCAGCGGATACAAACCTGACCAATATCATAGAGCAAAAATCGAAGCAGTACATGTCACTAGGTGATCATTTTATTGCTTCAAATCCGAATATTAAAGAAATCAATGGGGGGCGAAATTATGTTGAGGTTAATGATGCTAAAATATTTTCAGCATATATCGAAAAACAGTTTGCTTCAGGTAAAGGCTTGCTCGATATTGTTTCAATTAGAAAATTTCTAAGTGAAAAGAAAGATGACCTCTATATTTTAGTGGATAATATGCACGGTTCGTCCCGAGGGAAACTTCAGGAAATATTAGGAAATGATCTTGTTGCTGATCTTGTCAAAAATGGTGCCATGGAGTTTATTAATACTGAAGACGATTATTCTTTCCATGGGGTTAAACCTGAACCTAATGAAAAGAATCAAAAAGTGATCATCGATCGAGCCAAGGCAAAGGTAGAAGCAGAGCCAAAACGTCGTATGACCTTAGTCGTTTCATTGGATCCAGATGCTGATCGTATCAGATTTGGAACGGCCAACTCTGATATCAACATGAATACGTTTGGAGCGATCGCTTACGGTTATTTGCTTAAAAAAGGGATTTTGGGGCCTATTGCAACTACATTGCCATCCTCGAAGTTTGCTGTCGCTATTGCAAATATATATAATCAAAAAGTTTATGAGACATTGGTCGGGTTTAAGTGGTTCCGACCACTTATTGATGCTCTTGTAAAATATGAGGAATCTGATGGGATCTCTTTTATGGGGCATACTCAGGAAAAGGATGGTATCGCCGGATTTTTGATGGCTTTACAAATTATGAAAGATCAAAATAAGGATATTTACTCTTTCTTCAAGGATCTTCAGGCGGAGTTCGGATATTATTATGCTAAACAAGCCCCACAAGAGGTTAAGAGTATTACAATTGATGAGTGGCGGGTTTTAAGAAAAGACATTGAAAAAGATCTGCAGCTTAAGTACCAAGATGCGAAAACATTTTGGATCAATGGTGTCGAAAAAAAGGTTGTTAGTACAAGAGTCGATGATGGAATTATGATGGTTTTTGATGATAACAGTTGGATATTAGTAAGATCATCAGGTACGGAAGCAAAGTTTAGAGTTTATTATGAAATTACGAGTAGAACTGAATTAACAGAAGCACAAGTCTCCCAAACTCAGGAACAATATGCAAATGCTGGCTTGGCTATTTTGAACCAAGCTTTATCAGTCAAAGGTCGATAGTTCAAATTTGCCTGTAATCTGACGCTATAGGCCAATGGCTAACCCCATTGGCCTTCGTTAAATAACCCGCCTATTCCGCAATATCTTGATGAAAGGACGGAGTCTTGCATTTCCTCGTTCCCTCATGCTACCATTTCTTTAACATAACAAAAAAGTTATATTAAGGAAACGACATGAAATATCTGGATTTCAAAAAAGCCTTTAATTTTTTGCCCTATTTTACGCCTTCTCAGTTGGTGGGGGAGGGTTGGGCGCTGCCGACTATTCGTAAGCAACTGTTGGATTGGGAAAAGAAAAACAACGTTATTCAATTAAAAAAGGGTCTTTATTGTTTTTCGGATTCGACGTTGCCTTTTCAGCGTGAGGTTATTGCTAATAGGTTGGTTTCACCGTCCTATATCAGTTTGGAGTTCGCTTTGTCTCGATATGGTCTGATCCCCGAGTTTGGGGGAGCGATTACCTCGATAACCACTAAAAAACCACAACACTTTCAAACCGAGCTAGGTGCTTTTTCATATCGCCATGTGACACTTTCCTTGTTTGATGGGTTTATTGAGGAAAGGCTTCCTTCAGGACTAGCCTATTTGATGGCGAAACCTGAAAAGGCAGTACTCGATTTCTTGTATTATCGTCTCTCTGATATCAACCCCGAGGACAGCCAAATATTTGATTCTTCTTTTCGTTTTCAGAACCTAGACATCTTAGATAGGGATCTATTGCTGCGATATGCGAAAGCAAGTCGAGTCAAAAAACTGGTCTCCGTGGTTGAAAACTTGAGACAATTTATCTCAAAGGAAGGGTATCGCCCGCTATGATTGAAAATCTGCGTCAACAAATACAATCGGTCAGCTCGGTTGATATGAAATTGTCGATCGTTCGTGAATATTTACAGTTACTGATCCTTCGTATCATCGAAGAACGTGGCTACTCAAAACATATTGCTTTTGTCGGCGGCACCTTGCTTCGCATTTTATATGGACTCAACCGGTATTCAGAGGATCTTGACTTTTCGTTGGTTCAGCCTCAAGACTTTTCCTTTGATAATATGCTGAAATCGATCGAAAAAGACCTTCGATTGTATGGTTTTTCCGTTTTATTGACAAAAAAAGACACCCATATCGTCATGAATAGTTTTATCAAGTTCCAAGATGTGCTGTTCCCGTTAGGGTTGTCGACACAAAAGAGTCAAATTTTATCGATCAAATTAGAGATCGATTCTCGCCCACCCAGTGGTTATCAAACCGAGTCAACCCTGATTCAGAATCATTTCTTGCTGAACGTGTTCCATTTTGATAAGCCTTCTCTTTTTGCGGGGAAACTTCATGCTATCTTATGTAGGCCTTACGCAAAAGGGCGTGACCTGTATGATCTGGTCTGGTTTTTAGGGCAACCCATCACCCCAAATTATTATTTGCTAAGCAATGCCTATGAACAAACCGAGCATGAGCGGATTGATTTTGACGCTAGCGTTTTATCACAAAAACTGACCTCAAAAATCGAAGGACTGGATTTTAGCAAAATTCTGCCCGATATCACACCATTTTTAATCAATACGAATGAACAACGGTTTTTAGCGAAAGAGGTTATCCTTCAGGCCATCAAGCAATCGCTACCCTAAATTCCACCCGATAGATCGGCCACTGATTCTTTAGGCATTGCGCCTCGAAATAGGACTGTATGCCCAGTGGGTTAGGGTGATGAACGCCGTTCTCGTTGAGGATAATGGTGAAGTGGCCGTTCTCGTTGATATAGCTGAGCGTATCAAGATACAGGTTCTCGACATCGGTCTGAAAGAGTATCGTTGCTCCGTGTTTAAGTTTAGCAGGGATCTCGCTTAGGAACTTGGCGTTAATGATACGTCGTTTGTGATGGCGGGGCTTGAACCAAGGATCGCAAAAGAACGTCGTGACTCGGTCGAGGCTATTGTCGGGGATAATATCGAGGTTCATCAGTGAGCTAGCGGCAACAACCTTGCAATTGGGTAAGGCCTGCTCTTCGATCAGCTTCTCGATCTTCTCTACAAGCGGCGTGCGGACTTCTAATCCCAGATAATTCCAGTCGGGGTTTTGCTTGGCCGATTCGAGAATAAACTCCCCATGAGCAAACCCAATATCGAGATGAAGCGGCTGTTTTGGGGCAGGGTATTGTTCCTCTATTTGCAATTTAGGCATTTCTCTGTGAAAATTGAACGGGTTTGTGTGCTTTCTAACGCGCATGAGCAGAACCCTTCCGCCCTTCGGGCACCTTCCCTTGGCAAGGGAAGGAGAGTGTGATTAGCTAATATGAAACGAATATACAACAGGAGTGATCAAAAAGAAAAGCGAAAGATTCTTCGTCAGAATATGACGGAAGCTGAAATCGTTTTATGGAATGCCTTACGAACGAGTGATTTGATAAGTTGTAAGTTTGTCCGACAATATAGCGTTGAAGCTTTTGTGTTAGATTTTTATTGTCGACGACTAAAGTTAGCGATTGAAGTTGACGGAAGCATTCATGATGATTTATCTGCAAAAGCTTATGATGCGCAACGAACGAGAATATTGTGTCGATATGGTATTAAAGTTGTTCGCTTCACAAACGACCAAGTGCTACAATCAATCGGCACTGTCATTGATACAATAAAGCATCTTATCCTTCCCTTGCTAAGGGAAGGTGGCAGCGTGGACCGTGAAACGGTCGGGCTGACGGAAGGGTAAGTATTTTGAAACAGCGTGGACCGTGAAACGGTCGGGCTGACGGAAGGGTGTCTCTTGAAAAACATTCTCATCAAAACCCCGCAGCAGATCGAGGGGATTGCGGCGGCTGGGAAGCAAGTCGCCAACTTCTTTGATTTCATTCGGCCCCACGTTAAGGCTGGTGTTAAAACCATTGAGTTGGACAAGTTAGCCGAACAATTCGTCGAACGGGAAAAGGGGGTCGCTGCGTTTCGAGAGGTACCCAATTATTTCCATAGCATTTGCGTCTCCATCAACGAACAGATCGTCCACGGTATCCCAGGCGAACGGGTCATCGCGGAGGGCGACCTCGTCAAAATTGACTTCGGCTTTAAAAAGAACGGCTTTATTGGCGACGCGTGCCGCACTTTTGTTGTGGGCGAGGTGCCGAATCGAGTCCGTGAGTTGGTCGAGGTGACCGAAACCGCCCTGAATAAGGCGATCGAGGTTTGTCGGATCGGCAAACGCATTGGGGATATCGGCTTTACAATTCAGCGTTATGTCGAAAGCCATCGATTCAGTGTGGTACGAGAATATGTCGGCCATGGGGTTGGCATCGAATTGCACGAGCCGCCGAACGTCCCTCATTATGGCCACAAAAACACCGGAACCGAACTCAAAGAAGGCATGGTGATTGCCATAGAGCCCATGATAAACATGGGGACGTGGCGTTCGAAGCCCTTGGCAGATGGTTGGACGGTCGTTACAATGGACGGCAAATGGTCGGCTCAGTTTGAGCATACGATCGCCATCACCAAAGACGGCCCAAGGATACTAACCATTTAACCCTATCGGGCAATTTGAAAGGAACGAACCAAATGAACTTGAAACACATTGAATCCATTGTCGAACTTTTTGAAAAGGCCTCTATCCATAAATTGGTCATTGAAGAAGCCGATCTCTCGTTGTCCTTAACGCGAGGACAGAGTGTCCCCGCCGTTCCCGTTGTTTCTACCCCTGTTGTTTCGGCTCCGGTTGTGCCTAGTCCCCTTCTCGTTTCACTAAAATCAACGGGTGTTGGTTTTGTGAAGGTAAAGGTCAACGAAGGCAACTCGATCAAAAAAGGTCAGGTGGCGTTCAGCATCACCTCTATGAATATCGAAAACGACTACAAAGCCGAGCAAGATGGCATCGTCCACCAGATACACGTTGATGATGGGGGCGCCGTTGAGTTCGGACAAAAACTCATCGACCTCAATGTTGGGTAAATCTCCTCGCACCCCTCGCCACAATGAGGGGCAGGATTTTCCACTCATCAAAGCGCTTTGTATTTCCGTTCTCGTCGCCCTCCTAACGCTGACCCCGATTATTCATATCCTGAATTTATCCTCCTATAACTCAAAATTTCACATGCGGGGGCCTCTCCCCACCTCGGATAACATCCTAATTGTTGCGATTGACAATGAATCGATCGACTGGCTGATGAAATGGCCTTGGACGCGCCGTACACATGCCAAACTCGTCGATCTCCTCAAAGATGCCGGCGCAAAGTTGATCATTTATGATGTGTTTTTTGATTCCCCCACACAGTTCGATCCCCAAGATGATATCGATCTCGCAACGTCAATAAAACGAGCAGGGAATGTCCTCCTTGCGTCCAGTTATCAAAAGATCGAAAAGAATGCCCAGTTCCAAGTGCTACGACTTCCGTTCAAGAAACCGATCCCGATTCTCAATAATGCCGCGCTTGATCTAGGCGTTGTCCATCCGGACCCAGATGCGGATAGTGTTGTGCGTCGGTTTCAACTTGTTTTTCAGTCAAAAGGGGATACGTTCTATGCTTTGGGGCTTCAAGCCGTTCGACGTTTTGAAAATAACTTTCATGTTAATTTAGAATCGACCAAAAAAATTCTTGTCGGCAAGCATTCGATCCCACTTTATCAAAAAAAGATGTTGATCAACTACCATGGTCCCAGTAAAACCTTTAAGACGATCCCTTTTGCTCGCGTTTTCGATCCGGCAGATCCGCAATTTAAAGGGGAAGAGCTCAAAGATCATCCCGAATGGTTCAAAGATAAGATCGTCTTGATCGGCGCATCGGCGCTTGAACTTCATGATGTATTCTCGACCCCCTTCGATAAAGAACTACCGGGTGTCGAGATCCATGCCAACGTCATCGAGACCATCCTAAAGGATCAATATATTGAGGTGTTGAACGCCGGGTGGGTCTTTTTGTCCATGATCCTGATTTCTTGGGTAAATATCCGTTTTGGGAAACGCATGAAAATACGGCCATTTTTCGGATTGATGGTCTTTCAAACGCTAGCGATCTATATCGCGTCCTTTTCTGCTTTTATTTTTACTCGACTTGAAATGCCGACCTATACGCTTCTGATAACCCTTTGGCTCACCTTTCTGTTGCAAACGATCATAAAATTTGTCCAAGAAGAAAAGGAAAAGAAAAAAGTCCGTGATGTTTTCTCCCAATATGTCGCGCCGTCGGTTGTAAACGAGATATTATCTCATCCCGAATCGATCGAATTAGGCGGAGAAATGCGCGAAGTGACGATTTTCTTTAGTGACATCCGCGGCTTTACGACGTTTAGTGAGGCCCATACCCCCAAAGAAGTCGTTGAACTCTTAAACGAATATCTCGATGCGATGACTCAAGTGATCTTCGAGTTCGGCGGAACCTTAGACAAATATGTCGGCGATGAGATCATGGCCATATTCGGCGCGCCGCTACCTCTGGCCGATCATCCTCGTATCGCTGTGGCGTGTGCCATCGCTCAGATGAAAAAGCTGCGAGAGCTACAACAAAAATGGCGATCGGAGGGAAAAACCGTTCTTGATATTGGGATGGGGCTTAACACGGGGACGGTCGTTGTCGGCAATATCGGTTCGACGATCCATAAGGACTATACGGTCATCGGAGATGCCGTTAATTTGGCCGCACGGATCGAGTCTTTAACCCGAACCTACAGTGACGATAAACATATCACCCACCTGCTGATCTCCGAGGATACTTATCTGCAGGTCAAAGACTATTTTGAGTGCCAATATGTCGATGAGATTACGGTGAAGGGAAAGTTAGAGACCACTAAATTATTTGAGGTTCTCGTTGAATAACCCCATCAAAATCAGTAATGACTAGCGGGACTTTACTTTTTTCTTTAGATTGAATATACTGCAAGTGATGTTTTATTGCGATATGATTACTTTTGAGGGGGTGATGATTCAATAAAAACTAGGTGCGAAATATCCTGGAATTTGTTTCTAAGGATGAATTAAGAGATAGGAGAAAAAAATGAAAAAAGTAGCAATTATTAGTTTAGTCGCCATGATGGCTGTAGGGTTTGCTTTCGAGCCCAAGTTCGACGGAACACTTTCCTCCGGTATTATGGGTGGGGACAATCAGTCGCTTAACAACTGGAAGTCCAGATTAAATGTTAGCGGTAAGATCAGCGATGTATCGTCTGTTTATTATCAGCTAGATCTTCAGGCTAATCCAGCAAGCAAAGCCTTGCTTTATGTAGACACAAAGGCTTTTGGTCAGTCGTTTAGAGTGGGTACTCAGGTTTTTGGACCAGCTAACCTTTATGCTGGACTCTACCAAGATGCTCCCTTCTATGCAGCGTTCAAAATTAAATCTGATCCAGGCGTTCAAGTGATGACGAATGTTTCTGGGTATGACGTTTCTGCGATTGTCGCTGGTGGATTCGGAACCTCAACGTCTAAATTAGGTGTCAAAATTGGAACCACGATTGCGGGTCTTAAATTAGCCGCATACGGAACTCAAGTTGAAGGCACATCAACACTTATTTGTGAACTTCAGACTAGCCTTTATGGTGCTGATGTTTATGCTCAAGGCAGCGGTGCTGTTATGGCAGCTGGTGGAAGCATGATGGTTCTCCCAGGTGTTATTGGATTTGCAAACGGAACGGTTGCAACCGATGGAACAAACATTGATAATTTAGGTGGAAACAATCAACAACTTTATACAGTTGGACTTGGCTTACCCCTTAATTCCGATGTGCTTGTTGGTGCAGGCGCGATCTTTGGAAACAATTCCAATAGCTCCATGTTTGGTGTTCAGTTAAAAATTTAAGCTTCATCGCTTAACTTAACAAAAAAGGGCGCTTCGGCGCCCTTTTTTATTTCTTTCCATAGAATCACCTCGATGAAATAAACTTTTTCCAGTATAATCAAATTATTAGGGCCCTTAGCTCAGTGGTTAGAGCGGCCGGCTCATAACCGGTTGGTCGCTGGTTCAATCCCAGCAGGGCCCACCAGGCTTCGCTACGAAACGAAGTAAGTTAGCGGAGACTGTCCGGCGTAGTTCGTAGAACGAAGACGGACTATGAAGTAATTGTTTTGGCGTTTCGCATCTACGCCTGGCAGGCCAGTAAATATTATATTCCTTCCTTTACCACAGGAAGGTGCCCCTAAAAGGCAGAAGGGTGAATACTATGAAACTATCGATCGTCGTTCCTGCCTATAACGAAGAAAAGAGTATAGCGGATACGCTTAAGGGGCTTAAAGCCCAGACCTATAAAGATATCGAGTTGATCGTTGTTGATAACAATAGCAAAGACCGCACCGGCGAGATCGCAAGACAATACACCGACCGAGTCTATACCGAAACAACACAAGGCTATATCTATGCGGTGATTCGTGGCTCCAAAGAATCCTCGGGTGAATTGATTACCTTTTGTGATGCGGATACCGTTTATCCACCTGACTGGGCAGCCCGAATCGTCAAACATTTCTTAGATAATCAGATCGTGGCTGTCTATGGTCCTTGTGGCACCTTTGATACCTCGAAGTGGGGTAGCATCCTTAATCAGATCGGCTACACAGCCTTCTTAATGGTGTCTAAACTCTTTGGTCTCGATAATACCGCTGGGTTTAACTTTGTTATGCGAAAAGATGTTTTCGATCAGGTTGGGGGCTATGATCCCGCCTACAAAAAAATGTCACCCGACATCGAATTGGGTAAGCGCCTCAAGAAAAAAGGCAAGATCGTCCTCGATCCCACGATCGTGGTGGCGTCCTCCGCCCGACGTTTCAAAGAAGGCGGAACCTTTCAGACAACATGGATGTTTGCCAAAGCATGGTGGTCGATGGTTGTCGGGAAAACACCCAATGTGGACTACAATACCTACAATTCGGGAGTCAAGAAGTGAAGTATTCGACTCCTCGGGGAACACGAGATATTCTCCCCGACGAATCTCACGCTTTGCGTTGGATACAGTCCAAGATCGCCGAACTCTTAACGCTTAATAACTATCAAGAGATCCAAACACCTATCTTTGAGAGCGCTGATCTTTTCCAACGTGCAGTGGGTGAAACCACTGATATCGTCGAAAAAGAAATGTACATTTTTCAAGATAAAGGCGATCGAACCATGGCCCTTCGTCCCGAAGGGACAGCCTCGGTTGTTCGTGCCTTTTTACAACACAATGCCATCTTTCAAAAACGTAAAGTCACCAAACTCTTCTATCAAGGCCCGATGTTCCGATACGAGCGACCGCAAACGGGGCGATATCGTCAGTTCCATCAAATGGGTGTTGAAGCGATTGGATCGGTTTCTCCCTATTTAGACGTCGAAACGATGATGATGGGCGTCGATATTTTTCAGAAGCTAGGGCTTCAAGATGTCAGTTTAGCCGTCAATTCGGTAGGGTGCGAGGTTTGTCGCCCCGTTATTCGTGAACGCCTAAAACAATTTGTCGAATCAATCCTTTCGCAGTTATGTGAAGACTGTCAGAGTCGATTCGACCGTAACCCCCTTCGCATCCTAGACTGCAAGAACCCTACCTGCCAAACCTATTTCACTGGGCTTCCTGACATTCAATCCGCACTTTGTCATGATTGCAGTGATCACTTTCTGTCGGTGATGACGTTGCTTGACGAACACCACGTTCCGCACACGATCGATGCTCACTTGGTTCGAGGTCTCGATTATTATACCAAAACCGTCTTCGAGATCCGCTCTAATGTGCTCGGCGCACAGAACGCGATCTGTGGGGGAGGGCGATATGATAATTTAATCGCTGAGATGGGGGGACGAAAAACTCCTGCTTTTGGGTATGCGATCGGGATGGATCGCCTATATATGGTTCTTAAAGAAATTCAAGCGTATTTACCCACACAGCCCGTTTCACGTTTTGTTTTGATCGGGATGGGTTCAAAAGCCAAAGAAAAAGCCTTTCAAACAACACTGCTTCTCCGACAAAAGGGTATTCAAGCCGAGTTTATGTTTAAAGAAGGTAGCGTCAATGATGGCTTAAAAGAAGCGTTGGCTCAGGGAGCGACTTTCGCCGTTATTTTGGGCGAACAAGAACTGGAACAAGACTTCTATACGGTTAAGCATCTCAAGGAGAAACGTCAATTTACGGTCAAGACCGTCGAAGAGTTGCTTGTGCTTTAAAATTGTCAGTGGGGGGATAAAAAATGCTAAAGTGGATGCTAATACTGTTATCAACGGTCTGTGCGTTTTCATTCGTTGAACCGCAATATTCGGGTGTGTTTGATGTCCGGTATATCAAATCAAATGCAGCGAGTGGAGCCGGACTTTTCTCAATCTCCGATTTTGAATTGTTTGCGAATTTTCCCATCGATCCTCATCGTCGTTTGGTCTATGAAACCCATCTGGCTAGCAACAATATAGAATGGGCTCAACAGTTTTATTTTGATATCGATCCTATATCCCTGCCGGGTAGTTTTCGTTTGGGTCGTTTCAATCTGCCGTTTGGTCAAGAACCAGGAAGACTGAAAGATAGAGCCTTTATGGCAAATCGTGTCATTTATGATATTCCCTCGCTTATTCCTAAATCCGAGACTGGGGTTGGCTATTTTCATAACACGCGCCCTTTTTCGGTTGATTTATTTTTCGTCAATGCCAATGATGGAACAGCCAAGACTACGGGGGGCGACTTGCGGTTTCTGATCAAAGATACGCTCGACGCGGGCTTTTCGATGATGTGGGCTGATTCTCTTTTTCTTGCTGGAACGGATTATCATTTTCCCTTAGGGCCTTTCGATTTCTCCGCCGATTATCAGCTGGTTTCGGGTCGGTCATCAGGGGTTCCAATCGAAGGAAATGGTGCCTCTGGTCAAGTGTTGATTAACATCGACAAGTCAATGGCCATCGGGAGTCAATATTCTGTTTATAACAAAAACGATTCACCCAAAAGCAGTCGACTCTTATTCAATACGACTCTTCGTTTGAGTTATGATCTAACCATTCGGCTTGAATACATGATCGATCATCTTCTGGGAGTCGATGATAACGTGTTTCAAGCTCAGTGGATGGTCGCTTTATAGTGAGTGAGATTTCTCAATATGTTGTGGCGCGGATTCAGGAAGAGTTGTTTGCATTAAATATTCGATATGTCCAAGAGATCCTTAAACAACCTGATATTACAAAAGTACCCACCAAGGTTCCCTATTTACTGGGATTGATCAAGCTTCGTAATCAAGCTGTTCCGCTCATAAATGTTAGAAAAAAGTTTTATAACACCGATGAGCTTGTTCATTCGCCGGTGGTCATCATCATTCAGGATGCACATCTTAATAAATTAGTGGGATTGTTGGTGGATGAAGTCGAGGAGATCGCGTCGATTCCCAGTGATTCGATCGACCATCCGATCCTGTTTTCAGGCCGAGATGGCGAAGAGTCCGTTTCGGGTGTGGCCAATTTGAATTCAGGCCTTGTCATTATTTTGAATGATGAAAAACTCTTTTCCGATCTTGATTATAAAGCGTTTGAAACGATCACCAAACCTTGAAATGAATACGCCTGACCTCTTTTCGTCTGCTGGAGCAGAGAAAAAGTTCTATACTTCGCCACTCGCTCATCGGATGCGTCCGCTCAACTTAGATGAATTCGCGGGACAGGAACATCTGCTTTCAAAAGGGAAATTGTTGCGCCGCCTCATTGAGTCCGATCAAATCCAATCTGTTATCTTTTTTGGTCCACCGGGTACAGGCAAAACAACTTTAGCTCGAATTATCGCGAGTCAAACGCAAAGTCGCTTTGTTCCCCTTAATGCAGTAGAAGCAAAAACGGCCGATGT
This sequence comes from uncultured Candidatus Marinamargulisbacteria bacterium, assembly GCA_903910705.1. GTDB lineage: Bacteria > Margulisbacteria > Riflemargulisbacteria > GWF2-35-9 > GWF2-35-9 > CAIWAN01. The sequence continues at coordinate 12,855 of CAIWAN010000003.1, forward strand.
CCGCACCGTTATCGAGGAAGCCAAGAAAACATGGGACTATTATCAACAAAAAACGATTCTTTTTGTCGACGAAATTCATCGCTTCAACAAAAGCCAGCAAGACATTTTGCTTAAGGACATCGAAGAAGGGACGATCCATCTTATCGGGGCTACAACAGCCAACCCCCTCTATTCGCTTAATGCTGCTCTTGTTTCTCGAAGCCGCTTGTTTGAGTTTAAACCCTTATCGGCCGATAACATGGTGGCGGTTGCCAAGCGTGCACTTGCCGACCCCAAAGGTTTTGGGAATTTAGTCATCAAGATAACTGACGAGCAATTAAGTCAATTGGTCAGAGCGATCGATGGGGATTTGCGTCAAGTTCTGACGAGCCTCGAGATCGCGGTACGCTCAACACCACCCAATGATGCCGGTACCCTTGTTATCTCATCCGAGACCATCATCGAATCAACGGCTCATAAAGCGAGTGCCTACGATGAGAATGAACACTACGATACCATCTCGGCTTTTATTAAGTCGATGCGAGCGGGATTGGCACAAGATGCGTTGCATTATTTTGCTCGGATGATTACTGCCGGCGAGGATCCGTTGTTTATTGCAAGACGCATGGTGATTTTTGCAAGTGAAGATATCGGCCTTGCTGATCCAGTCGCCTTAAACATCGCCTCGTTAGCTTATCGGGCGGTTGAGACTATTGGCTTGCCCGAAGCGCGGATCAATCTAGGGCATGCCGTCGTCTACTTATGTCGTGCGAATAAAAGTCGAGAAGCCTACGATTTGACCGAAGTCGCGCTTAAGGATGTCAAGGAGAATCCCAATCGTCCAATTCCGAATCATCTTCGCAATTACACAATTCCTGAGGTATAATGAGCCTGATGGCTAGAAAGTACGCACTTCCTGATTGGTTCTTTTTTGGCCTTTTGGTGTTAATCTCGCTTATTTTCCTTAAAATCATTGCTTGGTTTATCGTCGATATTGTCTTAGCGATCGTCCTCACTCATCTCTTTTATCGCATCTACAAAGGGCTTCAGTCAAAATTAAATTTCTTTGAGCCGGCCGCAGCCATCACCTGTGTATTGATCAGCTTAGTATTGGTGGTTATCCCCTTGATTGTTCTTAGCTTGCTTCTCTACAAAGAGGCGGCTCATCTCTATGTGCTGATAAAAACTAACTGGGCCTACATTGAACGATGGTGGTCGATCGAACACTGGGAAAACCTTCATCTGCAGCTTCCCTTGGTCGGAAATGTCTCTGATTTGCTTCGTCAGGTTCAGTTCGAGGATCAAGTCACCAAGATCATGAATGGGTTAAGTCATTTTTTGCTAACCTCTTTTGAGCGGATGTTCGTCGATTTTTCGCTAACGATGCTCCATCTATTGATTACCCTTATTCTGCATTTTTTCTTCTTGCTTGATGGCGAAAAGTTCATTCAGCGCATCCAAGAACTCTCCCCGTTAAAAAAACATGACGAGGAAGAACTGTTTTCTGAGGTAACACGCATGGTTGATGCGACTCTTATCGGAACGGTCATTATCGCTATTATCGAGGGGACGCTAGGTGGTTTTCTTTTTTGGGTGTATGGGTTGCCCTCACCGCTTTTTTGGGGGGTCTTGATGATCGCGTTTTCGATCATTCCCATTTTGGGTATTCATGGGATCATTTTCCCTGCTATCGTCTATCTGTTTATATCTGGACATTGGATCATGGCCATTTCTTTGTTTTTCATCTCTCACGGTTGCACCACCATGACTCAACACTATTTGCGTCCTACCTTGATCGGAAAGCGGGGAGGGGTTCATCCGGGGATCATCCTGCTGAGCATGCTCGGCGGCATCGCGTGGCTTGGGGTTGCGGGTTTCTTGATCGGCCCGATCATTGCCTCCCTTTTTGTTAGTATCTGGAACCAATTCGGTCGACACTATCATATCGAGATCGATTTATGGGGACGGGGTAAAGCGTGAAGCGTTTCGGCCTTCCGGACTGGTTTTTTATTTCTGCTCTCATTCTGCTAACCGTTTTGTTTTTTAATATGATCGCTTGGATCATGGTCGACATCATTATGGCGGTCGTTTTAGCGTACCTTTGCCACGCTTTGTTTAAGTTTTTGACAGCTAAATGGCGATTCCCCAACGGGTTGGCGTCATTGTTCTGTGTTATGGCTACGCTTGTGGGTATCGTGATCCCTGTGTTTCTTATTGGCATGTTGGTCTATTCAGAACTTTTTCATTTTGGTCTGTGGATGAAAACAAATTGGACTTTAGTTCAAAGTTGGTTCTCTCTTGCCTATTGGGATCGGCTTTATGGTGATACGACTTGGTGGAAAACCCTTAGCGCTCTTTTAGTTCAAGTTAATGTTGGCGATCAATTGGTCCGCTTGCTTGCGTCGGGTAGTCAAGGTGCGCTTCGAATGATGAATCGAGTTGTTGTCGAATCAGGGGTTGGTGTTTTTCATATTATCATTGTCATGATCCTTCAGTTCTTTATGGTCAAAGATCAAGCTGCTCTGATCAGTTATATTCAGAAACTTTCGCCCCTGCGTGTTTCGGACGAGCATGAGCTTTTCTCAGAGACAGCCCGAATTGTGGATGCGACGATCTACGGAACGCTTGTCTTGGGTTTAGTCGAAGGGTTTTTTGGCGGGACTTTATTCTTTCTTTTTGGCTTGCCTTCGCCCATTTTTTGGTCGGTTGTCATGATGCTTTTCTCGATTATTCCTTTTATCGGCATTCAAGCCGTTATTATCCCTGCGGTGATTATTCTTTTCCTTAATGGGCTATGGCTAAAGGCCCTGATACTCCTTGTGCTTGCTCAGCTTGGGTCGCTCTTTACTCAACAGTATTTGCGCCCTTATCTAATCGGGACAAGAGGGGGCATGAATCCAGGGATGGTGCTTGTGTGTATTTTGGGTGGGTTCTCGGGGTTTGGTCTATTGGGTTTTATTATGGGGCCGATCATTGGCTCGCTAGTGGTCAGCATGTGGAATCAGTTCGCTCGACATTACAGCAGTGAGATCGATGCATGGGGTCGTGGAAAGCAACTGAAATAATTGGCGTCAATGTGCGATATATTTATATCATGATGAAAAATAAAGTCATCTCGAGTGGCAAGAGTTATGCCATTTTTCTATCTCAAATGACAAAGGATCTTGTTTCGACCATTTTTGCTAGTAAAGTCGATTTGCGAAAGATCGATCAAAAATTGCGTCAAGGCGCCAATCCCAATGTTATTATTGATGCCGAAGGCAACACCCTTTTGTTAGCGGTGATCGGGGATCTTCAATTAAAAAAGAAAAAAGACATTATTAAGCGGCTGATCCGTTCTAAAGCCGATTCGTCAAAATGTAATTATCTCGGCGTTTCGCCCCTTCAATTAGCTAAAGATCTCAATGATGAACAGGTGATAGCGCTTCTTCTTTCTCTCGGTTCAAAGACCGACTAAAGAACCATAAAAATAGAGTATATAAACTCTGCAACAAATCCGATTCCCGTCCGATAAATTAGTATAAAGCAATGATACTGATGGCCGGTGTACCCCCCCAAACCCCCACACTACCATCAGTATCATTGCAAACGAAAAAAAAGGGGATGAATTCAATGAATCGAACAAAACACAGTCTTTATCTTCTCATTCTGGGTGTAACTTTCTATTGCGCACTTCCTGTGCTCGCAATGACGTATGAAGCCCCCTTGGGTGCTCAGATCAGTCATACTCTACAAATATTTGAAAGATCATAGTCTGCTATAATTAGTCGCTATGACACATAGCGAGAAAGAATGGGCTGTTCGGCTCATTAAATGGTACCACCTCCATAAACGGTCAATGCCTTGGCGAGCTGATCCTACACCCTATCATGTGTGGATCAGCGAGATGATGTTACAGCAAACGCAAGTATCGACGGTGATCCCCTATTTCGAGCGGTTTATTGAGAAATTTCCTACGGTTGGTTATCTTGCTCGGGCAAACGAACAACAGGTTCTTAAGGTATGGGAAGGGCTCGGTTATTATTCTCGAGCTAGAAATCTTCACAAAGCGGCAAAGGTTGTCGTTAATGAGCTTCAAGGTGTGATTCCTGATTCCTTTTTAAACTTGTTATGCTTGCCGGGGCTTGGCCCTTATGCCGCTGCCGCTATTGCGAGCATTGCTTTTGGGGAAGCTGTGCCGTCCGTTGATGGGAACTTTTTGCGCGTATTTTCTCGATTTTGGGGGATAACCGACCCCATTTCTAATGCAAAAGTTAAAAAAGATATTTTTACTCGTCTTCAAGATGTTATCTGCCAAGTGGATCCTTCAGCTTTTAATCAAGGTGTGATGGAGTTAGGTGCAACCGTGTGCCGATCAAAAGCCCCAAAATGCCCTGAATGCCCGTTACAGTTAGATTGTTGGGCAAAAGAACAGGGCAAGGTTGAATCGATCCCTGTTACAAAAAAGGGAGTGAAAGTACCTCATGTGGAAGTAGGGGCTGCCATTATTTGGCAAGGGGATAAAATATTGATCACCTGTCGTCCTGAAGGTAAAATGTTGGCCGGATTGTGGGAGTTCCCCGGCGGAAAGCAGGAAGCCAATGAGACGATTAAGCAAACCATTATCCGAGAGATCGTTGAAGAAACGGCTCTAAATATTGAATTGACTCATGAACAAGGTGTTTATCGCCATGCCTATTCGCATTTTACGCTTAGACTGCATGCTTGGCATGCAACAACCCCTAATGCAAATGAGATAAAGACGGATCTGCCTTTTCAATGGGTTCGGGTGGATCAATTGAACGATTTTCCCTTTCCAGAAGTCGATCGAAAAATAATTCGAGATTTATGTCGAAATAATTCGTTGGCTTGAACAACAAGCCGCTCTCCGCTATAGTGTTATTATGACTTCCTCAGCCGAAGAATTCGACCATATCATTAATGTAGCTCGAAAGCAGTCCGACGTTATCTCTAAACATGCTGAAGATGAAGCTCAATTCATTCGATCCAAAACTCAAGAAAATATCTCAACTCTGTGGACATTAACACACGACGAAGTCGAGCGTCTTACTCGAGAGATTCGTGATGAAGCGAGCCAAATTACAAAGATCGCCTCTGATCAGGCTACCGTTATTACGGATCAAGCCAATGATAGTGCGCAGAGGATGTTAGTATTTATTCAACGCCTGCTAGCGAATGCGACAGGGATGTCTTCTGCTATGATCGAAAAACTGCGCAATATTGACTCCGATATTACCAAAATGATCGAAGAGGCGAAAACAAAAGCATTAGCTGATCGGGAATCCATTTTGGACATTGCCAAAAATGAAGCCATGCATCAACTGGAAAGCATGCAGTCATGGGCTGAAGAGGTTCATCATGAGGCGATTGCTTATGGGCAGAATCTTGTTCAAGCGGCACAAGAGAATGCCGATAAGATTCGTGCAAAAGGACTCTTTGAAGCCGATCGACTTATTTCAGAAGCCAATAAAGAATCATTGCGACGATTAGATGAAGTGAAAGCCTTTTCCGAATCGATCCGACTCTATTCAACCGATCAAGTCAAAACAGAACTTGAAATGTCTGAGTCCGAAGCACGACTCGTTCTTCAAGGAGCTTATGATCAAATGAGAACGATTCTTGATGATGCTCGTAATTCAGGGACATTGATCCATGAAAGAGCGTCTGATCGTTTAGCCTCTGCCATGTCTGAGGCTCTGGATATTGTTGATAACGCACGTCAAAATGGGATTGTTATCGAAGAAAAAGCCTCCGCAGAATTAGAAGCCGCGAGACAACGTGCGGATCGTTTGATCCTTGATGCCAAAGAACAAGCCCAAACTATTATTGCTGATGCTGAGGGAGTGGTCACGTCAATGATGGATCGTGCAGAGGATGATGTTCGCGCTATTCGCCAAGAAGCAGAAACTGTTTGCGAAAGTTTGCGTCAACAGGCTATTGATTATCATGATCTGCTTGTTCAGACAGCTGAGAAAGAATCCGAAGGGATCATGGTCGAGGCAGAGCGTCTAGAATCAGAGATCCTTCAACATGCCCAAGCTACTGCCGATTCTATGGGTGATGCAACCGAGTCCAAGGAAAAAATAAATATCCTGATGTCAGAAGCTAGACAAAAGGCAAGTCAGCTTATTGAGCATGCAGAGGCCTGTGCGATCGAGATTGTCCAGCAAGCCGAATCTGCAGATAATACGATCAATGTAATAAGCGAAATAAGTGAAACAACTGAGACATCGAATATGATCATTTCCGACGCTACTCAAAAGGCAACTCAACTGATTGAACAAGCCGAGGCACGCGCGATCGCGATTATTGAAAAGGCCCAATTTGATGCCGATGAAACGATTAATAAAACGAATGATAAAGCTTTTGAAATTCTTGAAAAAGCCCAACTGGATCTTGATCAAAATGAATCCTTTGAATCAGAACAAACGAAAGCCCTCGCCATTCGTGCTGAGGCCGATCAGTATCGCAAGATGCAAGAGGATCAGGCTGCAGATCTCATTCGTGAGGTCGTTTTGTTGATGGGTGAGACTCGAGAAAAGTCGGCTCGCATCCAAGCTCGCGCTGATTTGAATCGACTTAATGCTGAAAAAGCCATTAGTAGTGACCATACAAGCCTTGAAATAATTGAACAAGCAAAACTTGATGCTGAGGAGATTATTGTCAGTGCCACTCAGAAAGCTGAATACCTGCGCACCTTAGCTGAGTCAGACGCTCTTGAGGTGAAAGAATCTGCGGCTCGATATCAACAGGCGATCGTTCAGAAGAAAACCTATGAAGCTGAAGAAATTCGTGCGAAAGCTATTGTTGAGGCGAAGTCATTTATGGATGAAGTGCGAGCTCACAGTAAACAAGAATGGAATAATACCTTGCGTGAAGCCTATAAAATTGCCGAGAAGAAAGATAGTCTTCTTGAGGAATACACTCAGTATGAGCAAGATATCCGATCGAAGATATCCGCTTCTCAAGCTAAACTCGAACAACTTGAACAACATATTCGTAAGGGACAAGAAGAAGAAGCTCGGATCAAGGCTCGTGTAGAAATTCTCTTAGAGCCTCTTACTCAACGTAAGGATCATGTTGGCCAAATGAATGAAAATATTGATGTTTTACACATGAACAAAAACGGACTATTTATTTCAAATCCAAAAGCGAATAAATCGGTATCATCGTCAATCGATCAAAAGAGTCAATCGATTTATGCAAGTTAGTTAAATCATGATCGATATATCAACTGTCGTTGGTTTTATTGTTGCTTTTTTTCTGATCTATGTTGGTATTTCACGAGATGCGAATATCGCTCTGTTTATCAATGGTAGCGCCTTAATTCTTACGGCTGGGGGAACGCTTATAGCTACATTCATCGCCTTGCCTTGGTCTATGGTTCCCAAGGTGTTAAGGGCGTTCGTTAAACTGTTCGTAGAACCTAAAGCAGAATCTACTGCCGCAACCATAAAGAAAATGGTTCGATATAGTGAGATCGCTTATTCCCAAGGCGTAGAACAGTTGCCATCGTCGGATGAGTTTAAAAAGGAAGCCTTGTTTGTTCAGAAGGGGTTGATCATGCTTTCAGACGGACGACCAGAGAACTTTATTAAAGAAACGTTAGACTCTCATATTCGTGAAATGGCTAGTCGGCACAAAATGATCGCGGATACGTTTGTTACAGCCGGTAGTTTTGCACCCACCTTCGGTCTGCTAGGAACAGTCGTCGGCATTATTCAAGTGCTTCGTCAAATTACAAATCCCGCGCAAGTGGGGCTCTCTATGTCGATTGCATTGTTAACCATATTTTATGGTGTAGTGCTTGCTAATGTTGTTTTTATTCCTTTGTCTCAGAAACTACGTTTTCGTAGTTCCCTTGAGGTAAAATATAAGCAACTGGTCATTCAGGGTATTGTTTGTATCCATCAGGGAATGATCCCGATCATGGTTGAACAACGATTGAAGGGGTATCTTGAGGAGAGTAAGTCTTAAGCATGCCGGATCAAGATTTTATTGATCAAAATCATGATATTGAAACAATATTAGCCAATACCAATCGATGGGCCGTCTCTTATGGAGATTTGATGTCGGTATTGATGTGTCTATTCCTTCTTCTTTATGCTTTTGCGGCGACCAATAATGTAGAAGGTCGAAAGCAACTTGAGCAGATCCAGAAAATGTTCGGGGGCAATTCTGATAAGCAACTTATGAATGTGGTCAAACAGATCAATCTTGAAGAATCAACGGCTAAAGAAATTCGCGGATTTATTGAGGGTTCAAATTTGTCAGGATATGCCGTTATCAAGGTCGACGATTTCCAAATTAAATTGATGATGACTCAAGCGATCATGTTTGAGTCAGGAAGTACATCTATCACTTCAAAGGTTACCCCTGTTTTAGATAAATTAGCTCAAATGTTAAAGGTTATGGATAATCGGATCGAAATTGAGGGTCATACGGATGATTCCCCCGGAAACAATTTTGAGATCTCCGTGGAACGGTCGTTATCTGTTATGAACTATTTAATCGCAAAAGGGATCTCGCCTGATCGAATAGCGCTTATCGGAATGGGTTCGTTTCGGCCTCTGGTTCCTAATAAAAATGATGAAAATCGATCTCGAAATCGACGAGTCGAAATAAACATTCTCAGAAAACAAGCAGATTTACTTAAAAATTCCTAGAAAAGCTTCTAGTTAGAGTTTTCATCGGTTAAGATATTTATGAACTCATGTCATATTTGTCAAAATATCAATTAAAGTTAATTCTTGTATGCTTTATAGGGCTGCAGGTGTTTTCCTTTCCTTTGCAACTTGGGGAGGTCGTCGAATTACAGCGTGATTATGAGGTAAAGGCTCAGTCCGTCCTTAATCGCTATTTCGGTCCAGATCAAGTCCTTGTTAATGTGATCGTGTTTACAAAAAACTCTAATATCACCACGATCAGTAACTTTAACGAAAAGAATCAGCTTAAGAATCAACCGATGAATGGTGATCAAGCTTCAGCAAATAATCTTCCGGGGTATTCTGTTTTATCTGCTCAACAAAACCGAATGTATGATTCTGTTTCGCAGATCAGTCGGGTCAGTCAACAAACGGCTTCAGAAAAAGATATCTCACGAATTGAAGCAACCTTGATCGTCCCCGTAAAGTTTACGATCCCAGCGGTGCAACAAGCTCAACAAATCGTTTCTACCGTTCTAAAGTTGGATACTATTCGGGGGGACAAACTTACGGTAATGAAGCTCGACTTTAAAGATGTTAAGAGTGCTGATCTTCCCTTCTCGAAGCGTTTTATTCAAACCATTCAATCGAATGAATTCATTAAGATCTACGTCGTTTATGCCTTTATATTGTTAATCGTCCTTATCGTTGTATTGGCGTTTCTATCGGGCATTTTAATTATTTCTAGTCGACTCAGAAGAAATGCTAATCAAGCGTTATTATCCGATCAGGTGAATGCTAATCAACCTGCTCAAAAAGAAGAGGATGCTTCCTCCATTGATGAATTGGGCGATATGTTAGGTGCAACGACGGTTAAACAGCCCACCTTTGTATCGACGCCTCAACAAACCGGAAGCAGCGCACCTGAAGGGGTTGCTCTATCCTTGCTTCCTATCGATCAATTAGGAAAGTTGGCCTATTTAATAAAAAATGAAGCCATCGAAAAGCAATTGGCTGTTTTTAATTATCTTCGCCCCGAAGTCGCTGCTCGACTACTTGAATTATTCCCTCTCAATACACAAAAGGCCATCGTTCTTAATCTGAGTGAAGAGCGAAAACTTTTGCCCGATGATGTAAGGGCTTATGTTGCTGATATTGAATCCCAACTTGACTATACGCTCGGAGGTAAAGCCTTTACTAGCCAATTGTTTGACTTTGTAAATGTCGAAACCACGCAAAATATTCTCGACGAAGTTCGTAAAGATAATCGAGGGCTAGCAGATGAAATATCCAAGAGCATCTACGTTTTCTCTGATCTACAATTCGTCGAAAAGGGTGTTATTCAATCGATTGTTAGATCGGTGGGTGTTAAAGAGTTCTCTATCGCTATGAGTGACGAACCGGAGGTTTTTAGAGAGGTCATCTATAGCTCTGTTTCTGATGGCGTAGGCGAGTTAATTAAACAATCTTTATCACTGCTGCGTCGTCAGCCTCGAAGTGTCGTTGCTGAGGCTAAACAGAAGGTTGTTCTCTTGATCAAACGTCTCAATAAAGAAGGTCTTGTTGCAGATAAAGGGTTATTAACTAAAGTCTCTAACGACATCTAATCAGATATCTAATCAATCGACGTAAAGTTGATCTTCAACATTTTGGTGCCTTCTACATAATCTTCAATAATGGGTTCGTTCGTTTTGGATATCTCATTAATCAAGCCCTCTATGCGTTTCTCGTTAGCGTATAAAAGGTCAAGGATAGGAGCGATCTCCTCGAGATCTTCTGGACTAAGTTTTTTTCGTATAAGATTCGTTGCCATTAAAATTGAGGCAAGCGGGTTTTTGATCTCGTGATTGAGCGTGACGGCCATGGTGGAGATCAAGGCCAGTTGTTCGGATTTTGCTTTTATCAGAAATAAGGTTTTAAGATCTGAGGTCATTTCGTTCAAGGACTGCGCCAATTGTCCCATTTCGTCTTTGTTATTCAGTTTGATCTGAAAATCGAGGTTCCCTTTCTTAAATTCGAACAACCCTGCACTGATCACTTTGATCGGATTTTCGAAAAGTAGGGCGAGCAGAAGCCCAAGAACAATAAATAAAAGGGTAGACCCAAACAATATCATTAAGGCGTTCTGTTCGCCCTTCAAGACCCCCGAGAGGGCAATACTCTCCTTCTGTTTTACGACATAGGTAATATCTAGTTTAGGATCGTACATTAAGGCCACAAAGTAGGGCTCACCCTGATAGGAGAGTTTCTTGAATCCGTTTTGTTTTAGACTGACCCCCCTTAATGCATCGGTGACAGAAAGATAGTCATGTTGCTGAATAGAGAAGTAATGTGAATTGATAATGTCAATTTCAAGCTGAGTACCCTTTTGAAGCTGTTCAAAGAGTGCTGTTAGGTGGTTGACATTGAAAAAAGCCGCTAAGCTATAAATACAGGCCGTTTCTTCAGGATTTAGGATGGGGATAGAGACGAACATAAGATCCTTTTGAAAGGAAATATAATTCTTTATCATTAAGTTGTTCTTGATGGCCAAATCATAGAGTAAAGAAGTAACGGGTGATGATTCTGCATTGATCAAGTTAATATCGCTTTGTACCGCTCTGATATGACTTGGTGTAAGGAGCATAAGTTCTTTTACGGAAGGGTTTCGTCTAACGGCATCATAAAAGAAGGCGCCCGTGATCATAAGATTGTTGATGTCGATATTGGGGTTCTTTTTGAGCTGCTCTAAATATTGAGCATTATTTTCGATGGTATTCTCAATTTCTGTTTTCAAACTATAAGCCATCCTAACGAATATTTTGTGTTCATTTTGAATGATAGCGTTTCGTGTCAGAGTTAAGATCGAGAAAGACGTTCCCAAAATGGCGAGGATAATTAACAAGGTAAATGCTGAAACAAATTTAAAGATCATTCTTGATTGAATAAACTCAATGATCGATTTTATATTAAACAAGGATCGATGAGCGGTGCGACGCGTGATAAAGTCAATATTGACGATCGATAGCCCAATAAACCCTAAAAAGGAGAGGATAGAGAAATCGGTTCGAGGTAGAAAAGCAATGAGTGGCAATATCAGAATGAAGAATCGAGAGCTTGGGCGGCTCATTTCGAGATGTTTCCCATTTAAATTAAAGATGCCGGTCAGCATGAGTAAAATGCCGATATAACCAAATTGATGGGTGATATAGTTTTGAATGTCAATAAAATGGGCGTGAGGAACGGGACAAAATATTAAAGCGCCCGAAACCAACGTCAAAGCAATTAGGTAGGAGTTCTGACGGTTTTCAGGTAGCTTATCTTTAATATCTTTAATAAGGAAAACGCCAATGCCAAAGCTATTTAAAAGAAACAATCGTTCGATGGTGGAAATAAGGGTCTCACTAAAATGACGATCTCCAATAAACATGATCACAAAAGCTAAAATGATCTGAAGCAATATCAATAATGCGCCGACCTGAATGTTTTTTCCGCGATATTGGAATAAAAATAAGACCCAAATAACAATATCCATTATTAAGATAATCGTCGAGAGGTATAGAAATAATGACGAGAGATCCATGCTAGTCAAACTATAGGGTGCTGAATCTTTTTTTTCAATATGTTTTAACTAATCAAAATTTGGGAATACTCCAAAATGTGGGGGTGGCCAATGATAATGATTTGGGTTATTAGGTTTTTGCTCGTCTATATGTTTCTTGCCTCGTCGATCTTTGCACAGGAATTGATCGAAACAGGATTTCTTCGTGATCAATCAGGGCAACCGATAACAGCGGTCCTTCCTATGAAGTATAAGGTTTATAGTCAGTCAACAGGCGGAACGGCTATATGGGATTCAGGGATGATGACGGTCTCTGTTAATGATGGTTTTTATTCGGTTCGACTGGGGGCTTCACCTCAACCAACCCTTGATAGCAAGGTGATCAGTGACAATCTCGATTATTATATAGGGTTTGAAGTGGATGGAGATACCTTCCCTAGTCGTGAATTGGTCGCCTATCATCCACGGGCAATTCTAGCCGATAAAGCATTACATGTAGATTGGTCAAATATATCTGGTATTCCAACGCTCAATACCTCAAATTTCAAAAGAGGGTCGGGTTTTTTCTCGGCGGGTGAAACCATGATCAATATTGTCGACGATTTCTGTACGAGTGATACGCTTATCTATCTCAATGTGAGGGGGGCCTTGATGCCAATAGGGGTTTGGAATGTTAACTCTAGTGATGGCATGATCACAATCCTCAGTGATCGAATCGAAATGAATGTCGTTCCTTTTGACTATGTCATGATCAATAAGAACTGAGCAATATGTTACAATATCGGCATAAAATCACAGACATGGAGGGGTATTATGCGTCATAAAGTAGCAGTTATCGGTGGGGGATTTGTTGGGGCAACAACGGCTCAGCGTATCGCTGAGGCAGAGTTAGCGGATGTTGTTTTAGTCGATATCATGGAGGGTATCCCCCAGGGCAAAGGTCTCGATATTCTTGAAGCCTGTCCGATTACAGGTTCAAGCTCGCGGATTGTTGGAACAAACGATATGGCGGATATTGTCGGTTGCCAAATCGTGGTGATGACCGCAGGATTGCCTCGAAAGCCGGGCATGACTCGAGAGGATCTAGTACGTGACAATGCTCGCATCGTTGGAGGGGTAGCCGAGAAGATTAAACAATATGCACCGGAAGCCATGGTCATTGTTGTGACGAACCCACTCGATATCATGACCTATTTAATGTTCAAAAAAACAGGATTTGCCGCAAATAAGGTGTTTGGTATGGCCGGCGTTTTGGATACGGCTCGCTATCGCACCTTCCTTTCGTTAGAACTTGGTGTAACGCCAGAAGATATTTCAGCAATGGTGTTGGGGGGACATGGCGATGAAATGGTTCCTTTGGTGGATTGTACCACCGTGTCAGGTATTCCTGTGCGTCAATTACTGAGTGAAGAGGTCATACAACAGATTGTTGAACGCACCCGAAAGGGTGGGGGGGAGATCGTTAATCTGTTAAAAACAGGCTCGGCTTACTATGCCCCCTCTGCGGCGGCCGTCCAAATGGTTAAAGCGGTCTTATTGGATCAGAAGCGTCTTTTGCCCTGTGCAGCTTATCTAACATCTCAGTATGGGATCAATGATGCCTATGTTGGGGTTCCTGTTGTTTTGGGTGCAAAGGGCGTGGAGAGGATCATCGAACTTCAATTAGAACCGTCAGATCTAGCTCAGCTCCAAAAATCCGCTCAGATTATTCAAGATAATATTGGGTTGTTGGGACTGTAAGTTCTATCTTTTTATACCCATAAAAAACTAAATGTTTATCAATTTGTAAATTGGGAATACTCCTAAACGAAAGAGGTGGGGCTCATTCGTTTAGGGTTTATTGTATTTATTTCCATTATCATCGGACTACTTAGTTCAGCGGAAATTATTGGAGGTTATACCGCCGATTATTTAGACTATGGCGTAGGGGCTCGATATCTTGGGATGGGGAGTGTCGGTCGTACGATCGCTATGGATGCCAATGCAGGGTATTGGAATCCTGCCCTGTTGCCTCGTGTTCGCGATATTAGTTTAAGTGGCATGACAACCACGTTACTGGGCATGACCAAATATAATCAAGCGGCCTTATCTATTCCTCTAAATGAATCTGATGTTATTGCGTGTACCTATATCGGGTTTAATGTCGATCAAATGGAGCTTCACGGGATCATTAATGATGCGACCTCAACACCTGAAGGGTATTTCACAACACAAAAGAATGCATTGATGATCAGCTTTGGTCATAAGATGAGCCCATCCATTAATGTCGGACTCTCTGGAAAATATGGCAGCCGTCGAGTTTATAACAGTCAAGATAGTGTGATTGCCATGGATGCCGGCACGTATGCGGATTTTGGTGATTTTCAATGTGGTGGGACGATCCGAAATATTGTCGCAATAAAATTGGGCGAACAGACGGATGATAATTATGAACTTGATTTTGATCTTGGAACCAGTTACAAAATGGATCAATTGCTATTTAGTTTTGACGTGGCACGGATTCTTCGAAAGAATACGTCGTTCTTTGTTGGGGCTGAATATGCAGCCATTAGCATAAAAGATAATTTTGACCTCAAAATAAGGGCGGGGATCAATAGCAATGAGATGAGTTTAGGGCTGGGCGTTCAGACAACCCCCATATTCTTTGACTATGCTTTCCTCATCCGTCCGCTTAGCCAAGAGCATCTTTTCTCAATGGGTTTAAGTCTAGAAAATATTGCGATTAAGAATAATGATCAAAATGCGGAAAAATGGACACAAAAAGCATTCGAAGCGATACAACGAAACGATTTCTCGCTGGCCAAACGATATATTCAAGCCAGTTTAGATCAAGATCCTCAAAATCAAAAGATGAAAACCATCGATCAGCAGATCGGTCTTATTCTCGAGATATTAAGCAATCGCTCGATCAAAGATAGCAATGGACAACGATTGCTTTATGAATCAATGCATCGTTTTATAAAGGGTGATTTTGATATGGCAGTCGATATCGCGGAGTATTTATCTCGAAAGAACAATTCACTTCAAGTATTTAGTTATAAACAGCTATTAGAAAAAACAACGGGTCATGTTTCAACCTATAAAGGCGTTGATCTTGTTCAATATAATTTGGAACTTGCCCAAAAAGAACGATTGGCTGATCATGTCGAAGCAGCTGCAAAATGTCTGAGAACCATTTTATTCTTTGAACCTAATCATGTAGAGGTACTAAAACAATTGGGCGATCTTTCTCAACTATTAAAAAAAACAACTTAAGAATTTCAAACTTCATGGAATTTTTGATGAATAATGGTATTCTAAGTTCTAGATTATACACTTGAGGGAGACCATTTGTGATTCGTTGGCTATGGCTGAGTATTTTCATTTTCGTCATAGCTTCATCATCTTGGGCTATTGAAAGTCCTCGCTTTAAACTCGATACGATAAAGACCCCCTCATACCTGAGTCAAAATATCACCGCGTCTTTTAATCGTTTCTCCATGTTGGATGACCAAGAAATGCTGTTTAGGGTTAACATTCCCAGCAATAATCTCCATCCAACAAGAACCTACCAATCGTTTTTTAGTCAATTCATGGTGTCTTCACTGTATGGTGGGTTGCCCTATGTTGTGACCTTTAGTCAGAACCCTTTCACGATCACGTTAGGTGCATCGACCCTGATCGATCTTGAGGTCAGTGAAGAGCTAAGCAGCTGGATCGTTCGTATCGACGGGATACTACAACTCAATTCTGTGTATGATAATCGTCATCTTCTGGTCGAATATACGCCAATTTTAGAGGGGATGCGATCGCACGAGATGAATCTTAGTATTGCTGATATGGGGTGGAATATTGGCCTTTCAACAATCAATTTTCTGCTTAGGGTCGGAGGAGGGGATGCAATCGAACAAACCTTGATTACCGACGATATTATGGCTCAGGTCCGCCCTGGGAAAATAAATTATCCTGCCCTCGTTTTTGATCTAATGGCCCCTGATTACGAGTATTTGCTTGACGGTGTTTCAATAAATATCGATTCGCAAGAAAGTGCAAGTTTGTTCGACGCCATTTATCTGGTCGATCCGAGTACGAACGAGGTGATTGTTAGTTCGTCTATCGTATCGCTAAATGAAACGTTCTTTATGCCCATTTCATCGATGATGATGGTGACGTCGCTCAATGAACGCTTTGAATTAAGGCTCGACGTCAAATCAACGGCTCCTGTGGGGGCAACCTTCGATGTGAAACTTAATGCTATCTTATGCCATCAAGTGGGGAGTGTGGGTAACTATATCCATATTCCTGGCACACTTGACGGGGGTGTTATTAAGGTGGTTGACCTTGTTTCTCTTCTGCAGGTTGACGATTTCACCTCGGTAACATCGAGCATCACGGTTAACTTTAGTGTTGAAACCATAGGCCCGATTCCGACACAGTTCCGCTATCAATTGTTTGATGTCACATCAATGAACCTTTTCTCGCCCATGTTGCTGCCGTTTGAATCATTACCCACTTCGGGTATCGTTTATGTGTTGTCTCAAAATGTTATTAGCCCCTTTAGTCTCATTCATGCCCATGACTATCGTTTAGCTGCTCAAATCCTTAATCCTATAGTCGGGGATTGGACGAGTTCAAATATTTTCAGGGTAGATATCACGCCACCAATGGTGCCTAATAAGCTAAAGATCCAAACCATGACGGCTATTTCTTCTAATATGACGGGTGCAAAGCTAAATATTGATACCCGTCAGTGGCTTGACCCTGAGTCTGGATTAAAGTGTTATGAGATTTTTCGAAAAAAAGGCGTCGAAACGGAATGGACGGTTTATGTGTCTGGAAACGTATCTTCAGAAAATGTTACCTCGGTTAATATCGAAGAAGAAAATGAATTCCAATATTATTATGCAAGCCGTTTGCAGAATAGGGCGGGGCTCTGGTCTGAATTGAGCGATGCGAGGGATCTCGATCTCCGTTTAGGTGGACTGCTCATTGCCGCTCTATATAATTCGCCGAATCCTTTTGATGCACGAAAACAAAGCACAACCATTTATTATACGCTAGGATCAGACAGTGATGTGGATATCGTTCTTTATGATATGTTCGGCTATTTGATCAAAAAGTGGCACTTCCCATTAGGTGCGACGGGAGGTCAGAAAATGTTCAATACTCTTGTTTGGGATGGTACTAATCAACTCGGAGATAAAGTCTCTAAGGGGGCCTATATTCTCTTCATGAAAGCAACCGATACGAACGGTGTTACCATGCAGAAGAAATACTCCATCGGTGTTATTCGTTAAAATCTTGCAATCCACGCTATTAAAGGCCTGTAGCCTGATTTTGTTTCGCTTTTTATTTGAGCGGGTACATTAAAATAAACGACCCCAAAAATAGCTAAAAACCTTCCAAATACTAGGGAACTAGGTATAATCATGAGTGAGTTTCGGGGAATGAAAAAAATACTAAAGACACTACTTATAGTGTTGGTCTTGGGGGTGGCGTTTTCGCAAACCCTTATAGAGACTGGCTACCTTCGCAACCCTTTAGGGCAACCTATCTCCAATGTGTATCAAATGAGATTCCAGATCTATCAGCAACCTACGGGAGGGGCATCGATTTGGGATTCGAACTATCTCTCGGTTTCAGTTAATGATGGACTTTACACGGTACGACTGGGTTCCCCAGGGCAGCCCACCCTCGATCAAACGATATTTTCGTCTGCGGGTGATTATTATCTGGGTGTTGAAGTCGATGGGGATGTTTTTCCCGATCGAGAGCTGCTTTCTTATCACGCGCGAGCGATCCAATCCGACTTGGCGCTTCATTCAAGTACGGCGGATATTTCGATTACAAGCAATTATTCGCTTCAATCAAGTACTGCGGCTATTTCGATCTCGAGTAATTATTCAAGTCTATCGAGTTTCTCCCTTACCTCCGATGTCGCGTTAACCTCAAATTATTCATTATTTTCAGCGGACTCAGCTCTTTTTGCTGGTCAAGTCAGCGGCTTTTATCAGGATGCCTCCAATATCAATTCAGGGACTCTGGCTATAAGTCGACTGAGTGGGGTTGTTGTAACCGATAACTATTTTGGGAACGTCAGTGTAAACGGCATTGTGAGAGCGACCACGTTTATTGGGGATGGTTCACTGTTAACCGGAATGAGTGGCATATCCGGTCTTAATAGTGCTGATATTGTGACACGAAACTTTTCAAGTAATCTCACCATTAACGGGTCCGTAGTGGCTGATCAATTTATTGGAGTTGTAGTTGGGACTGCTAGTTATGCCTCCACCGCCAATTACGCGATTACGGCGAATTATGCCCTAGAATCCAGTGGGGTTCGTCGTAATCTGTCGCCCATCGCTTCAACTGCCTATCTTGCACAAAATGATACCTTTCCTTTAGTTGATGCATCGGCAAGTGATGTAACAATTTATTTACCTAACCCAAATACCGTTTCTGGCCGTGAATATCTGATCAAGAGAGTGGATGCATCGGCTCATGATGTCGTTATTCTTGGCGCGACGGGTGAATTGATTGAAGGTTTTTCTTCCTATCGTCTAACGACGAAGGATGAATTTGTCATTCTAACCAGTGATGGGTCGAACTGGTTAATTTCTGGAAATAACTAGCCATGGGAGGTGATGAGATGCTAAATATAGGGAAGAAGAAATCGAGGGGGCATCCATCACGTGGCGCTCCCATTTTGGGTCGGGGGCATCCATCATATGATGCGAGAGCCTCATGACTCATGTAAAAGGTTCTGAGACGTGTGAAAAAAGAAAAATGAAAAGGAGAAAAAAATGAGATTGAAAATAATAGTGGGGGTGTTGGTCTTAATTTTTGCGAGTCAGGCAATGGCTATTACAAAGAAAGACGGTAATGCCGCGATTCATATTTATTCGAGAACCGTGACAGAAGGATTAACGATCTCGCAAAATGGTAACTTGGGGGTTGGGACAACCAACACTACTGAGCGACTCAATGTAGCGGGTGGAGCTGTATTTTCTGGTACGATCACTGCGAATTTTTTTGTTGGGAACTTTCTCCCTTCTGCGGTGACGGTATCCAATACACTCGTTGTTCAAGGCATAACAACTCTGGCTACCTTAAATGGAACAGCGGCTAGGTTTTCTGGTGACTTAACGGTTAACGGGCAAGCCATCGTAGGATCGTTGACAACGAATGGAACGATCTCGGCAAACAAGTTAGCGGTAAGCGGAATAACCACGTTAGCGACCGTGAATGCAACAGATGGAAGTCTATCTGGTGTATTGAGTGTGGTCGGACAAGCAACGGTAGGATCGTTGACAACGAATGGAACGATCTCGACAAACAAGTTAGCGGTAAGCGGAATAGCCACGTTTACGACCGTGAATGCAACGGATGCAAGTCTATCTGGTGTATTGAGTGTGGTCGGACAAGCAACGGTGGGATCGTTGACAACGAATGGAACGATCTCGGCGAATAGTTTATCTATTGCGAATCAAGCGGTGGTCGGTTCCTTAACTACGAATGGAACGGTTAGCGCAAGTATTCTTGCAGGAACGAATGGAACAATAAGTTCAAAACTTGCAGTAGGTGGCGTCTTTGCAGCGAATAGTCCTCTTCAGGTCAATGGTGCGATCGCTACAGCAGTTGGTAATGGTGCAGGCGCAACACTTTCAAGTTCTGACAGTGTTTTTCTTAGCACAACGGGAACAGTTATCCTCCCAGCTGCTGCGGCAGTGACGGGTCGCCAGTATACTATCAAGAAGACCGATAGTTCTGCGGCAGGGGATGTAACGATTGATCCCAATGGCGCGGAGACCATCGAAGGTGCTTTAACTTATGTTTTGACAACTTTGGATGAATTTGTAGTCATTGTTAGTAATGGAACGAACTGGCTTGTTACTGGAGGCAACTAGTTAATTAGGTTTTTTGAGGACGCTTTGGACTTGATCCAAGGCGTCCTCAGATAAATGTTCTTTCCAATTTTCCTCGAATCCATAGCCCCCTTTTAGTCTAATCTGATATAATTTAGAGCAATGCGAAACCCATTCATTCGGCTGATATTCCTTGTCTTCATTTTGTTGTCAGTAGTGGCTTTTCCGATCATTCGAAAAGCGAGTGATGCAAGTGTTCATATCTACTCGCGAATAGAAGTTCAAGGTATAACCATTTCACAGAATGGGAATGTCGGTATCTGTACCGTATCCCCAACCGAGGCACTGTCTGTTTCAGGAAATGGATTATTTTCGGGCACCATTACAGCTAATCGTTTTGTGGGTAATGGCTCTGGCCTGACAAATTTGCCTATTGCCACCGCCAACTTAGCTTTGACGAGCAACATCGCCATCTCGTTGAATGCCCAAGGGCTGATAGGCGCGATATCGGTTGCCACAGGGAACACCATCATGGCAATAACCATTTCAGGCAATGTGGGGATCGGGACAACCGCTCCCACGACGAAGCTTGAAGTCGCCGGCACGGTGAGTGCCTCGGCAGTGGTGGTCAATGGCCTTGCGAGTGCGGCTAATTTTCTTCCTATTCCGACAGCCAACTGGCCGGACTTTGATGCGGGTTCGCCGTATTTGATCTATGGGGCGTTGTGGGTTGGCTGGGATGCCACAGCCCAAGTGTGGAAGTACCATAAACAAAACGGGGCGACGGCCCCGCGAGGACTAACCGATCCGGGCAACCCGAACACATGGACGGTGAACGGAAGCACGATGGGCTACTTTAACGGCAATCTTTCGAGCCTCCCTTCGGGTACACATATCAACAACAAATATAATCCTGATATGATGGCTTATCGCTGTAATCAAGACGACATCCAGATCAAAATAGGATCGGTATGGGTGGATAAATACGCCAATCGTATTCTGGATGTGGGCAGTAGTTATTCGGGCAGTACGCTCAAGGACGATGGGGCGGACATGCAAGGTAGCGGACAAACGACGTCGCCGTATTGGATGGCGTTCTCGCAAAAGGCGCAATGTAGTACGGGGATGACATGGTTTATTGCCCAAATAGCGGCCAACAACGCCGGAAAACGACTGCCCGCCAATGAAGAATGGCAGTCTGCTGCCATGGGTACGGCGCGGAGTGCCGGTAACGGCGTAGCCAACGGAGATAGTTGGTCGAGTGTTACAGATACGGATCTGTCACGCTATGGTGTTGTCGGGATGGTGGGTAATATCTGGGAATGGGTGGGGACATGGTGGCAGTCCGGTATAAAGACCACCACCTTTACGCAAGGGGAATCAGCTGCTGCGTGGGGAGCGAGTTATGGGGACGACTATACGTGGAACGTTAATGGTTCGGCATATGGTAATGCGGGATGGACGAACAACCTCCCCGCTGCGTTGCTTCGTGGTGGCCTTTGGGGCAGCGGGACGAATGTGGGCGTCTTCGCCTTGTTTGCGTATGACGCTCCGTCGAGTTGTTCTATCATTATCGGGTTCCGGTCTGTTCGCTAGCAGTTGGCGTCCTGCCCCGCTCACTGAGCTTGCCGAAGTGGGGCAGCACGCCCTTGAACACTTAATGCGGCGCACGGCAGGGTAATCCCCGCCGATCGACGCGGGGTCGCTTGTCGAA
>CAIWAN010000004.1 GCA_903910705.1 uncultured Candidatus Marinamargulisbacteria bacterium
CCCAAATGAGGCCTCTTGCCTCAGGCTCGTTACGGCTATACTCGTTGAAATCGACGAGGACTGGTCGTCAGGAAGGAGGTTCTTTCAGGCAGCATGAACACTATGGATTCTAATTTTACAGAAAAGAAGTTGCATAACCTTAGAATATGGTGATCATGACTTGGGAGTTAAGGATTGGGGACCCGAAATGTCTCAAGAAAACCATGAAAAACGGATTATAAATATGCTAACGGCGGTTTATCCCGAATACAAGGATATTCCCTTTGACGATATTCGATTGTTGGCGGGAGCAAGCTTACGGGTAATTTTTGCCTTGAAAGAAGGGATTCGATGGGAGGATCATGCTAACCAGCCCTAACTTTTGTTTCATTTTTCTTGGCAATCTTGGCGTTGCTTGTGTAAGATAGTCAGTATGGATATTTCAGGCATCGCTTCGCAACCGTCACCCTTATCAAATGTGTCACTGCCGCCTGCGCCTCAGGTTGCTGAAGCCACACCGCCCACTGCGCCATTACCACCCTCTGCGATCCCTCCACAAGGCATGCAAGGTATGCCCCTTATCCAAAATATGATGACCAATCCCGCCAATCCGCTTGCCTCTCCTGTCAGTGTAGGACAACCGCCTCCAGGTGGCTTAGCTGAGGTCGCTGCGGCCTCTCAATCGGTCGCCAACGATCTGATCGAGGACAAGCAAGCTGATGATGCGCATGAATTAACAGAGGTTGAAGCTAAAGATAATTCCGTGTTGGCTAACGATGAAGAACTTTTAAAAGACATGCAACAAACCCTTCGGCGTCAGACCGATGAAGTGAGCCGCAAGGTCACGCGTTCTGCTTTTAAATATGCATTTAAACATACCGATTGGCTAAATAAAGAGATGGCATCCGAAGCCGAGACGTTTTTTACGATTAAAGTCCCCAAGGTTTTGGCAGAGGAACTGAGTAAAATCCTTAACGATGCCCTTGGCCTTTCGGAGCCCACTCCCTCATAGTGGAGATCCAGTATATTAAAGGCGTGGGCGCCGCTCTCGCTAAAAAGCTTCAAAAACTAGGTCTCGTTGATACCAAAGATGTGTTGGCTTTTTTCCCTACCGGTTGGGAGGATCGCCGAAAGATCCCTCCCATTGCAAAGCTTGAGATCGGCAAAGATCAGTTTACCGTGGGCAAAATCGTCCAGATACGCGAATCCACCCGTGGAAAATATCATCTAACCAAGGTGCTGCTTGATGACGGTCACAATAAGATCATGGCGCTTTGGTTTAATCAGGCTTACTTGATGAAGCTCTTTAAGGTGGGAACCCGTTTATTTGTGAGTGGAAAGATCGAGCGTGACCCTGTTTCGGGAACCAAGATTATCAAAGTCTCGCAACATGAGTGGCTTGAAAAAGACAACACGGGGCGTATTATCCCAATCTATCCCTTAACCAATGGGGTCTATCAAAAACAGCTCCGACATATTGTCGATCTTTGTTTGCGGCAAGAACTCAAGCTATTGCAGGAGCCATTCCCACCCACGATCCTCGAAGCCTATACCTTGCTTCCCCTAGCAAAAGCGATTTGGTATTTCCATTATCCCGCTGACGAGAATACCTATCGCCAAGCCAAGCGACGCCTTGTTATGGAGGACTTTTTCTACCTTCAACTTGTTCTAGCCATTACCCGAGAACGGAATCGGAGCGAGGATAAAGGGATCGCCTTTACATTTAAAAACACCTTGTCGGCGAAATATTTCGATTCGCTTCCCTATAAATTGACAGGGGCTCAGTCTCGGGTCATAGCCGAGGTGCTTGAGGATATGAAATGTGAACGCCCTATGAATCGATTAGTGCAAGGGGATGTAGGTGCGGGTAAAACCGAGATCGCGATGGCAGCGATCTTAATGGCCCTTGAGAATAATTATCAAGCCGCGATCATGGCTCCTACCGAAATTTTGGCCACCCAACATTATCAAAAGATGTTGCACTATTTAATGCCACTGGGTATCCAAGTCGAACTACTGGTCGGGAGTCTGAAAGCAGGAACCAAAGCTCGAAAACAGCAACTGGTCAGTAGTGGCCATGCGGATCTGGTGGTAGGAACCCATGCGCTGATCCAAGAAAAAGTGGGTTATGACCATCTAGGTCTTGTTATTATCGACGAACAACATCGCTTCGGCGTGTTGCAGCGTCGTGCCTTGACGAAGAAAAGCGGGGAAGTCGTGGATCTTCTTGTCTTAACGGCGACACCTATTCCTCGCTCGTTAACCTTGACACTATATGGGGACTTGGATAAGTCGATCCTCGACGAGCTTCCCCCTGGGCGAATCCCCATTAAAACAGTCTGGATCAAAAAACTGGATGCCTTTTGGATGAAAGCTGTTCGGGACGAAGTTGCCAAGGGAAATCAAATCTATTGGGTGTTCCCCTTGGTCGAGGAATCCGAAAAGATCGACCTTCGAGCGGCAACAGAAGGCAGTCAGCAAATCGCGTTAATGTTCCCCGACGTTAGGGTTGGGTTGCTTCATGGCAAGATGAAACAGCGTGAGAAGGATGCTGTCATGGCTGAATTTCGGGCCAGAAACCTCGATATTCTAGTCGCTACGACCGTCATCGAGGTTGGGGTCGATGTGCCGGATGCGACGATGATGATCATCGAGCATGCCGAGCGCTTTGGTCTATCCCAATTGCATCAACTACGGGGGCGTATTGGTCGTCGTGATAAGGTCTCGACCTGTGTGCTGATCAGCACGACGAGGACAGACAATAGTATGCGACGACTGGGTGCAATGGTCGAGACAACGGATGGGTTTAAGTTGGCCGAGGTTGATCTTGAGCTGCGGGGGCCAGGGGATTACTTTGGTTCTAAACAAAGCGGCATCCCGACCATGGCTGTTGCAAACCTTCTCAAAGATGAACGGATTTTACTCGAAGCAAAAAAATTGGCTGAACGTATTGCAGCAGATAGAAAAAATCCACTCTACGCGGGTGTTTTTAGACGCCTCCATGAGCAACCTCATCTCTACGTTGGGCAAGAGGGGATGAACTGACCCCTGCTTACGGACAAACTGTTATTGAAAACATTGATCCGATTGAGAAAAAGCCGCTTTATCATTTCCTGCCAAAATTGGTCGAATTCAGTAGTTTCTTATAATACAAACGCGATACCCGCGATACTATATATATCTTTGCCGCTTTTTTGCTCCATATATTTATATTGATAGGTCAGACCTAGATTATGAGTAAAATATAGATTCGCTTGAAAGGTGAAGGCGTTTAGGGTTTTCGTGCTTTGGAACATCGCCATATACTTGGCATCTACATCGATAAAATGATGATAGTTGAAGCGATAATTTATACCGGCCAAAGGGTAGTTTTCTCCTGAATTTATTCGAATGAGGCCTGGTCCAGGCGAGATGGTCGCACTACCACCAATGGATTCTGTTCCATAACCGATGTAAGGAAGAAAACGCGTTGAAAGCCCCGCAACCCATTCGCCAGTAGAAATATATTTCCCGAATCGCACATAAACTTCCTTAACGTCATTGTAAAGTTTAAACGTAGAGCCTGGCCCCATGATATGGCTGCCTGCATCCATGTCAATTATTATATTGTCATATCCGAGTCCGACAACCCATTTATCCCCGTCTCCAAAATACCAGTCTGCGTTCCCATGAAGGCCATTTACTTTAGCATAATTAACATTCGGTGCTTGATAGAGGAAAAGATTGATTTGTCCATTTTCAGGGTTTATATATTGGAGATATACCCCATTCATCATTTGAGTGTCCTGAAGGGAAAGGCTTCCTTTTGTGTAAATGTTACAGATATTCCCATAATACGGTGCGGCGATAAAGATATCTTTGGCAAACAGGTTATTTGTTAATATGACTACCACCAGACAAAGTCGTATAATGTTGAAATTCATAAGCCTCTCCTTTTAAGTAAATACGTTGGAGTTATGTTAACCGACAAGGTGTCGCTCATCAACATCATTGTGCCATCCTCAATATTACATGTCAGGCTCATGGAACGCTTTGCCAACTCAGCAAGTGCCTGTGTTGATTCGTAGGGGAGTGAGATGATGGTTAAGTTAGGCCGATTCAGGAAGTCTCTCTGATTTTTCTTCCACCACAGCTCGGTATGCGGACCATAAAGAATTAGGACCACATCTTTTGAGCGCCCACAGGCTTTGCGAATGATGCGTTCGTCGGGTTGGCCTATTTCTATCCAAAGGTCGACAGCGCCTGTCAGGTCTTTTCTCCAAAGCGCCGGCTCGTCATCTTCGCTTATGTCTTTGCCAAAGGTGAGGGCCTCATTAGCAAACATCGCAAAGGCGAGGAGTCGAACCATCAATCGTTCATCGGTCTCAGAGGGATGCTTGGCAAGGGTAAGTGAGTGTTCTTCGTAATAATGAGTATCGAGATTAGCGATATTGAGGGTCGCTTTGTATACTGTTGCCTTGAGTGCCATGGGTATAATCATATCATTATTTTTGTTACAATAGGGGGCGTGGGAAAATTAAAAGAACCGCTTAATGGACTGTTGCATTTAATTGGCGCAAGCCTTGCGATTCCGGCTGCCATTGTATTGATCGTACTGAGTTGGGGTTCGCCACTGGCGGTTGTTTCGTTCGCGATCTATGGCGTATCCCTATTTCTACTTTATTTGTTTAGTACGCTGTATCATTGGCTTCCCGAGAAAGCGAGTGGCAAGGGGCAAGTCTTTCGCAAGCTTGACCATTTAGCGATTTATATATTGATCGCGGGAACTTACACCCCCTTTTCCTTGATCGTTATTGGTGGAATGAGTGGCTGGCTCCTATTTTCTGTAATTTGGATACTGGCGATAACCGGCATTGTATTTCAGTCGATCTATATCAACCTTCCTCGGTGGTTGACGACAACCGGATATCTTCTAATGGGTTGGATGGTCGTCTTTCACCTCCCAGCGTTATTGGCTAATCTCCCTCAAGCGGGACTCAATTGGTTGATCGCCGGTGGGGTTGTTTATACCTTAGGTGGCGTAATTTATGTCCTTAAGAAGCCAAATTTTCATCGACTGTTTAACTTTCATGCGTTGTGGCATGTCTTTGTTCTCGGCGGGTCGTTGTGTCATTTTATCTCCCTGCTTTACTACGTGCTCACCCTTGCAAGGGTTGAGTCGGGGATATAATATATAGAGTTATGTGCAACGACGATAAAAACATCATTGATGCCTTAAATTGGCGATACGCGACGAAAAAGTTCGATGCAGCCAAAAAGGTATTGCCAGGATTGCTTGATATTATCCTTGAAGCCATTCGTCTCGCTCCGACCTCGTTCGGACTTCAATCCTTTCATGTAACGGTTGTCACTGAACCTGCTAATAATAAGGCGTTGATCAAAGCCGCAATGAATCAAGACAATGTGGTGAGCGCCCCTATATTATTAGTGTTTTCTGTCGATACCCGCTTAAAGGCGCATATTGAAAAATATATCCAAAACATGACAGACAATCATGTTCCCGAAAAATTCATAAAAAAGATGAAAAGGATCATGCCGCTCTTTATTTTCCTGAAAACGCTCTTTGTTTTCAAAAATCAATGGCTAGCTCGTCAGGTTTATATTTCTCTTGGGGTCGCCTTGGTGGCGGCTGCAGAGCTTGAGATGGATTCCTGTCCGATTGAGGCCTTTTCACCTCGAAAAGTGGCTCGAGCATTGGACTTACCAAGCTATCACAAACCTTCGGTTATTCTTGCTTTGGGATATCGGGCTGGTAGCGAGACCCCTCGCACAAAGTATCGACTCTCTTCACAAGAATTATTCGCACGCGTTTGAAAATTTAATATGGGGAGGGTTTAGCAATGGCAAACAAAGAGCAACAAGGCAATAAAAACAATAAAAAGGTCGCTACAAAAACCTTAAAGGAAAAACGCGCCGAAAAGAAAGAAAAGAAGAAATAGACTTTTCGTATTTTTCGTTGGGCCATAATTCTTTCTTGACTTCATCTTTTCCTTTGCCATACTAAGGTGATAGAAGTAAAGGAGTATACAATGGCACGGAATAATGAGTTCACGTATTTAGATCACAATGCGACGACGTATGTCGATCCACATGTTGTTGAGGCGATGTCCCCTTATTGGTTCGAAAAGTTCGCTAACCCGTCGAGTATCTATGATATTAGTCAGGAGGTTCGAACGGATCTCGATAACGCTCGAGCAGAGATGCTGAATTTGCTTGGCGCTGTTAAGGGGAAGATCATTTTTACAGGGGGTGGGAGTGAATCCGACAATCTTGCAATTAAGGGGTATACCTTCGCTAATCAAAAAAAAGGCAAGCATATCATCACCTCAACGATCGAACATCATGCCGTTGGTCATACGTGTGAATTTCTTGAAAAACAAGGGTTTGAGATCACCTATGTACCGGTTACAACTCAAGGGGTACTCGACATGACCGCTTTCGAGGCGGCTATCCGTCCTGACACGCTTTTAGTCAGTATTATGTCGGCCAATAATGAAACGGGCGTCATTCAGCCTCTTGCAGAGATCGGCAAGATCACCAAGGCAAAAGGCATCGTTTTTCATACCGACGCTGTACAGATCGGGGGAAAAATTCCCATCGAGGTCGATACTTGGAATATCGATCTATTAACGCTTTCCGCCCATAAGTTCTATGGACCTAAAGGGATTGGGTGTCTCTATGTTCGAAAGGGAGTTCGTCTTCAGCCTCAAGTTCATGGCGGCTCACAAGAGTTTGATCTTCGTGCAGGGACAGAAAATACCGCGGCTATCATCGGGATGGTCAAGGCGTTGTCACTGGCTAACAGATCGATGGCTGCTGAATCCCAAAGAGAACAAACGCTTCGCGATCAACTTGAATCGGCGATAAAGCGGGATATCCCTGAGATCATCATTAATGGAGAAGGCGCACCGCGTCTACCCAATACGCTTAATGTCATCATGAAATATGTTGAAGGGGAGGGCATGTTGCTCTACTTAAATATGAATAAAATTTATGCGTCGTCAGGGTCGGCCTGTACCTCGGGGTCACTTGATCCAAGCCATGTATTGCTCGCGATGGGCATCCCGCATGAGTTCGCTCACGGGTCACTTCGTTTTAGTTTTGGAAAGGTCAATTCCGAGGATGATGTTAAAAAAGTTATCGCCGTTTTACCAGGAATTGTGAGACAATTACGCAGTATGTCGCCGCTTTGGCCAGAGAATAGTTAAAAAGGAGCCTTGTCATGGTTGAAGCTTATAGTGAAAAAGTTATGGATCATTTTTCTCATCCTCGAAATGTAGGATCGATCGAGAATCCAAGTGGAGTTGGCCAAGTGGGGAATCCCACCTGTGGGGATATTATGAAAATGTATCTCGTCGTTGAGAATGATATTATTACGGATGTCAAATTTAAAACATTTGGTTGTGGCGCGGCGATCGCAACGAGTTCAATGGCAACGGAGATGATCAAGGGCAAATCGATTGAGGAAGCCCTTAAAATCACGAATCATGCGGTAGCCGAGGCACTTGATGGTTTACCCAAAATTAAAATGCATTGTTCGGTGCTCGCTGAAGAGGCGATTCAGTCCGCGATCAATGACTACTTAGTTAAATCGACAGGTACAGGACTCCCCGGATATAAACCCAAAGAAGAATCGTGTGGTATAGGAGGGCATCACTAATGGACATTATCGATCAGGGCACGGAAGTTGATGTATTTTATACGGGGCGTTACCCTGATGGCGAGATCTTTGACCAGTCTACACCTGAATCACCCTTATCGTTCAAAGTCGGACAAGGCCAAGTGATCGCTGGGTTTGATTCGGCGGTTTTAGGACTCAAAGTGGGCGAAAAAACGACGGTTACGATTGATCCGATCGATGCTTATGGCGAATACGACAAAGATCTAGTGATTTTGATGGCCAAAGATCAATTTCCAGAAAATGCAGAGATTGAATTGGGGATGCAATTTATGCTGCGCAGCCCTGAAGG
This sequence comes from uncultured Candidatus Marinamargulisbacteria bacterium, assembly GCA_903910705.1. Lineage (GTDB taxonomy): Bacteria > Margulisbacteria > Riflemargulisbacteria > GWF2-35-9 > GWF2-35-9 > CAIWAN01. The sequence goes on from CAIWAN010000004.1 coordinate 7,950, forward strand.
CATGGGCCAAATGGCAACCGTCGTTTCAGTTGAAGAAAGCGATGTTACATTAGACCTTAATCATGTGATGGCCGGAAAGACCCTCGTCTTCGACATCGAAGTTGCTACTATCAAGGGGTAATGATGCGTTGGGTCGATATCCTTAACGAACATCACGATATGGTTAAGGGTTTATTAACCCTAGAGCCGATGGTGAACCAAGCGGCTGTCGCTATCGTCGAGGCCATAAAACAGGGTCACAAAATATTAATATTTGGAAATGGGGGAAGCGCTGCCGATGCTCAGCATTTTGCCGCAGAGCTTACGGGGCGTTATAAGCGTGAACGTCGCGGACTTCCTGCCATTGCGCTGACGACAGATACCTCTGCGATCACCGCGATCGGTAATGACTACGGATACGACAAGGTGTTTAGTCGTCAGGTTGAAGCCCTGGCTTCGAAGGGTGATGTTCTGGTCGGGATCTCTACCAGTGGTCATAGTCAGAATGTTATTCTTGCGTTAGAACGGGGGCAATCGTTGGGCTGTACAACGATTGGTTTGACTGGAAAAGATGGGGGTAAGATCAAAGACCTCTCCGATATCTCCATCAATGTTGCGATGAACAATACTCCTCGGGTTCAAGAAGGTCATATCACGATCATTCATACCATTTGTGAATGGGTAGAGGAGGCCTTTTGTGCCTAAAGGACCTTACGCCATTGGTATTGATATTGGTGGAACCAAGATCGCAGCGGCGATAGCCGATTCTACTGGTAAAATCATCAAACAGAACATGATCCCCACCGATGCTAAAAAGGGGGGAGATTTCGTTGCCGAACAAATCGCCCAATGTGTTACAGCCTTAAGGCAAGATGCTGGCGTTTCTGTCAATGATGTGAAGGCTATTGCACTTGGAATCCCTGGGCAAATCGATGCCAAACAGGGGATCGTTCGGAATGCGCCTAACATTAGCAATTGGAAAGACTATCTACTACGAGACAAATTATCAAAAAAAGTGGGGCCGATACCGATTTATCTCGAAAATGATGCCCACTGTGCGGCGATGGGTGAGCTGTACTATGGTGCAGGGAGAACGTTTAATAATATGGTTTTTATAACGGTTAGCACCGGTGTTGGTGGGGGGGTTATTATTAATCGTAAACTCTGGCCCGGCGTTCATGGTGTGGCGGGTGAAGTGGGACATATGACCCTTAATCTTCCCTCTGATAATGAAATAGAATGTGGTTGTGGCCGAAAAGGATGCCTTGAGGCTTACGCCTCTGGGGTGAGTATGGCCAAAAGAGCCACAAAAAAACTAAAAGACGCCTCTGTATTGCGCGATAATTATGGTCGAAAGGTTCTTGAGCTTTCTGAGCGAAATAGTGGCAAGATCACCTCGATCATTTTGTCAGAGGCTGCTCAGGCGGGCGACGAATTTGCGATCGATATCATCAAAGAAAATGCCTATTATATTGGCATAGCCTGTGCCAACCTTATGACCGTGCTTGACCCCGAGGCTATTGTTATCGGGGGGGGAGTGAGCAAAATCGGTGATCTGCTTTTTGACGAGATCCGTGCCACGGCGTATGCCCATGTTAGCATGCTTCGCTCGATCAAGACTCCCATCGAACCCGCGACAACGGGAACAGATGCGGGGCTCTTAGGTGCTTTGGCCGTGGGACTTTCTCAATGATCTTCATCGTCGATTACGATGCAGGCAATATTCGAAGTGTTGATCGTGCTTGTCGTCATTTAGGGTATACAACAACCATCACCAAAGATATTTCGTCTGCCACCCTTGATGATACGATCGTTTTGCCCGGTGTCGGGTCATTTGGTCATGCCATGGATAGCTTAGCGTCATCGAGGTTGGATCATCAATTGAAAAATAAAATTGCGGATGGCATTCCATTTATTGGGATCTGTTTAGGACTTCAAATGTTGTTTAACGCAAGCGAAGAGTCGCCTGGTGTTAAAGGTCTGTCGATCATTGACGGTACGGTAAATAAATTTATTGATACAAAGCTGCCAATCCCTCAAATTGGATGGAATACCATCGAAACCCTTGATCCTGATTTCAAAGAATTTAATCAGCAATATTTTTACTTCGTTCACTCATATTATGTTAAACCAACCCATCCGTCTGTTATGATGACGACAACAGATTACACTTTATCCTACACGTCGGCGATACGTCGGCCCAATATGATCGCCACCCAATTTCATCCTGAGAAAAGTGGTGATGTGGGTTTGGCTTTTTTATCAAAATGTTTGGAGATCCTTCATGAGTAAGCCTTTATTGATTCCCGCCATCGATCTTTTTTCAGGGCAATGCGTCCGTCTGGTTAAAGGGGATTACGCCCAGATGACAACGTATACAAACGACCCGCTTGAAACGGCGTTGATGATGCAAGATGAAGGCGCGGATATTATTCATATTGTCGATCTGGAGGGTGCCAAGTTGGGGGTACCTGTTCATGCAGGCCTTATTGGTCGGATTCAAAAACAACTGTCGATCCCAGTCGAAACAGGCGGGGGGATTCGCTCACTCGAATCCGTAAAGACGCTTATAGATGCTGGTATTCGGAGAATTATTCTGGGGACTATGTCTATCACAGACAGGGAATTAACCGCACAATTATTAGGTCTATTTCCGAACCATATCATTCTCGGTCTTGATGTGCTTGATCGAAATATTGCGATTAAGGGGTGGGTTGAGGATTCGGGCGTGACGATCGATCATGTTATTGAGGACTATTTGCCCAAGGGGCTACAAGAGATCATTGTGACCGATATCGCTAAAGATGGTATGCTGAAGGGGCCCAATGTCGATTTGCTCAAAGGCCTCGTTTCCTCCAAGGGTGTTAGTGTCATTGCTTCGGGTGGAGTAAGTTCCCTTGCTGACATTAAAACCCTTTGTACGATCAACGATTTACACGGGATTATTGTGGGCAAAGCCATCTACGAAGGTCATCTGACCGTCAAGAACCTTCGGAGCACGATCGATGCTGCCTAATCAAGACCGACTTAAATCAGACATCGATGAGTTGCTCAGTAAATATGCAACAGGGGATGCCTACAAAGATCAATTGATTCGTGACTTTATGCTGTCGACCGTTTTATTTAACTGGGAAGACCCTGAACCTGAAGAGATATTGCCTCTCACTGAGGGGCTCAATGAAATCCGAGAAGCCCTTGCAATGTTTAAGGGACATAAATATACCCCTAAGATCACTATTTTTGGTTCGGCTCGCACCGAGAAAGACAATGAACTGTATCGTCTAACGTATCAATTTGCACAACTCGCTGCCAACTTTGGTTATAAAATCATCACGGGGGCGGGACCTGGAATTATGGAAGCAGGCAATGCGGGAGCTGGGCCAGAGAATAGCTTCGGACTTGCCCTTCATCTACCTTTTGAAAGTTTTAGTAAAGTCTTTGAAGACCATCCTCAAAACATGACGATCTTTAAGCATTTCTACTCTCGAAAACTCACTTTTTACCGAGAGTCGCAGGCCATTGTGGTGATGCCAGGTGGGTTCGGAACCATGGATGAGATCTTTCAAGGGTTAGCGTCGATCCAAACGGGTAAATACAATGTTCGCCCCTTTATTCTACTGGATAAACCCGATGGAACGTTTTGGAAAGAATTCGACGAATGGATCAAAAAGAACCTTCAAGGAGACGGATATATCAGCAATAGTGATCTTTGTTTTTATCAGCTAGCAACCAATGCTCATGAAGCGCTTGATATTGTTTCTCGATTTTATCGTCATTTCCATTCCTATTTTATGTTGAATGGTCGTTTGTTTTTGCAGCTCAAAATTCAGCTTTCCCCTGAGCAACTTGCCTCGACTAATGCGATCGCTCTTGAAAATGGTTTCAGTGAACTCGTCTACATCCGAGAACGTTACTATAATAATTCAACCTTATCGGTTTACTCCTGCCAAAAACACAATAAACACAGCTTTACCATCATCCATCAACTGATCCATTATATTAACGGGTTTTAACCCGCGGGAGAGGTCAATGATCATTACCATTACGGGTCGTGCGGGGGCGGGAAAAGATTCGGTTATTAAATGGCTTGAATTGCCGAGGGATTATCAGGTTCTCGATGCGGATGTTTTGGGTCACGAATGCTTGCAGGAGCCAATAATTGTGAAGCGTCTTGAGGAGACCTTTGCCGGTAGTGTGGAGGGGGGTGTTGTGAATCGAAAAAAGTTGGGGTTGATGGTTTTTCCTCATCGAGTCAAAGAACTCAATCAGATCGTTCATCCGTGTCTGCTCCAAAAGATAAAAGATAAAATTACTCCAAATACGGTTATCCATGCGGCTTTGTTGAAAGAGTTGAAGCTTATCTCGCTCAGCGATGTGGTCATTTTGGTCGATTCAAACTTAGAAAACACCTTGCAACGCATCTCGTCTCGTTTTAGGAAGAAAGATATCCTTCGTCGTCTTCGGGCTCAACGATCCCTGCTTTGGTATCGACAACAGGCCGACATGATTATCAAGAATAACGGAACGCTCAATGACTTGCAGGAGAGCGTCAAATCATTATGTCAAACTTTGTTTTAGAAGCGCCCTATCAGCCTGCGGGGGATCAACCCCACGCCATCTCAGAATTAGTGACTGGGGCATTGGCAGGTAATCGCTTTCAAACCTTGTATGGGGTTACCGGTAGTGGCAAGACGTATACCTTGGCCAATATTATTGCTCAATTGAATCGCCCCACCCTCATTATGGCGCACAATAAAACCTTGGCCGCTCAACTAGCCAGTGAATATAAAGAGTACTTCCCCAATCATGCGGTCGAGTATTTTATTAGTTTCTATGATTACTATCAGCCTGAGAGTTATTTGCCGACAACGGATACCTATATCGAAAAAGACTCCTCCATTAATGACGAGATCGATCGGTTGCGCCACAAAGCAACCTATTCCCTTCTCAACAGGCGCGATGTCATTATTGTGGCCTCCGTGTCGTGTATTTATGGGTTGGGGTCCCCTGAGGCTTATGCTGAAGGAAGTTTTATGCTTGAGGTGGGGTCGACGGTCAATCGAGAAAGGGTGATTGATAAGCTAGTCAGTAATCGCTATGAACGAAATGACGTCAATGTAACACGGGGTAAGTTTCGTGTTCACGGCGAAGTCATTGAGATCTTTCTGGCTTATGATGAGAACATTTTGCGCATCGAGTTTTGGGGCGACGAGATCGAAAGTATCGCGTATCTTGACCCGCTTAATCGGACAATAATTAGTCGTTTTGAGCGGTTTATGATCTATCCGGCCAGCCATTATGTGGTGGCGAATGATGATATGAAAACCGTGATCAAGACGATCCGTGCTGAGTTGAAAGACCAACTCGCTATGTTTAAGGCTGAGAATAAATTGCTTGAGTATCAACGACTCGAACAACGCACGAATTATGATCTCGAAATGATGCAAGAGGTCGGCTACTGCTCTGGGATCGAGAATTACTCTCGTCATTTAACGGACCGAAAACCTGGGGAACCCCCTTATACGTTAATGGATTATTTTCCTGACGATATGTTGGTCATTGTAGACGAATCTCATCAGACGCTGCCTCAAGTAAGAGGAATGTTCGCCGGCGACTTTTCTCGAAAGAGCGTTTTGGTCGAACATGGGTTTCGACTGCCCAGTGCTCTCGATAATCGCCCGCTTCACTTTTCTGAATTTGAGGCCAAAATGAAACAGGCTATTTTCGTCTCGGCTACGCCTGGCCCTTATGAGCGAGAACACTCATCAAAGATCGTGGAGCAGATCATTCGACCTACAGGACTCCTTGATCCCCGAGTCGAGGTTCGAAAATCCGAAGGACAGCTCGAGAACTTGATGCTAGAGATCCGAAAACGGGTTGACCAACAAGAGCGAACACTCGTCGTGACCATCACGAAGAAAATGGCCGAAGAATTGACGCAATACCTCATGAATAAAGGCATAAGAACACGCTACCTGCACTCCGATGTGGCTGCACTTGATCGATTTGAAATCCTTCACGACCTTCGAACCGGCGCTTTTGATGTATTAGTAGGAATTAATTTGTTGAGGGAGGGGCTTGATCTGCCCGAGGTTAGCCTTATTGGTATCCTTGACGCGGATAAAGAAGGGTTCCTCCGAGATGAGCGAAGCTTGATCCAAACCATGGGACGCGCTGCGCGGAATATGAATGGAACAGTTATTCTTTATGCCGATCGGATCACGAATTCGATGGAACGAGCCATCGCCGAAACCCAGCGACGACGGGCGGTCCAAGAGGCTCATAATCTGGCTCATGGCATTACGCCACAAACCATTCTATCCAAAATAAAGGATAATATCCGTGGCCAGAAAAAAGAACAGCAGGAACGAATGACTAAAAAAATGCTACGTGATTTAGAATGGCTTAAAAAAGTAAATAAAACCGAGATGGCTCCTAAAGATCTCATCGCGACGATTGATGTGCTTCGCAAAGAAATGCGCGTCGCCGCAAAAGAGATGGAGTACGAAAAGGCGGCAATTCTTCGAGATAAAATCCGTGAATTAGAACAGGATAACCCATTGGATGCTTAGAGTATTGATTTTGGTCGGAATAGGCCTAACCTTGTCATTGGCCGAATATGTGCCAGGGCAGGTTATTGTTAAGTACAAAGATACACCGTCAGTAGTCATCGCCTCTTCAAGGGGCTCTATTTCATCCATGAATAATCGCCATCCGAACACTCCGTTTATTATTCACCGTGAGTCCTCAATTATTGAACAGAAACAATCTTTATTAACAATCCAAGGAAGTCGTACGAGAAGGCATCCCTTTGAGGGGCTTCAGCGAATTGAGTTTGATCCGAGCACAAATATTGACGAAGCTTTGAATTGGATTAGGAGTCAACCCGACGTTGAATATGCCTTCCCCAATGTTGTCATGAGGGCCTTAGATACAGTGCCTAATGATGAGTATTATATGTCGAACCAACGCACCAATGACACAGCCATGTTCTTCGAAAATGCGTGGGATATTTCAACGGGATCAGCCTCGATCATCGTTGCTGTTATTGATACGGGGGTTGATTATACCCACCCTGATCTTATGGGAAAGGTGATTAAAGGGCATGACTATGTGAATAATGACGAGGATCCACTTGATGATAATGGGCATGGCACACATGTTGCGGGTATTGTGGCCGCTATCGGAAATAATAGTATTGGGGTTTCCGGTGTGAATTGGAACTGTCAGATCCTTGCAGAAAAAGTATTGGACAGTTTAGGGGGAGGGAATTCTGTTTCTGCTTCATTAGCAATTATTGATGCGGTCGATGCGGGAGCAGCCATCATTAATCTTAGTCTTGGGGGCACTTACACCTCTGGATATGATATTGCCATAGATTATGCCTATGACCATAATGTTGTTGTTGTGGCAGCTATGGGTAACTATGGGCCCAATGGTGAAAATAGATATACGACAGGGCTCGGAACGGATGTCTCTATTTTGAAATCGTCTCCAGCTTGCAATGACAGTGGTTTAAATAAAGTCATTGGCGTCGCGAATCTTAACTATAACAAGAAAAAGAGTGATTCCTCTAACTATTCCAATCTGTTTTGCGACATCTCAGCTGTTGGCACTAATATATATTCAACGACATTAGGGCATTCTTATGTCTTCCTTTCAGGAACGAGTATGGCTTCTCCTATGATCGCAGGTGTTGCAAGTTTGATTTTATCTATTTCCCCAAACCTCTCCGTTTCAGAAGTCAAAACGCTTTTATTCGGAGGCGCTCATAATATCGACAGCTTCAATTCCGTATTACCAAACGGTTCTTTGGGAAGTGGGATCGTGGATGCTTATCGATCGCTTTTTAGCATGACACAAGTGTCAACAACAAATTCGGGTATGTCTCAGATTGTAAAATTTTTTAATTATAAAAACCCTGTTGAACTCACTCAAGGTGCTACATCATTTCACATCGAAACAACAACGGTTCCTGAATCCTGCTCAATAAAAATATTCTCTTTATCGGGAAAGCTGATTAAAACATTCGTCTTTATTCCGTCTTCATGGATCGTGTCATTGGGTGATGATAATATTTCTTGGACATTACGAGATGAGTCCGGAAATTATGTTCCAACAGGTGTCTATATTGCGATCTTAGATGTTCGAGATTCACTCGGGCATGTCTCGCGCAAGAGCCATAAGGTACTCGTTAAATGAGACATATTATCATTGTTTTATTATTCATTTCTTGCGTTTTTGCAGCGGGGGCTCGAGTAGACTTGAAATATGACTATCTGCATGCAGGTATAGCCCCTCGCATTCAAGCTCTTGGTGAAACAGGAATGATAAGTGCCGAAGGCCCTGAGAGTATTTACTATAACCCTGCCTTACTTGTTTTTGATACAGATAAGACATTGTTGGTGGGGATGACCAATCTTGGCTACGATCAACAACAATTCTTTGCTTATTATCGGCTTCCCATTGCTTATCGAAATGCTCTTTTTTCTATTGGACTCGTTTCTCACCAGATATCGGGTATAGAGGTAAGAAATGCTAGTAACGCTTTCCCTCAAAATATGACTGCATCAGATATGATGCTTGTCATGGGAATATCTCGATTTCTTGGGCCACGAACGTCTTTTGGCATGAGTTTACAGTGGATGTTAGATGACTATACGACCGATCATCAAGTTGGTGTGAACTTTTTATTTGGGCTTAGTCATTATTATTCAGATAAAGTCCGTGCAAATATAATATTTCGTTATCTAGGTGAAGGGCAAATGGTTGCTGGGTCGGGGGTTCGACTTTCAATAGGCGACCAGCTTATTTTGTATTCTACTGCAGATTTGTTTTTGTCGGATGGTCTGAATCAGGTAATATTACATAATGGGTTGGCATGGTCTGTAACGTCAGGTTTTGAGTTGTTGGTGGGGTGCGATGGGGCTAATTTGTCATTTGGGGCGACTCAATGTTTCGATGGATTTGCGATCCAACTCAGCTATACCGATACGCCTATTGGTTCTCGTTATAGTGTTGGGATCGAGTTGCTATAAGCTAACGGGGACGCTACAATAGGGGCACAAAACATTCGTGGAGGGATAACCGTGAAGAATAAATCGATTTTAGCTGTTAATATGATGTTCGTTTTTGTAATTCTGGGATGCTCGCAAGCCCCAAAATTCAACGATAGTTTTGATGATGTGTCCGCATGGAAACCGTTTATGGGTGCCAAATCGAAGGTGTCAGTCAGTGCTGATAAATCTGTATTTGTAGAAGGTTTGGCTTCACTGAAACTTGATTTTTCAAATTTAGATTGGGCAGGTATTGGTCGAGAGTTTGCTGACAAGCCAGCTTGGTCAGCCAAAAATGCGTTGTCGTTTCAGATCAAAGGCGATGGGAAGCCCCATAATATTAGTATCGAGCTGACTGACAATGGGGGCGAGCGATTTAATAAAATTATTTCTGTAAGTTCTACCGAGTGGCAAGTCATCGTCGTTCCTCTAAAAGACTTAACTCGTCGTAAAGATTGGCAGCCAGAGAATGCACCCACCGATGGGCTTACGTTGACCCACGTAGAGGGACTAAGTTTCTCTGTCGGCGAGAAAGAATCCGGCACTGTCTATATCGACGACCTAAAATTTGTTAAGAAATAGTTGTTATAAATAAATGATTGTTTTAAATGGAAGATCGATCGATCAAGGTGACGTGCGCAACATTGATTCATTGATAAAGATCCATCATATCGGAGCGGCGGCCATTGTTGTTGAAAAGAATGGGGTTATTCTCAATAAAGAACAGTGGGCTGATATCCCCGTTGAGGATGGGGATCACATTGAGATTATTCGATTTGTAGGCGGCGGTTGACCCCTTTACGAAAGAGAGGAATAGACATGAAACAGACAAAGATACTCCTTAATGAATCCGAGATGCCTCGAGAGTGGTACAACGTTCAAGCGGACATGAAGATCCCACTCGCGCCTCCGTTGCACCCAGCAACATTGCAACCCATGAAACCAGAAGAAATGGCGGCACTTTTCCCGATGGCGTTACTTGAACAAGAAATGACTAACAAGCCTTGGATTAGCATCCCCGACGAAGTGCTTGATGTCTATGCGTTATTTCGCCCGAGTCCGCTTTATCGCGCCCATCGTCTCGAAAAAGCATTAGGTACCCCCGCTAAGATCTATTACAAATATGAAGGCGTGAGTCCGTCTGGCTCACATAAAACCAATACGGCCATTCCTCAAGCTTATTACAATATGAAGGAAGGCATCAAGCGTATCGCGACCGAAACCGGTGCGGGGCAGTGGGGCAGTGCGATGTCTTATGCCTGTAGTCTTTATGGGATCGATCTGAACGTCTATATGGTCAAGGTCAGTTATGAACAAAAACCCTATCGACGTTTACTCATGGAAACCTATGGAGCCCATGTTTTCCCTAGTCCCAGCACTCGTACCGAATCAGGGCGAAAGATATTGGCCGATGACCCGAATAGCACGGGCTCTTTAGGGATGGCTATTAGTGAGGCCGTCGAAGAAGCTCTTCTTAACCCAGAGGTTCATTATGCCTTGGGTTCGGTTCTTAATCATGTTTTGCTTCATCAGACGATCATTGGTTTAGAGGCCAAGAAGCAGCTCGAAAAAGTTGGCGACTATCCCGATGTTGTGTTGGGCTGTGTCGGCGGTGGCTCAAACTTTGGGGGCATCGCTTTGCCGTTTGTGTCCGATAAACTCAGCGGCAAAAATATCCGTCTCGTGGGTGTTGAACCCGCGGCGTGTCCAACCATTACCAAAGGCGTCTATGATTATGACTATGGTGATACGGCTAAAATGGCACCGGTTGTTAAAATGTACACTTTAGGACATGACTTTGTCCCCCCCGGAATCCATGCAGGAGGGTTACGCTATCATGGGATGTCGCCCATCATCTCGTCACTTGTGCATGAAGGGGTCATGAGTGCCGTAGCTTATAAGCAAAATCCTGTTTTTGATGCGGCGGTTTTGTTCGCAAACACTGAAGGCATTTTACCGGCCCCTGAGTCAGCCCATGCGATCAAGGGTGCTATTGAGGAAGCGATGCAAGCCAAAGAAGAAGGAAAAGAAAAAACGATTTTGTTTTGTCTCTCAGGACACGGTAATTTTGATTTGTCTTCTTATGATCAATATCATCAAGGCAAATTGGAGGACTTTGAGTATCCAGAGGCGGCGGTGAGAGCGTCACTCAAAAAATTGCCAATCACATAATGCCTTGACGAACATTGTTACGTTTGTCACAATGTGGTCGTGGTAGTCGAATCTAAACAGCTTGCTTTTCGATATTTAACGTATATTAACATGCTGTCTCGGCTCGACAGGCAAGGTGTGTCTGTTATCTCGTCGCACAATTTGTCGGCTATCTGCAAAGTAGGGGCGTCACAACTTCGTAAAGACCTGATGCCTATTCCTGGAGCAAGCGGAAAACAAAGCGTGGGATATTCAGTCAAGTCGTTGTTAGTGTCTCTCCAACACATGATGCATCGCGATCAAAATGACGAGGTTATTTTAGTGGGGGTGGGGTCGTTTGGAGCAGCCCTCATTAAATATCGTGGATTCGAGGCTAATGGGTTCAAGATCATTGCTGCTTTTGATCTGCATCCCACTATTATCGAAAACTCTGAAGTGACAGTTTATGGCATGGACGCGCTTGAGTCCTTTTTATGTGGACATGAGGTCAAATTTGCCATTCTCGCCGTGCCCGAGTCAGCGGCTAAAAATGTGGCGGATCAATTGGTTCGCCTAGGCATCAACAGACTCTTGAACTTAACACCGGCACTGCTGAATGTGCCCGATCCGGTTAAGGTCAGTAATGTGAATTTGGTTTATGAGATGGAATACTTAAGGAGGCAGTCATGAGTTCACCGTTAGACCGATTGATCCATATGCAATCAGAGGCGAAGAATAAAGCCACGGAAAGCAAGTTGCGCTTTCCTGTTCGTATCTTTGTGGGCAACGCAACGTGCGAGAATGCGGCAGGTGCCGTTCATGTATACAATGAGTTGGTCAAGATTAAAGAAGAACAAAAGCTTGACGAACTATATATTGGTAGGACGGGTTGTTCGGGTCGTTGTGACAAGGAACCGATCGTCCAGGTCATGATGGATAATCGTATTCCCACCAAATATTTTGAAATGACGCCCGAAAAGATCCGAAAAGTTGTCGAGGAACATGTCATCAATCATCACGTTATTACGGAGTGGGCATTATGAAAAAAGACTATAAATACGCCATATCCGTTTGTGCAGGTTCTAAGTGTGTTCATCTCAATAACGAGTTGATCGATATTATTCTAAAAGAGATCCAGCGACAAGGCCTAGAGGATCAAGTCAAGGTGACCAAATCAGCTTGTCTGGGTTACTGTGAAGAAGGCCCCTTGTTGGTCATTCATCCTGATAATATTACCTACGCGAGAGTTCAGAAGGATGATATTGCGGAGATCTTATCAGAACATATCAAAAACCGACGATGGGTCACACGACTTTTATTTCATCGCGATCAGATCGCTAATTCGTTTTTCCCTCAATTTGGGGATGTGGATTTTTTTGGCAAACAATATCGGATCACCCTCCGCAACTGCGGCGTTATCGATCCCGAGTCGATCGATGATTATCTGGCTTATCGAGGATATGAAGCCCTCGCCAAAGTCTTAACGGTATTCTCTCCCCAGCAAGTCATTGATGAAATCAAACGCTCGGGTCTTCGAGGCCGAGGGGGCGGGGGATTTCCTACAGGTGTAAAGTGGCAAAGTGGTCATGATGCAGTGGGAGATGTTAAGTATATGATCTGTAATGCGGATGAAGGCGATCCAGGTGCGTTTATGGATCGCTCAGCTATTGAAGGGGATCCAAATACCGTTATCGAGGGCATGATCATCGGTGGTTATGCAGTCGGTGCCTCAAAAGGTATTGTTTATATTCGAGCTGAATATCCTTTAGCCATTAAACGGCTCCAAATCGCCATCGCTCAGGCCCGAGAGCGCAATCTGCTCGGAAACAATATTCTGGGGTCGGAATTTTCATTTGATATTGATCTTCGTTTGGGAGCAGGCGCTTTTGTTTGTGGCGAGGAAACGGCCCTTATTGCCTCGATTGAGGGCAAGCGAGGAATGCCCAAACCTCGGCCCCCTTTCCCGACCGAAAAAGGTTTATTTGATAAGCCGACGGTCATTAACAATGTCGAAACATGGGCAAACATTCCTGTTATTATTTTGGACGGGGCGGAACACTTCGCCTCGATGGGTACGGAAAAAAGCAAAGGAACAAAAGTCTTTGCGCTCGCTGGGGCTGTTCGCAATACGGGACTTGTAGAAGTACAGATGGGAACAACCTTACGTGAGATCATTTTTGACATTGGCGGAGGTATCCGCGACGATAAGGCCTTTAAGGCCGTTCAAACAGGGGGGCCATCGGGTGGATGTTTGCCTTCACAATATTTGGATACACCGATCGACTATAATTCCTTGATGGCTGCCGGATCGATCATGGGGTCGGGCGGGATGATCGTCATGGATGAAACGACCTGTATGGTGGATATCGCGAAGTTCTTTCTTGATTTTACCCAAAACGAGTCCTGCGGAAAATGCACCCCTTGTCGTGAAGGAACCAAGCGTATGCTTGAGATACTCATTCGAATTACCGAAGGGGCGGGGCAACCTGACGACATTGATAAGCTTTTGCGACTAGGGACCATGATTCAAAAGTCCTCTCTTTGTGGACTCGGGAAGGCCTCACCCAATCCCGTGCTAAGTACGATTAAACACTTTAGGCATGAGTATGAGGCGCATATTTTTGATAAAAAATGTCCGACCAAAACATGTAAAAGCCTCTTAACCTATACCATTTTGGAAGACAAGTGCATTGGTTGTGGTCTTTGCAAAAAGAATTGCCCTGTCAAGTGCATATCGGGCGAAAAAAAGTATTCGCATTCGATCAATCAAGCCGACTGTATTCATTGCGGCGTCTGTTTTAGTACGTGCAAGTTCGAAGCCATCATTAGGGAGTAAACCATGAGTGAAACCATTAAGTGTAAAATTGATAATATCGATATCGAAGTCAAAAAAGGAACGACGATCCTTGAAGCCGCTAAGCAAATTGGGGTCAAGGTTCCATCACTGTGTTATCACCCCTATCTATCCATCGAAGGGGCTTGCCGCGTGTGTATCGTCGAAGTGAAAGGTCGTAATGACTATGTTGCTTCTTGCTCTCAACCGGTCACGGAAGGCATGGAAGTGACCACTCACTCACCTCAAATCCATCAAGCACGTCGTGATATCGTTGAACTGATCCTCGATAATCATCCCGATGAATGTCATACCTGTGAACGAGATCATAATTGTGAGCTACAGCGACTCGCTTATGCGACGGGGGTTCGTGACAAGCTCTTTAAGGGTGAGAAAAAACACTATAAAAAGGACGATTCGTCTAAATCTGTAGTTCGTGACCCTGAGAAATGTATTCTATGTGGTCGCTGTGTTCGAGTTTGCAATGAGATCCAAGGGATCAGCTGTATCGACATCGCCCATCGTGGGTTTCAATCGGCCGTTGTGCCTGCGTTTGAAAAGCCTTTTGGCGAATCGGTTTGTTCGTCCTGTGGCCAATGTATCAATGTTTGTCCAACGGCTGCCTTTCTCGAAAAAGATTATACAAACTCTGTGTGGAAGGCCCTCGCAGATCCTGAAATGACAACCGTTGTCCAATTTGCTCCATCTGTTCGTGCAGCGATTGGCGAAGGATTCGGTTTACCTGTCGGGTTAAATTTAGAACGTAAGATCGTTACAGCGCTTCGTCGACTTGGGTTTGATTATGTTTTTGATACCCAGTTCGGAGCGGACTTAACGATACTAGAAGAAGCCTCCGAGTTGGCTCATCGCATCAAAGAAAATGTTAATCTTCCCATGATCACCTCATGTTCAGCGGCATGGGTAAAATTTTCGGAACAATTCTATCCCGAACTATTGCCGAATCTCTCGACGTGTATGTCGCCCATGTCCATGACCGGAAGTCTCATTAAACGATATTTCTCGGAAAAAATTGGCAAAGACCCCGCTAAGATCTTTTCGGTTGCCGCGATGTGTTGCACTGCAAAAAAAGACGAATCACTTCGTGATAGCAATGAAACCCCTGAAGGTCATCGTTATGTCGATGCATCTATTACAACGCGTGAGTTGATCTGGATGATCAAGTCTGCGGGTATCGATCTTGTCCATTTACCTGATGGTGAGTTCGATCATCCCCTTGGTGAATCCACAGGTGCTGGGACCATATTCGGGGCAACAGGTGGGGTCATGGAAGCTGCGCTTCGTACGGCTCATTTTCTGTTAACGGGCACCGAATTACCGGGTATCGAGTTTAAACCCGTCCGTGAAGCCATTGATTCGGTCAAGGTCGCGGAAGTCGATATCGCCGGCACCAAGATCCGTGTCGCCGTTGCGTCCAGTCTTGGACATGCCCAAGACTTACTTGAGAGTGTTCGATTGGGTGTCCCGTATCATTTTATCGAGATCATGGGATGTTTAGGTGGATGTGTCGGTGGAGGCGGGCAGCCCTATGCCGGAACTGAGAATATTCCGCTCGATAAGGAACTCCTTAAAAAACGAGCGAAAGCGCTTTATACGGCTGATGAGCTGAGTGTTAAACGTCGGTCTCATGAGAATCAAGATGTTAATAAATTATACGAGCAAGCCCTTGAACGATATGGGTCTTGGAAAGCCCATGATTGGCTCCATACGCATTATTCAGAAAAACAACCTCGGGGCATTTGTAGATCCGGTAAAGCGGAACAAAAGACCAATTGCGTCACACCCGATGACCCACGCTATCAAGAGCTCTCGGCATACATCGAGCAGGTCACGTCGGATAATCATCGTCGTCGCCACTTATTGCCCGTGCTTCATAAATCCCAAGAACTCTTTGGGTATTTATCAACCGAGGCGATGGAGTTTATTTCGGTAAAAATGCAGATTGCTACCTCACGTATTTACGGTGTCGCGACGTTCTATCATTATTTTCATTTGAAGCCCAAAGGCGAGACACGCGTCAATGTTTGCCTCGGAACGGCTTGTTATGTCAAAGGGGCAGGGGATGTTGTGGCCGAATTTGAGAAACAACTGGGCATCAAAATGGGCGAAACCTCTAAAGATGGCAAATACTCCCTCGAAAGCACCCGTTGTATCGGGGCTTGTGGTTTGGCTCCGGTTGTCCTTATCAATGATGATGTTCACAGTCGAGTGAAAGCGGGAGATGTGAAGAAGATGCTAGGATAACAACCATAATGAGAACGTTACAGGCTTTTCTTACCATGACGGCATATCTGCCTTTAATGACTTATGCTATCGCCTTTCTGTTATTGAGTGGTTTGTTGTTTGTTTTGGGGAGGGTAGGTTCTCGGAATATTCTGAATGAAAAAAAGGTCTCATCTCTTCCAATAACCATTGGGTCGATTCTGGTGATCGTTAACTTTATTATTCTAAGCGTAATTTGTCTTATTACGCCTGGGTTTATGGATCATATCGAGTCGGCTATAACAATCGATTCAATGATGATGTTGACGGGGCATCCGCTATTTCAGGCACCAGAGACGACCCAACAGTACAGCATGATATATGGCCCGATGCTGTCGCTTATTCAATCATGTTTTATGTATGTATTTACTCCCTCTTTTTTTAGTGCGAAATTGCCCGGATTTATTTTGTCGATCGTTAATGTTTATTTGATTTATCACTTATCCTTCGTTGTCTTTAAGAATAGACGATTATCTTTGTTTATGACGGCGATTTTCGTAGCGCTGATCACAAGATATAGCTTTCTTTTTTGGGGAGTCAGAGCGGATACAATGGTTCTTTTTTGTGTGATTTTGAGCAGCATACTCATACTTCGAGCTGAACGGCGAGTCTTTGTTTTGTTGATCATCGGAATTCTGGCCGGCGTGGCGATCAATCTTAAGACTTATGCGTTCATCTATTTTATTCCCCAATATTATTTTTTGCTTAAGAGGTCCGGCTTAAAAGCATTTATTCCTGTATTGCCAGCTATTCTCGGATCAGCCTATCTTCCCTTTCTTTTTCCACTCATTGATCTACATTCGTATATTCAGCGGATGGGGGCGTTTTCTGGTAACCTAAGTCATCCTGTCGATCTTATGCCCATTTTTCTCGTCAACGTATCAGCCATATTGTTTTTTCTGATTCCACTTTTTCTGATCCTTAACGTAAAAAGATTAGTTAGAGAAGAAGGGTTCAGTATGCTTATACTTGGAATCTCGATCATGGCGATGGCCTTTTTTGCCTGTCATGCATCACAAAGATTAACCTATTATCTTGTCCCATTTATTCCGATTTGTTTTATTGTTTTTTCTGGACATTTTATTTCAAATGAACCCTATATTTTAGTTAATAAAAGGATGCGATGGTGGATACCTTATCTAGCCATACTATTGTTATTCGTTTTGATCGGTGATCTAAAAGTGGGGAATTATAGACTTCGGAATGATCGTTTAATTATTAAAGATCTTGATCAAATATTAAAGACCCACGATACAACACCTATCTCGATGGGGTACTCTTCAACGTTTCCATCCTTTAAACAAAACGATTATTTAACCTATTATCAAAATTATTTACTTTTTAAAGGGCAGCCACTCCTCATTTCAGGAACAAGGATGCTTGATAATAGCATTCTTTTTTCTTATTATAAGACCCCAATAATTCCTGCCAACACTCTTGCAGCAATAAAAAGTGGCTTTATTAAGGTGTGGCTTTTTCCAAGGGGTGCTACGCCCGGCTTTTTTGGATCAGCTTCGTTTAAGACCGAATTCATGCGTCATTATAAACTCCTTTCGAATTCTCGATTTTATAGCCTCTGGGTGTATGAGGAAGATTGATCACTTAATGGACTTTATCTTTAAATATCATCTATAATGACGAAAAATACATCGGGGGTCGTGATGAAAGTTGTCATTTTAGCCGGGGGAATGGGAACGCGTATTTCAGAGGAGTCCGACCAGAAGCCCAAACCCATGATCGAGATCGGCGGAAAACCGATCCTTTGGCATATCATGAAACATTACTCGGGTTTCGGATTTAACGAATTTATTGTCTGCTTAGGGTATAAAGGCTATCTCATTAAAGAATATTTTGCAAATTATTTTCTTCACCAAAGCGATGTGACGTTTGATCTTGGAGCCAATAAGACAACCATCCATTCCTCCGTCAGTGAATCTTGGAAAGTGACCCTAGTCGATACAGGGATCAGTACCATGACAGGGGGCCGCATAAAACGTATTCAACCCTACATTGGCAACGAACCCTTTATGCTGACCTATGGTGACGGGGTTTCAGATGTTGATATTAATAAGCTTATCTTGCTGCACAAGAAGACCCATGCTGATGTGACTATGACAGCGATTCAACCCGATGGAAGATTCGGCGTACTTGAACTAGATGAGAATCATATGATCACGCGTTTTTCAGAAAAACCCAGAGGCGATGGAGCTTGGATTAATGGTGGTTTTATGATTTGTGAGCCTAAAATATTTAATTATCTCGAATCTGATAGCACAATATTTGAACGTGAACCGCTTGAAAAGACAGCAAAGGATGGGAAAGTTATGGCCTATCAACACGAGGGATTTTGGCAATGTATGGACACGTTGAGAGATAAAAATCACCTCGAATCGCTTTGGAGTCAAGGCAAGGCTAGGTGGAAGACCTGGAACTAGATGTTTAACGAGTATTTCAAGGGAAAGCGTGTCTTTGTCACCGGACATACTGGTTTTAAGGGGGCTTGGCTCTCTTGGTGGTTATTGCAGTTAGGCGCGCAGGTAAAAGGCTATGCCCTTTCGCCGTATACGTCGGATGATGTTTTTGTCGTTACCGATTTAGGAAAACACATACAGTCCATCCTTGCTGATATTCGTGATGCGGATGCCATCTTTGCAGCAGTAAACGCTTTTCAACCCGACATTGTTATTCATATGGCCGCTCAGCCCTTGGTGAGATTATCCTACGCCGATCCCGTGCTAACCTATGAAACGAATGTAATGGGAACCATGAATGTATTAGAGGCTGTCCGTAAATGTGATTCGGTTCGTGTTTTTCTAAATGTAACCACGGATAAGTGTTATGAAAATACAACAAAATTGGGTGGATACTGCGAAGGGGATCCTCTCGGAGGATATGACCCTTATAGTTCGAGCAAAGCGTGTTCGGAAATCCTTACCTCTGCCTACCAACGATCTTATTTTCAGAACGGAACACTTATTCTGTCAGCTCGTGCGGGGAATGTTATTGGGGGAGGGGACTGGTGTAGGGATCGTATCGTCCCCGATTGTATTCGCTCTTTAGTAAATAAAAAAACCATTTTAGTTCGAAGCCCACAAGCCATACGACCATGGCAACATGTGTTAGAACCACTCAGCGGATATCTTTCTGTGATATCACGTAGTGACTTAGATCGACGTATTCCCTCAGGTGCTTGGAATTTTGGTCCTGATCCTGAGGATACGCTGACCGTTTCGCAACTGGTTGAGCACATCATCAAAGCATGGGGTTCTGGTGATTGGAAGGATAGTTCCACTACAAACCAGCCCCATGAAGCAGCGTATTTAACGCTGAACTGCGACAAAGCAAGACAGCTTCTTCATTGGGCCCCCGCCCTTACACAAGTCGAGTCGATCAACTTGGCGGTTGAATGGTATAAGGCTTGGAGTATAGATCGCTCAATAATGAAATCCTTTACAATGGATCAAATCGAACAATACATGAATGGAGCTAACCATGACTGATCTTCGCAATGAGATCAAAGATCTCGTAAAAAAATATTATGAACAGAATCTCAAGAAAAGTCCCCCTATCGCCGGTATGGACCATCTCAGTTACGGCGGACGTTTCTTTGATGAAGAAGAGGTTCAGAATTTAGTCGATTCATCGCTAGATTTTTGGCTTACCACCGGTCGGTTCGCGGATCAATTTGAAACCGACTTTGCCAAATTCCTTGGCGTTCCCTTCGCATTACTCGTCAACTCGGGCTCTTCAGCAAATCTATTGGCCTTTATGGCTTTAACGTCACCTCTTCTGGGTAATCGTCACATTCAACGAGGCGACGAAGTCATCACCGTGGCCGCGGGCTTTCCAACGACCATCTCACCTATTCTTCAATATGGCGCCGTGCCCGTCTTTGTTGATATGGACATTCCCACTTACAATATCGACGTTACGGTTTTAGAGAAAGCTCTTTCGACAAAAACAAAAGCCATCATGATCGCGCATACTTTAGGAAATCCGTTCGATGTTGTTGCCGTTAAAGCGTTTTGTGATCAGCATAACCTTTGGCTTATTGAAGATAACTGTGATGCCCTTGGCTCTAAGGTGAATGGGCAATATACGGGGACTTTTGGTGACATAGCGACAGGTTCATTTTACCCCCCCCATCATATGACCATGGGGGAGGGGGGCGTTGTTGTTTGTTCTAATCCGAAACTGCATAAGATCCTCTTGTCGATGCGGGATTGGGGACGTGACTGCACCTGTGTTTCAGGGCAAGATGATCGATGCAGAAAACGATTTTCAGGGCAATATGGACAGCTCCCTGAGGGATATGATCATAAGTATGTCTACTCCCATTTTGGATATAATTTAAAGGT
Source organism: uncultured Candidatus Marinamargulisbacteria bacterium (assembly GCA_903910705.1). GTDB lineage: Bacteria > Margulisbacteria > Riflemargulisbacteria > GWF2-35-9 > GWF2-35-9 > CAIWAN01. The sequence goes on from CAIWAN010000004.1 coordinate 28,586, forward strand.
TACCGATATGCAGGCCTCAATCGGATGTGCACAGCTTAAGAAGCTTCCTCAGTTTATTAAGCGACGACAAGAAAATCATGCCTTGCTGAAGTCGCTTTTGTCCGACCATCAAGAATACTTTATTCTTCCAGAAGCGTTAAATCAAAGTGAGCCCAGCTGGTTTGGCTTTCTTATAACGGTTCGCCCCGAGAAGGGGCTCTCTCGTCAAAAAATCGTGACGGCTTTAGAGAAAAATAAAATTCAAACGAGAATGTTGTTTGCTGGTAACCTTATCAAACATCCTTGCTTCGACTCGATCAGAAATGATGATAAACAATATCGAGTAGTGGGAGACTTAATCAATACCGATCGGATCATGAATGATACGTTTTGGGTAGGGGTTTATCCCGGGCTAACGGAAGATCATATTCGATATATATCCAAGGTTATTCTTGAAGCGGTGAGAGATTGTCAGTGAACGACCTTTCGCAAGATGCACGATGGATTCGCTCAAGGGTCATTACGATGGCTTCTCTTGCTAAGTCTTCTCATGTTGCCTCAGCTTTGTCGATTGTTGATATTTTAACAGTACTGTATTTTCATTATCTTCGAATACGTTCAACGGATCCCCTTTGGATTAAGCGAGACCGATTTATTCTCAGCAAAGGTCATGCTAGTTCAGCCTTGTATGCGACACTCGCTTTGGCAGGATTTTTTCCTAAATCATATCTAGAGCAATATTATTGCGATAACGGTATACTTCCTGGTCATGTCGACTTTACTTCGGTGCCGGGACTTGAAGCCTCGGCTGGGTCGCTTGGGCATGGTTTGTCTATTGGCATTGGAATGGCCTTAGCTTCGAAAATGGATAAACAAGATAATCGAGTCGTTGTCCTGATGGGAGATGGAGAACTCAATGAAGGGTCTGTGTGGGAAGGCATATTATTTGCTCCGCATCATAGACTTGATAATTTAACCGTAATCATTGACTATAATAAATGGCAAGCGTGTGGACGAACCAATGAAATATTAAACCTTGAACCCCTTTTAAATAAATTTATTTCGTTTAATTGGGATGTAGAAACAATCGATGGCCACTGTTTTCAAGAGATTACTCAAGCCTTAGAAAAACCACGGTCAAAACCACGAGTTATTATCGCGAATACGACAAAGGGCAAAGGTGTCAGTTTTATGGAAGACGATCTCGTTTGGCATTACCGATCACCGAATGAAGAGGAATTAAACCAAGCAATGAAAGAACTGTTATGAGAGATTCTTTCGTAAAATCATTAATTGAAATTGCGAGAATAGATAGTCGTGTCGTCGTTTTAACCCCTGATCTCGGATATTCCGTTTTAGATGATTTTCAAACTAAATATCCAGATCGTTTCATTAATGTGGGTATTGCCGAAGCAAATGCAGTTTCCATCGCTTCAGGATTAGCTTTGTCAGGAAAAATTATATATATATATAGCATTATTCCTTTTATTACCATGAGACCTTTTGAACAAATTCGTTTAGATATTGCCTACATGAATACAAATGTTCGACTTGTTGGCGTCGGGGCTGGAGTAACCTATGGTCAAGCTGGCCCCACACATCATGCCATCGAAGATATTGCTATCATGAGATCGCTTCCGAATATGACCGTGTTCTGTCCTGGAGACCCTTGGGAGGTTGAGCAGGGAATCCTTCAATCGCTTGATCATAAGGGCCCGATATATTTTCGTCTTGGAAAACGAGGCGAACCCCGAATAGCCCGAGAATCTTTGGATTTTAGTTTTGGGAAAGCCAGCAAGATTCGGTCAGGACATCATGTTTCAATTATCACAACCAGCAATACTCTTGATCTTGCACAACTTATTTCGCAAGATCTCCTTTTATCAAATATTAGTGTGGACCTGACCAATATGCATACAATAAAACCTCTCGATACCGGTTATCTTTTAACGTTGATCAAAAGGAATATCCCTATATACATTATCGAAGAACACTCCATTATTGGTGGACTAAGTTCAGCCATTGCTGAATTCGTTCTCGAGTTGCCCTCGCATCCTGCTATTCGACGATTTGCCTTGAAGGATGAATATATTAAATCAGTAGGTTCTCAGAACTATATTAGGGAACAACAAGGAATGACTCGAAAGAATATCGTTGGACAGATATTATCAGATATAAATAAAGAAAGCGCCTCTTTATGAAGATCGCTCTCCTCGGTGCCACCGGCCATATCGCAAAAGATCTCATCGTTAGAGGGTTGATTGAGCCTAACCAAGAATGGATTTTATTTTCTCGAAGGCCTCAACATGTGCAGACCTTTATCGAAAACGAAGTCGTTTCCCCGCAACCTTATCAGAACCTTGATTTTCAGGATTTTGAAAAAAATTATTATGACGTTATCATCAATACGGTTGGCATAACCAAGCAAGAGGTCCTCATTAATCAGCCTTCGGCCATTTTTGAGGCTGATTTGATCGACACGCGAGTCCTTGCCTATCAGCTAAATGGCCATATGGCCACACGTTATATTCACTTCAGTAGTGGCGCTGTTTATGGGGATGTCTATGATGAGGAAGCGCTCTCGAAATATTCGCGAATTCCGATCAGCCCCATCGAGAAAGAAAGTTATTACGGGATCAGCAAACTCTACTTAGAGGCGAAACATCGAGCCTACCCACAGCTCTTAATATCCGATATTCGGATCTATAACTATTTTAGTCGTTTTATTGATCTTAATTCAAAATACTTGCTGGTACAGATGATCAATGCTTGTCATGAGGGGAGGGTGTTCGAAACATCAACCGAAGAAATCTATCGAGATTTCCTTCATCCCGACGACTTGTGGTCTATTTTGAAATACCTCTTTTCTAGCAAGGAGACTTGGCCAACGATAGAGCCAGCCAGTTTAGCTATTATATCGAAGCGTGAAATGATGGAATGTTTTAAAGAAAACTTCGGGCTGAAAGTTAAAATTATTGAGTCTGAGGGTTTGTCTGCAACGGGGAGGAAAACGTTTTATTTTCCGCAGAATCCCTTATTCCCCATTCGATCTACGATGACATCTCGAGAAACACTCATTTTGATCTCAAGACTAATTCTAATGAGATGAAGAGACTAATCTGTTTGCCGTATGGTAAAATCCATTCCAAGTTATGAACCCAAATATTGAGACCAAAAAGTTCATTAGTATTGTAACGCCCTGTTATAATGAAGAGCAAAACATACTGAATGTAATCAATCAGGTCAAACTTGTTTTCCAGAGTTTACCTGCCTACGAATATGAGCATATTTTCATAGACAATGCTTCTACAGATGGAACCCCTCAAATTCTTCGAGATATTTCTAAAAAAGATAAAAATATTAAAATAATCTTTAATTCAGCAAATTATGGCCATATTCGCTCCCCCTTTTATGGGTTGCTTCAAGCGAATGGTCAAGCTGTCATTTTGTTGGTGGCTGATTTGCAAGATCCTCCCGAAATAATGAAAGACTTTATCTCTCAATGGGAAAAGGGCAGCAAAATAGTGATTGGCATAAAAAATAAAAGCAAAGAAAATGCTGTCATGTTTTCAATACGTAAACTCTACTATTTAATCATTCGGCATATTGCTGAAATCAATCATATCGATAATTTTATGGGTTTTGGATTGTACGATAAGTCGATTATTCAGGTGCTGAGGGATATCAAGGATCCTTATCCTTATCTTAGAGGGTTGATCGCAGAACTTGGGTTTGATGCTTACCCCGTTTACTACACTCAAAATCGACGATCGAAAGGTAAAACAAAGAATAATTTTTACTCATTGTATGATATAGCCATGTTAGGGCTTGTGAATTATTCAAAAGTCCCGCTTAGACTAGCCATGTTCACCGGTTTTTTTATCGCAATAATAAGTTTTATTATTTCAATGATCTATGTGGTCTATAAACTAGTCCATTGGGATCAATTTCAGTTAGGCATGGGGCCTATTGTCATTGGTATGTTCTTTTTAGGCTCCATTCAACTTATCACGCTAGGATTTATTGGCGAATATGTTGGAGCAGCATTTAGTTATGTCAAAAATAGACCGCTAGTGATAGAAAAAGAGAGAATTAATTTTTAACGATATGTTGGGTTAATTTCGATTCAAAAGACTCAGGAAAATGATATCAAGATGATCGCTTATTTTTTAAAGCTTAATTCGATATTTACAAAAAAAGACCGAGTCTATTTGTTCTTGTTGTTTCTCTTTTCTGTAGCGATATCCCTTATTGAAACAGTCGGTATATCCCTTGTGATGCCGTTCATAACCGTAGCTAGCAACTTTCATATTTTGGAATCGAACAAGTATTTTCATCTTGTGTATACTTTGACCGGAATAAGCTCTCCGCTTCGCTTTGTTCTGATCTTTGGGGGCGCATTAATATTTTTCTATCTCTTTCGATGTGTGATGAACCTTTTGTATATTTACTATTTGGGGAAATTTTCAAATGGTCGTTACTATATATTTACCCATAAACTTTTTCAAAATTATCTTTCCCTGAACTATATTGACTATGTAAAACGCAATTCAAGTCTAATGACAAAGAATATTGTCACAGAAGCAAATTATCTGACAGCGATGGTCTATCAGGGTCTTTTATTTGTATCGGAGATCCTTATCGTCACTTTTTTATATATCCTCTTATTATTTGTAAATTGGCGAATAACACTCATGTTAACGTTAGTGTTGATGATAACAGCTTTCCTTGTGTTTCGGAATCTGACACTATTGCTTAGAAAGGCGGGGGATAAACGTTCCGTGTTTCAGGATGAATTTTATCGTGTACTAAATGATACATTCGGGAATTTCAAGATGGTCAAGCTGGTTGGGGCTCAGTCCTATTTTTCTGAAAAATTTAGATTGGCAAGTTATGGATTAGCCAAACAGAATCTATTTGTAAATTTGATCAATAATGGACAAAAACCCATCATGGAAAGTCTCGGGTATGTGACCTTGCTCATATTGGTTCTTGTTGTACTCGTTTCCTTTCGAAATCCAGCCTATGTTATCCCCCTTATCTCCATGTATGCTTTGGCTTTTTTAAGGCTTCTTCCCTCATTTAATCGAATGTCCACGGCGTGGAATACCCTTGTGTTCTTTAAGGGAAGTTTGAATGCTGTATATGAAGACCTATATTGTGAGGGTGAGCCAATGAGTGGGAACGAGCCCATTAATTTTAATCGTTTGATCGAATTGAATAATGTCAGTTTTTCTTATAACAAGACAGCTCCTGATGTTCTCATGAATATTGATCTTAGAATATTAAAAGGACAGCGAGTAGCCTTTGTGGGTGAAAGTGGTTCCGGCAAAAGTTCACTCATCGATATTCTGATCGGGATCTTTAGTCCTCGTTCTGGCGAGGTTTTAATCGATGGCGGTCCCTTAACCGAAAATAATCGATATGCTTGGCGTCAAAAAATTGGCTATATTCCTCAAAATATTTATCTTATTGATGGGTCCGTTGCTGAGAATGTAGCTTGTGGGCGGCCGATCAATGAGGAGAAGATCATTGATGCGCTTGAAAAAGCGAAAATATTTGACTTCTTGGAAACGAAAGAGGGACTCGACACTCGTGTGGGTGAAGGGGGCGTGATGCTGAGTGGAGGCCAGAAACAACGCATAGCGATTGCACGAGCCCTCTATTCCGACCCCGATATTTTGGTGTTAGATGAAGCGACTTCAGCATTAGATCATGAGACAGAGAAGCGTATAATGGAAGAAATTTTTGAATTAAGTAAACGCATTACCTTAATTATCGTTGCGCATCGCTTAACGACGATCAGTCAGTGTGACACGGTTTATAAGATAGAATCAGGTCGTTTATGCCTCTCATAACCAAACTTCTGGGCGTAAGGGTTTTGGAACAAACCGTCTTTAATGATCCCCGAGGGTGTTTTGTAAAGACGTTCCAAAAATGTGTATTTGACGATCTTCAGTTGAACAATGACTTTGAAGAATACTTCTATACAAAGTCTACAAAAAATGTCATTCGAGGCTTGCACTTTCAGGCCCCACCCTATGATCATGCAAAATTGGTTTCTGTGATAACGGGGACGATTTTGGATGTAGTCCTTGATATCAGGCTAAACTCACCCACCTATAATCAGTATCAGACCTTTGAGTTGTCTGCAGAGAATCATAAATCTATTTATATCCCAAGTGGTTTTGCTCATGGGTTTTGCACATTGGGCGAAGAGGCCACCGTTAGTTATCTGACCACATCTGAGCATTCATCGAATCATGATAAGGGTATCCGGTATGATAGCTTTGGCTTTGACTGGCCGATCAAAGATCCGATATTATCAGCAAGGGATCTTTTGTTGCCTGTATTCAACGAATTTAAAACGCCATTTGTTGGGGAGGACTGGCTATGAAGGTGTTGCTAACCGGTGCCACTGGATTTATTGGTAAAGCACTTTCAGCGAAGCTATTAACAAGTGGCCATTCGCTTATTGCTTTGGTACGCCATTCAACAGACGATTCGTTTTTGATCGAACATCATATTAAAGTATTTGTTGATAACGGGACTGTTGATTCACTCGCTGATCTGCTACAAACAGAAAAGGTCGAAGGGATTATCCATCTGGCATCGCTTTATCTAAAGGATCATTCGACTGGGGATATTCCTGCATTGCTTGAATCCAATATTGTCTTTCCTGCGAGGCTTCTGGAAGCAGCAAAATTATCGACAACCGTTAAATGGTCTATCAATACTGGAACCTTTTTTCAACATTATCAGCAGGCAAACTATTCTCCCGTTAATTTGTACGCAGCGACGAAACAGGCTTTTGAGGATCTGCTCATCTTCTATCAAGAAACAACGCCCATAAAGTTTGTAACATTAAAAATAAATGATACCTTTGGCCCGAACGATACCCGAGTTAAGATCCTCAATTTATGGAAACGATATTCTGAAAATAACGAGGTTCTTCAGATGTCAGCCGGTGAACAACTGATCGATATGATCTATATCGATGATGTCGTTGATGGCTTTGAGTTGATGATCAACCATCTGGCAACAAAGCCCATCTCATTCTTGCCCGAACGTTGTTACGCCTTATCGGCCAGTGAGCGTGTCTCGTTAAGAGAATTAGCCCAAATTTATGAGGAGGTTTCGGGCCTACCCTTAAATATAGAGTGGGGCGCCATGCCTTATCGTCCGAGGGAAGTGATGGTCCCTTGGAGCGGCGGGGTTCGCCCCCCACAATGGACACCGAAAGTAACCTTAAGAGAGGGGATAGCGAAACTTATTTCATGATCCATCAAGATAAACCCCTCTTAACGATTTGTATCCCAACCTACCAAGACCCCCATTATCTTGGCGAGCTGTTGTTTAGCATCCGTTCGCAAACTTTCAAACGGTTTAAAGTGGTGGTGATCGATAATCATAGCGAAAAAGATTATCAGTCGACACTTCGAGCATTTTCCGATCTGGATATAACGTATATTCGAAATTCTGAAAATATTGGGGCAATGAGGAATATCGAAAAAGCCATCCATTTTGATTGTGACACTGAATTTATTATGGCTTTTCATTCTGATGATCGAATGCATCCTCGATTAGTAGAAACCGAAATGGATATTATGGTCAATAATCCAGATATGGCCTTTGTCGGTTCCGATGTTTGTACCTTTAATAACGTCAATCGGCTTCCTGAAATTATTTTGGAAACGCCGATCAGATTAGATGTATACACGGATGTCTCTGATTTTGTTCTGACCCTCCTAAAAGGATCTTCCTTTAATTTAGGGTCAGTCATTTATCGCAAGAAGGTTCTTGCTAACGATTATATGAATTTATCCCGATTCTCAGTCGTTGCGGATAGGCCTTTTCTATGTCAGGTTGCAAAAAACGGCCAGATCGGATTCGTTAAAGAGAAATTGGTTTATTACCGAGACCATGGCATACATGATGCAAGGGGAAAGTCTTTAAACTTGCTCCATATTATTGAGTTGTATAAGGACTATCGAACATATTGCAATCTTTCGAATAAACACGACGCAAAAGTGTTTTTTACTAGCAGCACAAATAATTTATTAGATAGCTATTCAAGTCTGCGTTCTCAAAGTAAACTGTCATTTCTTTCTTTTGTGTTGATCGCCCAAAAGGAAGGGGTATTTCTGTTTCGTTATATTCGAATTCGGGGCTTATTGGGGATCTCGGGTATTTTACTGTCATTTGTAAAATTAGATCTACCATTCAAAAGGCTAAGAAGGGGTATTGCCATGTTACGGGGGAAAATTGTCCGATGAAGATCATTGCCTTGTTGCCATTTAGAAATGAAGAATGGATACTTCCAACATATATTTCTAGCATGAAGTTGATCGCAGATGAAATAATCGCTGTCTATGATGATTGTGAAGATAAATCAATCGAAATCTTAAAAGCTAATAATGTTATTGTTATGAGAAATAAGAATTGGGAGGCTAATGCTACTGCAGAAGACTCAAGGAAACAATTGCTTGAAATTGGACGCAAACGGGGGGGGACTCATTTTATTTGCCTTGACGCTGATGAGGTATTTTCTAGCTCATTTATCCCCAAAGCCAGAGGGATAATTAATTGTCTTGTCCCTGGTCAAAAATTATTGATGCCTTGGTTGTATTTATGGAACGGCACTGAATCGTATCGAAAAGAGACCATTGGTTTTACTGCGGGTTTAAAAGATTTTGCCTTTTGCGATGATCAAGAAATGGATTATGACGATAAAATCATTCATGGATCACGCACCCCTTCTAATAATATAATATGCATCAAAGATAAGGTTATTGATAATATTAATGACGCTTCTGTGCTCCATTTCCACTTTGTTAATTATGAATTTGCAGTTTATAAAAGCATATACTACATGTGTTTTGAATTGATTCAAACTCCAAAACGGCTGCATTATATTAATAAAGGATATGCTTGTGTATTTAATGAAAATCCTCAATGTGAAAGGACAGATCCAAATTGGTTTAAAGGCCTTGTTCTTCCCGATCTATTTCAATTAAATAATAAAATATTGGTATATATATCTGAAATATATCAATTATTTGATCAAAAAGGGATTGAATACTTTGAATTACTACAGATCTGGAGTATTCCTGAATTGCAAAAAGAGTTCATAAAAAGAACAGGTAGGCACCCACGTACATGGAAAGAGCCTATTTATTATAGGTTAAGAACATCGTTAAAAAATATTTTAAAGATTAGGAGATGAAATAATTGGAACGATCTAAAAATAGTTTTTTTATCAAAAACACAAGCATATTAAATGACATTGAAAAGAATCTAGCTTTATTCCATGAAGGAATTCAATTAATAAAAAATAATCCATATATAGAAGCCTATAAGCGACATTTCGAAGAATTGTATACTGAAATAAGACGACAACTGAACTGGCCATATGTTGGCAAGGGGAAAAGGATGATATTAGCTGATAAATTAATTTCAATTATAAATAAAGTCCTCAATTTGGATTCTCCAATCATTGATAAATTGAGCCCCATTTTTTTTAATCCCGATTTAGCCTTTTCTTTACCCCCGATGCATACTCTTTATGATACTGTTTATGGATTTAAACTTTTTACAAGTGGATTTGATTTTTGGTCAATCTTAGCGACCGGCGTTTTTCAAGAGGAAATATCCGAAACCTTCCTTATTTCACAGTTGATCGAATCAGTTGATAATTTTTTTGATGTTGGTGCCAATATTGGAATTTATTCATTGCTTGTAGCCTATGAAACGAATGGGCCTTTAAATGTGTTTGCTTTTGAACCAGAAAATAATAATTTCAACTGTTTAAAGAAAAATATTGAAATAAATGATCTATCTTCAAGAATAATGCCAGTAAATGTCGCGATCGCGAATTTTGAAGGTGAGATGAATCTTGACTTTTGTTCTCTTGGAGGTCCAGGGCATCAATTAATAATGGATAAGAACAAAGGGACAAAAGTAGAGGTAATTTCTCTCGATAAGTTTATCGAAGATCAACATATTACTGGACGTTCACTGTTAAAGATCGATGTTGAAGGTGCCGAGGAACTGGTTCTTCTTGGTTGCAAAAAGTGGATTACAGAGAATCCTCCGATCATCTTATTCGAATCATTACCGAGTCGAGATGTCTCAGGAATTATTACAACAAAAGGGAAAAATAGTATCAACCAAAGGGTTATCAATAGTTTACATCAACACGATTATTCATTCTTTTATATTGATAAACCTATCCATGGACGATCGGTCATTAGAAAAGTTGAAGTACATTCAATTTCACCTTCAACAACAATGAATTATTTGGCTATTCCAGAATGGGCAATAAATTTAGTTGATCTACTCAGCGAGAAACTTGACACTCGTATATTTACCGATGCTATCAGACTTCAAAACTTTAATCAATTTATTATCAATTCGATCAAATCTCTAAAAAATAGGAGCAATAAATAATGAATCAATCAAAGAGAAGCTTAGAGTTTGCAACAAAAATTGGTTGTATTATCGATTGTTCCTTCTGTCCACAAAAATTATTTATTTCTAATTATAATAAGACCTCTAAAACAAAAGATATCGAAATGTCTTTGGATAACTTTAAGAAAATCATTAATAAAGTCCCTGAAAATGTTGAAATTCGTTTTGCAGGGATGTCCGAACCATTTCTTCATCAACGTTGTACAGATATGATCCTTTATGCTCATCAAAGCCATCATGAGATCGCAGTATTTACTACTATAGTTGGCTTGAGTGTAGAAGAAATTGATCGCTTTAAAACCATCGGATTTAATGATTTTGTCATCCACTTACCTGACAATAATTCATATTCAAAGATCCCTATTAATGAAAAATATTTATTGGTTTTAGAAAAGATATTCCAATCAAATATTAAAGGATTAAGATTATCGTCACATGGTAAAATCCCGAAAATTCTTAATCCTTTATTAGATAAATATGGCTATGGTTCGTTCAAAGAATATCAAGGTGACGAAATTCATGATAGAGGGGGGAGTTTGCAAATTCAGGATAACGCAAAGTCAAATTCATTAATCAATGGACCTATTGCTTGCCCTGCGTCTGGTGGACAAGAAATTAAGCGAAACCTTGTTCTACCCGATGGCACTGTTTCTTTTTGTTGTATGGATATGGAAATGAATCACATTTTAGGCAATTTATTAAATGACAGTTATGAATCACTTTTTTTGAACGATGCTTTCAAATCCTTGAGGAAATTGTTTAATAGCAATTCTTCTGATTTTATTTGCAGAAAATGTATTTATGTCCAAAGGTATAACCTATATTTTAAGTTTAAACGTTTCTTTTATACGTACTGTCCAAGTTTTATCCAACAAACACTCTTTAAGTTAAAACAAATTAAGGGAACAAAGCCAAAACATTGAATCATGAACGGGCTAATTATTTAATGCTAAAATTCACTGTCCTAACAAATACAGTTCCTCCTTTTCGAAGCATTGGGTATACTTTTCTTCGAATAGCGAAGAGACTGCTCAACCGGAAACCATTAAATAATCTGTTCCCAAAATACGGAGGACATCCTGCTGTAACGCGTAGTTTAATCGAAGGACTTACAAAGATCGGTGCGGATTTTAACTATAATCCAAAACGCCTTAGCGATATGGCAGAAACGGTTGTCGTTCTTGGTTATGTGCCAGCCCTAAAACAAGCCATTTCCTTAAAACGACAGGGGCGAATAAAGAAACTCATTGCAGGGCCAAGTCTGCTTATCATGCCCGATCAATACAAAGGAATTATTGCATCACCTGAAGTTGATATTTGTTTGGTGCCGTCCAATTTTGTTATTGATATTTATGAACGCATAAGTCCAACTCTCAAAGGTCGAACCTTGTCGTGGCCATCGGGTGTCGACACACAATACTGGCGTCCCGTTGGTGAAAAGAATAAAAAAAAGATCCTGTTCTACTTTAAAAGACCCCCCACTCAATTATTTGATCAGTGCATTAACTATTGCAAGCAACTTGGGCTTGAAGCAGACATTCTATATTATGGAAAATATACGATTAATGAGTACAAAGACCTACTTAACACCTATGCTTATCTGGTTCATTTTGTAGACCAAGAATCGCAAGGTATATCCCTTCTTGAAGCATGGTCTATGGATGTACCAACCCTTGTATGGAATCCCGAGTATTTTACTTATCAAGATCGTTTTGTTTACCCCAGCTCGTCCTCACCGTACTTAACACCAAATACGGGACGGTTTTTTAGAAATATCGATGAGTTTAAACGTTTATTTGTTAATGGATATCCTTTTCTTCCCGAGGCAAATCCACGTCAATGGGTTGTCAATAACATGAGTGATGAGGTTTCGGCTGCTTTGTTACTGGAAATTTGCAATAATGAAAAACACTAGGTTGTTAAAACTTGCCAATAGACATCCCTTCATTCCCTTATGTAAAAGAGCCCTTAAGCTTTTCATAAAAAGCTTAGGTTTTCCCTTAATGTTTATGGAATATAAAGCAGCCAACAAGACACATTCCAAGCGATTTAATATCCGTTGGCAAGACCGTTATCTCCAACTGGAGGATCGATCAACAACAACGCCTTTTGATTCCCACTATATTTATCATCCAGCGTGGGCTGCTAGAATAATCGAACTCATCAATCCACCCTTTCATGTAGACATTTCATCAAGTCTTAATTTTTCGACCATGCTCTCAGCATTTATTCCTACTCAGTTTTATGATTACCGACCCGCACAAATAAGATTAGATAATCTTCATTGTGGTGCTGAAGATGTAACGCACCTATCTTTTAAGGATAACAGTATATCGTCCCTTTCTTGTATGCATGTCATCGAGCATATCGGGCTTGGAAGATATGGGGATTATCTAGACCCAGTAGGGGATATTAAAGCGGTAGATGAGCTGAAACGAGTTCTTTCACATGAGGGGCATTTACTGGTTGTCGTTCCGGTTTCGGGTGTACCTCGGATCGAGTTTAATGCACACAGAGTCTATTCGTACACGCAAATCATCGACCTCTTTAATGAATTCGAACTAAAAGACTTTTCGCTTATTCAGGACACGCCTGAGGGAGGACAGTTTTATCATCATGCATCTAAGGAGCAATCGGATCTTCAACATTATGGTTGTGGTTGTTTTTGGTTCCAAAAGACATGATCGAGTATATCTAAAAGAGGAGTGTGATTTATGAAGAAGATTATTGTAACAGGTTCAAGTGGTCTAATTGGCAGCGAAGTGGTCAGCTTTTTTGCATCAAATGGATGGGATGTCTATGGGATTGACAATGATATGCGCGCTGATTTTTTTGGACCCCAAGGGGATACACGTTGGAATCAAAAACGGTTATCAGATAGATTTCCCAATTTCTATCATCATGAAATTGATATTCGCAACCGAGAAAAGATTATTCAATTTGTTTGCGAAACGTCACCACAGGCCATTATTCATGCAGCCGCCCAACCCAGTCATGATCTAGCTGCGAGTCGACCTTTTGATGATTTTGATGTCAATGCACTCGGCACCCTAAATTTGTTAGAGGCAAATCGTAGAACTAATCCAGATGTACCATTTATTCACATGTCCACAAATAAGGTATATGGCGATGCTCCGAATAATATCAAATTAGTTGAGCTTGAAACCCGATACGAATATGCCGACATTGCCTACCAGAAGGGGATCCCTGAATCCTTTAGTATCGATCAGTCTAAGCATTCTCTTTTTGGTGCGTCAAAAGTCGCCGGCGATATTATGGTTCAGGAATATGGACGATATTTTGGAATGCCTACTTGTTGTTTGCGAGGAGGGTGCTTAACGGGCCCCAATCATTCCGGTGTCGAATTGCACGGATTCCTCAGCTATTTAATAAAATGTAACTTAGAAGAAAAAAAATATAATATATTTGGATATAAAGGAAAGCAAGTTAGGGATAATATTCATGCGGTTGATGTGGTTTCATTTATGAATTTATTCCTTCAAAATCCAAAGATCGGTGAGGTCTATAACTTGGGAGGAGGCCGAGATAATTCGGTTTCCATTCTCGAGGCCATTAAACTAGTTGAATCTATTTCAAACAGAAAAATGAATTTTGAATATTTGGATCAAAATCGACAGGGTGATCATATGTGTTATATTTCTGATTTGAGTAAAATGAAATCTCACTATCCTTCATGGGGTATAACAAAATCTCTTCAGGTCATTTTTGAAGAGATTTATAGCTCGTGGATAAATAGAATACATTAAAACAATGATCGTTGTTAAACTCATGGATGGGCTAGGCAATCAAATGTTCCAATATGCTCTTGGACGTTGTTTGGCCGAAAAACATCATACGACTCTCAAATTAGATACAACGCAATTACTGGACAGACGTAAGCCTAATACAGCCCGTCATATCCATCGTGATTATGATCTAGGGATATTTAATATTATTGAGGATTTTGCTGATCAAGATGATATAACAACACTAATCTACAGCCCATTGAACATTATTCGAAAACTGTTTAAAAAGTATCTGAAGTGGGTTATTCGAATCCCCTCGACTTACATTGTTGAGAAGCAGTATCATTTCGAGTCTGAAATACTGCAACTTCCGAATAATGTATACCTCGAAGGTTATTGGCAGTCTGAAAAATATTTTCACCCTATCGAATCCGAAATTAGACAAGAATTTTCGTTTAAAGATGAGCTAAGCTCTAAGTCGTCAATTTTACAATCAGAGGTCCTATCTTGTGAGTCGATTTGTATAAATGTCAGACGTACAGATTTTTTGGTAAACACGATTCACTGCGTTTGTGGATTGGACTATTTTCATAAAGCAATTGAAGTCATTTCGAACCAAATCAAATTGATAAAAGTTTTCGTTTTCTCCGACGATATTGAATGGTGTCAGGAAAACTTAAAATTCAACTACCCTACAACCATGGTTTCCCATGAATATGCTGGGAACAAATATAGTGAATATCTTCACTTGATGAGTTGCTGTAAGCATTTTGTCATTCCCAACAGCACTTTTGCTTGGTGGGCGGCTTGGTTAAGCAATAATCCAAATAAAATTGTTATTGCTCCAAAGAAGTGGTTTAATAACCCCAAAATTGACACAACGGATCTGATCCCCTCAAGTTGGTTGCGAATTTAGGTTCTTAAAATTTCGACTATTTATGAAAAATATTGCGATTTCAATGAGTGTGACAGAGGACAGAATGAAGATATTAAATGATTTCAGAAAAAATCACTTATTCAATATTAGAATAAACTGTATTTTCAATTTGGCCTATGTTATTTAATTCTTTTCAGTTCCTTCTATTTTTCCCCATAGTGACGATTCTGTATTTTGTTATAGACCATAAATATAGATGGGTACTTCTTTTGGTAGCAAGTTGTATCTTTTATATGGCGTTTATCCCAGTATACATTTTCATTTTATTCATAACGA
>CAIWAN010000005.1 GCA_903910705.1 uncultured Candidatus Marinamargulisbacteria bacterium
CCCAAATGAGGCCTCTTGCCTCAGGCTCGTTACGGCTATACTCGTTGAAATCGACGAGGACTGGTCGTCAGGAAGGAGGTTCTTTCAGGCAGCATGAACACTATGGATTCTAATTTTACAGAAAAGAAGTTGCATAACCGACCCCAGCCCCGTCCTCTTTGATTAGCCAAAATCGTGGGGTGGTTATATAATTAAACCATGCTAGAACAGTTTCAACTTGATTCCATTTTCGATATCATAAAACGTGTCAGCAATCCAAGCCGAATGTATTTATTTGGAAGCTACGCCGAGGGAACTCCCCATGAGGATAGCGATATTGATATTCTTGTTTTAAAAGATAAAGTAAAAGATAAGCGGGAGGAAACGCTAAATTTAGAAAAGGCGTTAATGTCAAAAGATTATTCAGTGGATATTTTGTTCTATTCGGAAGATGAGTTTGCTCTAAAGCTGCGACAACAATGGCGAATTTTCTCGGAAATACTTACTAAAGGAAAGCAAATTGCATGCTAAACGACCAGATACCCGAGTATTGGTGTGAAATTGCAAAACATGATGCAGACACAGCCCATCTGCTGATAAGAGAGAACGGTTACGCGGATATTATCATCTATCATTTTCATCAAGCCATAGAGAAGTATTTGAAGGGGAAAATTATTGAAAGTAAGGGCACTTTTCCGTTTATTCATGATTTAAAACGACTTTACCGCATTCTTGTTGATAGGAATGCGTGTTATGAGGGGCTAGATAATGCGGTCATTACACTAAGCCAGTTTCACAAAGATCTTCGGTATCCCCAGTCAGAAATACTGAAAGACGATGATGTATCGGTTGCAGAGAAAGCATTCGATGAAATCATGCGAGGCTTGAACCTATCGCCACCAAGCCTTTGATTAGCCAAAGTCGTGGGGTGGTGGGGCGGTAATTATTTTGACTCTTTGCCGTGCCAGATTCTTAAAATCGTGATGATGTTTGGTTCAATTAAGTACCGGAATACATACCGGTCTAGGTTTAGTTCTCGAACGTCATCGTCGTAATGGCTAAGCCTTTTGCCTATCAAGGGCGTGTTGGTTATGCCCTCAATGCATTGGATTATTTTAGACGCAACTCGTTTTGCATTTTCGGGGTTATCCTTTGCGATAAACTCTCTTAAACGGATCAAATCCAAAACCGACTCTTTGGAATAGTTAAGGATCATAGGGATGGCTTTTTCTCGCCGTCTGTTCCCCATGTTTTAAGCCAACTCATAACGACATCTCCATCGACCACACTTCCGAGTTTTGCTTGTTCAAGAGCCTCAACGGTTTCTTGATCTCTTCTTTGGCTTACATTTTCACGTTCGACATAATCAACAATAAAGTTTCTTAATACTTTGCTGGCAGTTAGTCCCTTCTGGTGCATGATCGAATCGAAAGATTTTTTTAAATCATCGTCTATTCGCGTTCGTATAACGTCTGTTTTCATTTGGTTCTCACCTTGCCTTTGTGTTTACATTGTACCACTTGTAGCTACAAAATAAACTGGGTGTTTTATGAAAACGCATGGACGAGATTGCCAATCGTGCGGTGGTGGTGGGGCACTTCGACTTCGCTCAGTGACCCCAAACACCTCAGTGACCCCAGACACCTCAGTGACCCCAGACACCGTCCTCTTTGATTAGCCAAAATGGTGGGGTCGTAGGGCAGAAATTAACGTCCTAATCGCTTAATTTCGGCGCGTTTATTATCATCAGGCATAAGCCAAGAAAAGTCGCCCTGCCGACCGGTTGTGTCCGGTCGTTTGTGAAGCCGTTGGTTGATGATGAGCAACAACGCATCGGCAAAGAGAAGCGGGGCAACGCCCAGTTCAATAAAACGGGAAATAGCATGGTCATTATCGAGGCTGTGTAAGCTAGCGAGGACAAGATGTCCGGTCATGGCGGCACGAACAGCGATGGCGGCCGTTTCTTCATCACGGATCTCGCCCAACAAAATAACATCAGGGTCATGGCGAAGGATGGAGCGTAGCAGGACGGGGAAGGTCAACCCGAGCGACTCATGGATTTGGGTTTGGGTCAGCCCCTGTAATTCGACTTCGACGGGGTCTTCGATCGAGACGATATGAAGATGGGGGCGCAGGGCTTGGAGTCGTAATAATAACGAATAGAGTGTGGTTGTTTTGCCGCTACCCGTCGGGCCGGTGGCAAGGATAAGGCCTTCTTTGGCTCGAAGCAGATCGTCGACGTTTGAAATAAGGGTGTCGTTCATCCCGAGCTCTTGAAGGGTGGGGATCTGTTGCCTTGTGGCGAGGATACGAATGACGAGGCTCTCGCCGTGAAGGGTCGGGATCAACGAGATACGAAAGTCGCGTTTCTGTTCACCGTCGCCCCAAACGAGCCGCCCGTCCTGAGGTTGGGTTTGCTGTCCGGTTCCGAGCTGAAAGAGGACTTTGATACGGTTAACGAGCAGCAGAAAGTCGGCTTTATCCCACGATTCGATCGCCAGCAGATCCCCGTCGATTCGAAACGAAAGATGCCCTTGCTCGGCATCAAGGTGCAGGTGGATATCGCTCGCGCCTTTTTGAAGAGCCTCTTCGATAAGCCAATTGGCGGTATATACAGGGTTGAAGTCAGACATGGCTACTAGCGTTAATAAACGCTTCCCCGAACATCTATCGCCAATAAAAGAATGACCAATTCTTGATTGCGAATCTGATAAATTATTCGATAGTTGCCTTTGCGATATCGATACATGCCTTCCCATTCACCATGAAGTCTTTTGATGTTAGCCCCAGCATAAGGATTGCGTTTTATGGCTTCAAGAATCCCAAGGAATTGATCCTTATAGGGATATTTCTCATAATCCTTCTTGGCTGTTTTAGTCCAAAGAACGTTCCAGCTAGAGGACAATTTCTTCAAGTTCTCCATGGGTTACATCAGCTAAGCCTTGCCTGATTTTAGCAGACAATTTTTTGTCATTTGTTATTTCAAAAGTAGCGTCCCATTCTTCTTTTGCTCGCATATACCGAACAAAATCAAGAACCTCTTTCAGTTTTGAAGAAGACAACGATTTTATATCATCTAAAATAACTTGCTGGTATGTTTCAGCGCTCATGGTAAGCACCTCCATGTCCATTATACTCAGAATTCTTTGGGATGACACTATCCTCCAGTGGGAGTGATATGATTTGCTAGAATTGTCTTGGCCTCGTGGTAGCCGAGACGTTTGCCAAACCAGAATTCCTCCGCAAGTATGCCCTGACCGGCAAGCATGCCGAGCCCGTTGCAGGTGGGCAAACCGCGCTCTCTGGCCAGACGAAGGAGCTTTGTTTCCGCAGGGACATAAATGATGTCCACGACGGGGGTGGTGGGTTTTAATTGAGCGAGGTCGTCAGCGGAAAGAATACTGATATCGACTGTGGCTTCCATCCCAACAGGGGTGGCGTTAATGACAAGGTCGACAAGGGGAAGGAACCCCTTAAACCCCCCTAAAGGGGAACATAATTCAATGGGGAGCGAGGCGAAGTGAGACTTGAGAGCCTCACTTTTGACGGTATCCGTGTCAAACACATAAATACATTTGGCTCCTTCAAGACCCGCCGCATAGACAATGGCCCGAGAGGCACCGCCGGCACCAAGCAGAAGGATATTAAGGCCCTTCATTGAAAGGCTAAGGTCTTCCTTTAGCATCATCGTAAACCCAGGGGAGTCGGTGTTAGTCGCATGGAGCCGTCCGTTCACGTTCTTGACGGTATTTATCGCCCCAATGGCGCGAGCACTGTCGGAGAGTTCGTCCATAAAAGGGAGAATATTTTCCTTATGGGGGACCGTGACATTAAACCCAGAACAGGCTTTTGCCTTTACCCAAGGCCCCAGCTCATCAAGCGTGAGGGGCACGGAGGTATACGTCGCTTCGATGCCTTCTTGTTTAAAAAAATCGTTGTGAAGAATGGGCGATAGCGAGTAGCCAAGCGGCCAACCGATAACGGCATAGGGGTGTGTTGTCATCCGATATTTAATTTTTCAGCTAACCAACGCTTTACTAACGACTGTCTTGATACGCCGAGAGATTTAGCCTTTTGATCAAGCTGGAAAAGAAACGTTGCCGGCATATCAACATTGATGCGTCGATTTTTTGTATCAAGAAGATCCGCAATATCGTGGTCTTCAAAATAGGAATCAAATTCGCTAACATTGCTAGGTTGCTTTATTGTCGACATATAGACTAACCTCCTTATTTCTTGATCGCCTGCAACTGATGATCCGAACCGAATTTCCTCGATAACAAAATATACAGGTGTAGTATTTTGTTCCTAGTTGTGCAGGGAAGATGACGTGGGGTGAACGCCAAAGTTATTGGCACGTAATAAAGTCAATGCCATGCTTTTCCCTGTTTAGACGGTTCTTGTCTTCATCATACTCAAATTCATAAAACATGCACGATAATTATACCCCAATATTCTCTATAAGAGTATGCTTCGACCAACAGCTCAGCATAACTAAGACTAAAATTGTTTTACGAAAAAATTAAGTCTTAGTATATAATATCCTCCGATGAAACTGATTAAGCCCAACTATAAAATCGACGAAACGATACAGACCATTGTCGGGATCGACTCGCTCCTGACGGGGGTTATCCACGCGGGCGGTTCGATTCGCCTTGAGGGGAGCTATGCCGGCGAGATCAATTCTCAGGGCACGGTTTTTGTGGGGTTTAAGAGTGTGGTCACGGGCAACATTCACGCCATGCGCGTTGTCGTTGCGGGCGAAGTAACTGGCGATATCGAGGTGGTTGAAAGCATCGACATCCTGTCGACGGGCAAAATCACCGGCGACATTCGGGGCAAGAAACTGACCATTGACGAAGGCGCGACCTTCGAGGGCAATGTGAATATGGACCTGATTTCACCCGCCAAAGTCGCTAAAGCTTGACCTCTTCCTTAGTTCTATGTGGTATCAGTATCGGCAATCCGCTTGATATTCCTGCGCGGACGATCGACGCCTTAAAGTCTTGTGATTTTATTCTCTGTGAGGACACCCGAACCGCGGGGCGAATGCTGTCGAGCCTGTCGATTGGGAAGCCGCTCCGGTCTTATTTTAATTATAACGAACAAAAACGGGTCGATGAACTCCGAAAAGAGCTGCAAACCAAAGACCTCCGTATCGCGCTCATCAGCGAAGCGGGGATGCCGCTCATCGCCGACCCCGGTTATCGGGTGGTGAATCTTTTCCATGAGTTAGGGCTGAAAGTGGAAGCGATAGGCGGGCCGACCGCGTTTGTAATGGCGCTCGTGATGTCGGGGTTCCCGCTGAACCAGTTCTCCTTTCTTGGGTTCTGGCCGACCAAGACCAAAGACCGAAAACAGGCGATTGTCCTTGTAGAGTCTGGCCAACACCCGATTGCGTTCTATGAGTCGCCGATGCGCATCGTTAAGACCTTGCGATGGTTGTCCGAGGCGAGTCCCGACTTACTTGTTTTTGTCGTCAAAGAGCTGACAAAGCCCTACGAGACGACATGGCGAGGTGCGGTTGCTGTGGTCGCCGACCAGATCGAAGCCTCGACATTAAAGGGCGAGTTTACCGTCGTGGCTTATTGTTCATCAAAATAAAGTTTGATATACTGACGCCACACCGACAACGTGCCGCGGTGGTGGAATGGTAGACACGCCAGCTTGAGGTGCTGGTGTCCTTACAGATGTGCTGGTTCGAGTCCAGTCCGCGGCACCATCCTGGTTTTCAATACGAACCTGTTTCCCTGAAAAGTCGTTTGTAAATAGTTTTGGATAGGCGGTTTGTTTTCTCGAACTCAGGCGGAGACTGGGTTTGAGAAAAGTTCGGAATCCAATAGGGGGCGGTCTGCCCGAAATACGAACCCAAAGATGAAATATCCTCATTTTGCCGAAAAATCCCCCTCTTGCGGAAGACCCCGATCGGACAAGGAAACCGTTTCAGCCCAAGGTAAGACCCGAAAATAGAGCATCATCTTGTTGGGATAATAGACAATTTTGCTCAGCAGGGTTTTGATTCGAACTTGCAACTGGTCTTTGGTTAACACCTCGGATTCGGTTCGGAAAGCAACCAGTTGCTGCTTGAATGGGGTTAGCTGAATCTGCTCATCGTGTATTTGGCTCAGTGCAAATTGGGTTTTGTGGAAGGTCGCTTTCAGCTGCTTCTCGTCCTGTTCTAACTGAGAAATATACTGGTTAATGCGTTCCCGTTCTTGGGATAGGTAAGCATTGGCAATCAAGGTATCGAGATATTTCTCCCTCTTTTCCTTCAGTCCTTCCAGCTTGGTTTCGATCTGGACAAGTGTTTTTTCGATTTCCTGAGCCTTTTTCTCGATAGACTGATTGTGCTTGAGGATTTTGTTCTCCATGCTTTTGAAATCGGTTTCTTGAGAAAAGGACAATAGGGTTTGAATCACGGCGGATTCAATCCGTTGATAGGCAACATATTTAATCGGACAGCTTAGCTTGTAGTCCGATTTGCCTGTAGGTTTAGTACAGCGGTAGTAAAAGTATTTTACCTTTTGATGATTGAACGCATAACTGGGCGTCATGGGAGACCCGCAGTGCCCGCAGATCAACAGTTTTTGCAAAAGGGCTTCGGTTTTGCTTCTCGTCTGTAACCATCGAGAAAATAAAGTCTGCGCATCCTGAAACAGTTTCTCTGAGATAATCGGTTGATGGATTCCATTGTAGAGTTGTTTGTTCCAACGGATTTTGCCCGTGTAGAGCGGGTTTTGAAGAATCCATTGAATCTGACGTTTCTCAAAAGGCCGAGCCTTTTGATCCGAAAAGCCGGTTTCGTTCAAGAATGTTGCAACAGAAACTGTTGAACGGGTTTCAATGAATTTCTGAAAAATCAGTTCAACGATCTGTTTTTCTTTTTTGTAGGGAACCAGTTCTTTGTTAATCACGGTATAGCCCAGCGGCCTTGTACCGCCATTGTAGATGCCCTGACTGGCTCGGTAGCCCATGACATCCGAAAGTCGTTCCGAAGTTTGCTCCCGTTCCAGCTGGGCAAAGACGAGGGCCACCCGAAGCATGGCTTTGCCCATTGCCGTTGTCGTATCAAAATTTTCTTTGATGCTGATAAACTCCACATCGTTGTCGTTCATCATGCGCATCAGGTTTTCAAAGTCCAACAGCGACCGGCTGAGTCGGTCCAACTTCTTGACCACAACCGCATTGATCTTGCGTTCCTGAATATCCTTCACGAGTTTCTGGTATTCAGGCCGGTTGGTGTTGCCGCCGGACTTGCCCCGCTCAATGTAAGTTTGATGGATGGCAAATTGCCGGAAATCGCAGAACTTCTTTAACTCGTTTTCCTGCTCTTCGAGCGAGTCGCCCTCATTGGCCTGACGCTCGGTGGATACCCGAATATAGAGGGCGACTTTAAATAGGTCAGACATGATAGCTCCTTTCAGCTCCGTGCCGTGAGCCAGTGGCAG
>CAIWAN010000006.1 GCA_903910705.1 uncultured Candidatus Marinamargulisbacteria bacterium
CCCAAATGAGGCCTCTTGCCTCAGGCTCGTTACGGCTATACTCGTTGAAATCGACGAGGACTGGTCGTCAGGAAGGAGGTTCTTTCAGGCAGCATGAACACTATGGATTCTAATTTTACAGAAAAGAAGTTGCATAACCCTTTTTAAGGTATTAAATCATGCGTCAAAAAGCGGACTTACAATATTTTCACATTTGGGTGACCTAAAACATTTCAACAAAGCCCTGATCGGGGATTATCTTGAACATCCCAACAGAGTGATCGGTCGACTTCTAGTTAATTTTTATAGCTATATTCGGAACACTCCCTCCCTATCAAGAATCGGCCATGCCACCGTGCTATCGGACAACCTCAATCTCTCAGAAAAAAATAGTGAAAAACGAGATGAGATCATCGATTTTATCAAAAAGAAGAGGCCCGATCTCATCTTTGAACGGTGTTACTATGATGATCCCGAAACGCTGTCCGATATCAGGAATAAGTCACCTATCTACTTTTGGAAAGATCAAGGCCTCAACTTTGCCCTCGGCAATGATGGGGTCATCCACATGAAGGGACATTATGAAACCGGTAAGATCGGTGGCATTTATGAGGCCGTTTCTTTTTCTCAATGGATACTTTTGGCGATGCTTGCTGCTCCAAGGAATGAAGGGTGGACGATCGATTATATGCAAGAGAAAGTAGCCCCAATCAAATTATGGTAAAAAGTAAAATAATCAGCCTTCCGTGCGTTAATGGGATTTATCTAGCTGACAATCTTGAGCGTATGTTTGAGGAGGAAGAACGTAGATTAAGCCCCTATGCTTTTTTTAGTCGAAACGCGAACCGAATCAATCCCTATTTACAAGTTTGGCCTCATTCTGTCATAAAAGATGACCCCTTAGAAACCAAGGTCGACCCCTATTCGATGCCATTTATGATTGATGCGACGAGGGCGAGACTCTCTATGGGGGGCGACTCACCATCCATGGTTCACTTTCTAAAGAAGAAGCCGAAACGTTAGCGTCTGATTACTATGGTCACGTTGCGTTACCCAAAGATAATCCAAAGCTCATCAGTCGAATTACACAAAGTATTGAAGAAAATGGTCTTCAGGAGATTTTCGAAGTCAAAGACAATGACTTGATCATGAAACAAAAACTTTTCAGTAAGAATAAAGCGTATAAATCCCTTTTTGCGTCTATCGCCGGAGATATAAAGAAAAAGGAAATACTGGAAGCAATTAAAACCATCCAGAAGGGCCTTGAAACATTAGTGGATAATTTTCATGACAATCAAAACACCATCGATCAATTACAAAAGGAAAGAAAACAGCAACAACGCTGGGCCACAAAAGCCCTGTTCAATTGGTTATTAGATAATCAACTCATTGATAAGAATGGTGAACTCCAGAAAATCAGTACCAATAAATCATTGAGCGATATCTCCCTATCTGCCGAGTTAAAAGATCACTTATCCCCTGAGGGTCAACAATATCTTCAAGATGCTATTGTGAGAATTGTTTTGTCCGCTAAAAAAGATGACAAAATCATTTCAAGAGACTAGGCTACGTTCGACGATTTACACTAATCGAGACGGTGTTTCCATGAGAAATGCCGTCTCAAATCCGCAACATTTTTAGTATAGCAAGAAGAGCCCTCCGTATGGTGTTGTGCCTAGACGCTCAGCGAAGTCGAAGTGTGGACGCTGAGCTGTTACCGGTTTATCTTCGTAAGCTCTATTTTTAGTTTTTCACTTAGGTCTTTTTTCGTAATACCCAATGCCTGAAGCTTTTCCCATATCGTCTGAATAGACGCTTTATCTGGAGATGCGACGTGGATAGCTCGATTTAATTGAAGCGCTAAAAGTGTTTTTACTCCGAGTTTTCCGTCAACTTCGGTTGGTTTTGAAAAGACCGTTCTCTGGGCTTGTTGAATGTCTGATTGTTTCGTTGTCGTAAAACTTAAATTTAGAAGGGGGGAGCCTTTTTCAACCTCTTTGATATACGGTGATTTTGCGGTTGCTGGAAGCACCGCTTTTTCTGTTTCAAGCCCAGTAATAGCGTCATCGACGGTTGTATTAGCCCCCGCTTTGTAGTGATATTTGCTGATCCGTTGAATAGCCTCTCCGGGAGCCGATACAGGGACGATCTCCTTGTCAGACGTTTTGGATAACGATGGCGTTGTTGTGTCTTGTTCTTGTATTTCTTTCAAGAGTGCCTCCGCTTTAAGTTCTAGCTCTGTCTTATTTGAAGGGGTCGTCTTATTGGCAACAACAAGCGCTGAGTAATCTGTGGCAAGTGCTTGCTGTTGGGGTTGAGTAAGCTGATTTCCCTTCAAAGCCAAATATTGATAATACTTATCGATAGCTGTTCTGGCTGTTTCATTTTTTGATAAGGCGTTGATTGTAAAACATGTTGGGGGTATGGGCTCAGAGCTTTTCGGTGCATTAAATTCTTCAATCGTCGACGCTGCCACGACTTTGATCGACATTAATTGAGTTTCGTTAAGAGTTTCCGCTATACCGGCCTCTTTTAAATATTTAGAGGGGTCCTCAATGCAGGCCAGAAGGGCAATTTGGAACTCTTTATCCGTCAAAATTTTGCTATAGCTGTCAATTTTATTGTTTGCCATATACTGAACAAGTTTTTTTGCTTGATCTATTGAAAGGGGCGGTGCATCACCTAGGAGTCTGTCGGGATTGAATCGACTATTCGCCATTCCGTCCTGAGATTTTCTTTTTAAGCTGTCAATTTGTCAAAAAACAAGCGAATTTGACCTATAAAAAGGATAGTTCCCTTGTTATTTCCTC
>CAIWAN010000007.1 GCA_903910705.1 uncultured Candidatus Marinamargulisbacteria bacterium
CCCAAATGAGGCCTCTTGCCTCAGGCTCGTTACGGCTATACTCGTTGAAATCGACGAGGACTGGTCGTCAGGAAGGAGGTTCTTTCAGGCAGCATGAACACTATGGATTCTAATTTTACAGAAAAGAAGTTGCATAACCCTGTATGGAATCCCTCGCTTCTTGCACTGACACCACCCGTTGGATTTGTTTTCTCATCTTCGCATTTATTGGCAGATACCATCTACACCAATGCTGCTATCGTAATCCCCTTTGGCATAGATACGATTGCACTGAATGTCTCCTCTCTTCAAACTAATGACGTGGAGCGGCATATCAGTGCTGTGACCCCCAATGCTATCCCTGATGGTTACTTTGGTCAGAGTCAGGAGATGTATCTATTGAGTGTTGCCCATTCCCTGTCTGAGAGTTTATTAATTGGGTTGAGTGCCCGATATCACCACCGTCGGATAGACCGTTTTGATGATCAGCTTTATACCGCAGATATTGGTTTGGCCTATATTTGGGGACCAGTTAGGGCCGGAACTCTGTTTCGTAACGTGTGGTCCTACAAAACAGGGGACACTCAGGATGATGCAAACTACTCCATCGAGATGGGGTTGAGTCTCCGTCTTCTAGAAGAATTAACCCTCGCTCTTGATGCCGACCAACTCAACCGCCCAAACCCTAACCTCTATGCAGGAATCGAATATGACGTTATTGGACTACGCAAAACGGGCGGAGCGGTTTCCCTTCGAGCAGGAAGTAATGCCATAGAAAATTCTGTCGGTCTTGGGATCATGTTGGTAGGGTTCGAGATCAATTACGCCTATATTATGAAGTCTATGGAAAATCAGCATCGGTTTTCACTCAACATCAACCTAGGAGACAAGCCATGAAGGGGTTGATATGGGCAATCCTTTTTCTCCCTGTGATGCTTTTTTCTCTACAGCATCGGGATTTGGGGATGAACATTGTCCCTGTCAGCTACTGCAGTTCTGTGAACAGTGTGCAGTCCATGGTTATCCAACAGGGAGGGAATGACTTCGCAAGAGAGGTTATTCTTCGGAATAAACGACAGTCAGCCCCATTTGTGGTTGAACTCAGCAATTCATCGGCGGGGATTACCATTGGGGAGACGGTAACACTCCAGTTTCGGGTAAACGAGTCCATCCTAAGCTGGTCTATTCAATGCGAAGACCAACAAATTTCTAGTAGTGTCTACAAAGGATTTACGATTTCAACAGCATATCGTCCAGGACTTGAATACTTCCAAGGACTGCCCCTGACATTATGGATTACGGATTGGAGTGGCATAAGAAAGAAAGTTCCTCTTTCCATGAATGTAAAAGTAGCTGATCCTTCGAAGCCGCACCTGAGAAACATTATTATTCCCAATTATATTGGCACATCCAGCGATATTACGATGAATATTATCTTTGACACAGGATTGGAAACAACCCTGTCCTATTGGGTCACATGGAATCTGATCCCCTCATGTTCTGCCCAGCCTGTGGCTTCAGGACGTTTTCAGATGGACATACCCTCAACGACATCAACTGTGCCCTTAGTTGCGCAAGCAACGGTTAATATTAGGGGAATCTCCTTAAACCACCTTGGCGTCTATCAAATGAGGGCCCAAATCGGAGGTTATGAGCGACGTGGTTTTCAGAACGCCAATGACTTTATTGTAGATCTTACGCCCCCAGCGAAACTCCCCATCACAAAGAAAAGTGCCGTTATGGCGACTGATTTTGCCCAGTCGAGAGGCACCATTACTTCAAAAATATCTCTCTACGAATTAGATAATGTCCGAGGACTTGATCTGGAAAGCGGAATAAACACAATTCTGGTCCAGTCTCGTAGTACTCAACGCCCCTACTGGGTCGATACTGCTATTGGCACGCTTGCGATGGACGATAACATCACGTGGTCAGTTACATGCAGCTCTAATCCAACAGACCGTCTCTCTTATCGTGCTTTACTTCAGAATAGGGCCGGTTTGTGGTCGGCTCCAAGCGAGGAATGGATACAGAACGTGTCCGCTCAATCCGAGTTGATCGAGGGGCTATTCAATGCGCCGAACCCGTTTGATAGCCGACTAGAAAATACGACGATCTACTATTCGTTGTCCGAGATGTCTGACATTGACGCAACCATCTATGACCTGACGGGGCGAATGGTTAATCGTTGGCATTTTGCCGCTGGGAGTCCAGGCGGGAGTCTGAGCAATTCGCTTAACTGGAACGGGGCAAACCTTGTGGGTGATAAGGTCAGCAGAGGGATTTATCTGCTGATCCTCAAAGCAACAGCACCTGGAAAAAATTTAACGTTAAAGTACAAAATAGCCGTTATTCATTAATAAAAGTAGAAAGGTGGTTCGGATATGATAAAAAGAAAATTGATGTGGATGGTAGGTGTGACCCTGTTCTTGATTACCCTGAGTCAAGGCGGAGTAATGATCGAGAGTGGTTTTCTGCGAGACAATCAGGGCACGCCTGTTACGGCAACGGTGAATATGCAGATTAAACTCTACAATGTTGATATTGGTGGGAGTCCCCTATGGGACTCCTCTGTAAAGTCGGTGGGGGTACAGGAAGGGTACTATACATTTATACTAGGCGAACAATCGAACCCGATTGACAAAACAATAATAACAAACACTGGGAATTATTATCTTGAGCTGACGATATCAGGAGATGTCATTACTCCCCGTACACGATTAGGTTCATCGGCGCTGGCTGTCCTGTCCGAGAGGGCACTCGTATCCAATATTGCGACCTCTATGAATGCTAATGGATTAATGGGCAACATTGTCGTAAATAGCTCGGGCAATGTCGGTATTGGTACATCCGTACCCACCAAAAAACTTGAAGTCGCAGGCATCGTCAGTGCTAATGCGTTTATTGGCGATGGGTCTTTATTAACGGGGATATCCAGTGGGGTTACAACGAATTGGGATGTATTATCGGTTCCCCTGAACCTATCTTGTGGTAGTGAGGCTCCGGCCTATTCTTTTCAAAGTAAGGATGCGATGGTTATCAGGTCAACCCAAGATGCCTTCATTCGATTCTGGATGGGCGCCTATCGCTCAGGCGGGATTCAGGTGGGCTACAATTCCTACAATGACGGTGCGTTTACTTACCGTGCTGATACAAATGTCTGGTACATGAAGAACGCGGGCAGCAGCGTCTATCAATGGACAACCACAATAAACTCGCCCTATGCGGATTTAGGTGCTTCACTGGGTACTTCTGCGCTTCGTTGGGGAAGCCTATATTCAAATACCGTTAATGCTGCAGTGGGTTATTTTTCGGGCAATGTCAGTGCCAGTACCTTTATTGGTGATGGGTCACAGTTGACCGGAATCATAACTCAACCAACTACAAATGGTACAAACCTGAATCTAACTGGTATCCTTACCGCTAATAAGGTGGTTGCGGCAACGATAATGATCGTGAGTGGAAATGGAACAAATATATCGGGATTGGGCTATTCCTCGACCTCCACGGGAACAAATGCTGGACTATTCTCGTATCCTGCGAATTATTCTAGTGTTCCTGCCTTGGCTGGAAATGCATCAATTAGAACAAACAAAACCTTATATATTTTATCGGATGCCGATACTGCTACGGGGGGTACTTATCCGATACGATTTGGTCTAGGATATAACTTTCCGTCCGCCGAACGTATGGTCATCTCTCAAAACGGAAATGTCGGTATTGGGACAAGCGCACCCTCCACAAAGCTCGAAGTTGAGGGAACCGTCTCGGCAAGAGCGATTCAGGTTAATGGTGATGTGAGTGCTAATCGTTTTATCGGCGATGGGTCTTTTTTAACGGGGATATCCAGTGGGGTTACAACGAATTGGGATGTATTATCAGTTCCTCTGAACCTCTCTTATGGAAGTGATGCTCCGGCCTATGCCTTCCAAAATAATGATGCACTCGTTGTCAGGTCAACACAGAATGCCTTTATCCGATTCTGGATGGGCGCCTATCGCTCAGGCGGGATTCAGGTGGGATATAACTCCTATAATGACGGTGCGTTTACTTACCGTGCTGATACAAATGTCTGGAATATGAAGAATGCGGGCAGTAGCGTCTATCAATGGACAACTACAATAAACTCGCCTTATGCGGATTTAGGTGCTTCACTGGGTTCTTCAGCGCTTCGTTGGGGGAATCTATATACAAACACTGTTAATGCATCAGTTGGTTATTTTTCGGGCAACGTTGGGATTGGGACAACAGCCACTCCTTATAAACTAACTGTTGAGGGAACCATCGGTGCCAGAGAGGTCATCGTCACGCAATTGACGTGGGCGGACTTTGTGTTTGGCAACGACTACAAATTGATGCCACTTCGTGAGCTTGATCGCTTTATTCAAACAAACAAGCATCTTCCTGCCATGCCGACCACGGAACAGGTTCAGAAAACCGGCGTTAGTATCAGTGAGATGAACGCTAAGTTGCTCCAAAAAATAGAGGAACTTACGCTGTATGTTATTGATCTCCAGAAACAAGTGGATGCGCTAAAGAAAGGCCGATAATGATCCGACTGCTGGTGGTGTTTCTTTTTTGTTTGGGGTTGTCGCTAGCAACGCTATCCAACTTTACGCCGATCGAATTCTCGGGCGCAAAATTCGTGGCGTTAAATGAACTGGATCAAACGCTATCGGTCTATCTTGCTTCAGGGTATATTCTTGAAACAAAACAACTTTCATCGACCCAATTTGGACAGCTGCGAAACGCGTGGACACCGGACTCCGTGCTTTCAATGGGACTAAACACGCCGTTGTCGATAGCTCAACGTCCTCTTTTTAAGAATCTTAAGTCAAACACAGAGGGTCGGCAACTGACGATTCCCTTCGGAACGATGACCGTTAAAACAGGAGGTTATTATCAGGAAAATGCGGGGCCTCAAGGTCTAAATGGAGTAGTTGATTCTTTTCAGTTTCTAGTCTCGACCACCAATATGTCGATCCACTCAACCATTCAGTCGTCTGGCCGAGTTTTTGTCAGCGCGCCAGAGGTAAGGTTGATAGACGGTTTCAGTGCGGTAAAGGGGAGTGAGGTCCGGGTGGTAGCCCAATGAACCGATTACGATCGATCCTGATCCTTCTCACCTTGATGACCCTTTCTTGGGCCGTTGATACAACGTCGCCGGTTGATACGGTGCAGGGATCTTCTCTGCCTCAAGTCGAGGGTAACTCTCATTCTTCAGGCGGGAATTTTCAAATAATGTCTGTTGATGGAAGTGGTATCCCTGTTCCCAGTGTTCCAGAGGTTGCTAATGCAGTGGGGCTTAATCGGAATTCTTTTTCGGTTGGAGATATTAATTTATCCCAAGGAACGGTAGAGTTTTCCGAAACAGACTTAACGTTGCCTGGACGAAACGGAATGAACTTAACAATCGGTCGAAGCTATAATAGCCGCCTATATACATCAGATCCGACCAGCAATGTAACCGTTCAAAAACCTTGGGGTGGCTGGGCCGGACATGGTTGGAGTTTTAGCTTTGCATCCCGAGCCTTTGTGGTCAATATTGTAGCGGGTTCAAGCAAGGTGATCATCGATCAACAAGGCAACTTGGAAGAGTACGGCTATTCACCAACCTATAATTGTTATCTCTCAAAAAACCCAGGCAATTTTAACAAGGTTTACTGGGATGAACTTAATCAGAAGATTACATTAAAAACAACCGATGGGCACATCCAGACCTTCAGTCAGTTGTTTTATGACGAGACCTTAACCGATGGAGGGTCGCCACGATATGTTAGAGGGTTCTATATGACGGCTGTGTCGGACTTAGTCGGACATGAGATCAAGTATCAATATGAATTGCCTATTGGGCAAACGTCCTACTCCGTTCCCACTAAAAGCATTCAACATATAGTCGGTGATGTGTATGGCGGGATAAATACAAGCGGAATAGCGACCATCAATTTATTCCGTCCCACAACAATCATCGATACCTTTGGTCGAGTGATAAATCTTCAATACCAAGACTATTCTCGTAATCCAGCGACAAAAAATACTGAGACGATGTTAACGGGGATAACTTATACGAATGTCAACGGCGGCCAGAATACGATCAAATATTCCTATGATGTAAACGGCAATATGACGTCGAGTCAAGCTGGGGATTTGCCTAAAACGAGTTATGAGTATCAAAATTATGGGCCTACCTATAAAAAATATTATCGTCAAGATAATTATGTGTATCATCATGATCGATGGGACTGGGGAATGCATACTCAAGATTATGATTTTCCGGCCGGATATGGACTTCACACAATATATTGCTATCCTGATTCAGTTTCCTATGCTGCAACAAATGTTCATCAGTTTGGTGAGTATTATCATCCTTGGGGGGTAGGTAGTGAAGGTCAGTCGTATAGGAGAACCGATTTTTCAGCCCAAACTGAAACGGTGTGCATGGATCAATTCGGCTATTTACTTAAGAATAAAACAAGTAATTTAGATTCCTTTATATCTTACATTTATGAAGATTGTTTAACGGTAAGCCTGAATAGCTATATGTATAATTCAACGAATTTTTTTGATCTTCGAATATTAATCCCCCAAGCCTCGTTTCCTGTTGTTACGAAGAAGATCGTCAAGAAAGATACATCGGATGCTGGACTGACGTATACGCTTAGCTATCCAAAAGATGCAAGTGGACATATTGTAAAGTCAAAATATGTTCCTCCGTCTGGACTAGGATCCGCTTATTTTTTCCAAAGTGTTGCCGTAGATAATCCGGCTCAGATAGAGGATGAGGTTTTTACCTTTCTCGAAGGCTTGCCGGCGTCGCACACTCAGGGTATCAATAAAACGGTTACAGAATGGAACTATCAACGCGCTCGACAGGCATCAGTCACGCAATATCGAAACAATGTCCAACAAACCAAGCAAGTGTTTGAGTCTTATGATATCTACAATAACCCGCTAAAGATTACAAACTATAAGGGAACGACGGCGTTTCTTGTTCAGGAAATGACCTATTATGCAAACCCTGAGTTCATTAATAATAACTTTGTTCATCTTCAGCGAACGTCTAAAACTTATCCGGTGAGTAGCCCCGAAACCACTCGGCTATCGTATGTCCAGTACAACACCAATGGCCAGCCAAGCGAAGTCTATGAGGGGCTAGATAGCGGTGGCAAACACAAGAAGAGTATTGTCTATGATACAAGTGGGAGGGCCATACTAGAGACCAGCTATGGCGATCCGGTCGCAAATATTGCCCCTATTGAGTTGGTCACATCCTATATCGAAGGCGCCGACTATACGGTGATAAAATCCCTTAACGGGAAAACAACCACCCAAAAAATTGAGTTAAAAACCGGCAAACTCATTGACTCTATTGATATCAACGGACTAACTACCCATTTCGACTATGATGATTATGGACGCGTAACTCAAAAGACCTTCCCCGATGGCACGTCAGAGAAAACAGAGTATGCGCCGGATCTTAAATCGGTGACGGTCAAATATAACGATGGGGTAAGGGACTATCGAACGATCACCCAATATTGCGATACCTTTGGGCGTCCGATCTTTGTCGACAACCCTGGGACAGAAGAGGACACGGGGACAACGTACTATTACGGCAATAAACCCTTAGCGAGCTACAAAGGAACGGGGCTCAATAAAGACAATTATGTGTCGGGTAAACTGATGAAGCAAATGACCTATGACACCTATTTGCGTCCTATTTCAAGCTACAGTCCTGACTGGGGGACGCAGACGGTGGCCTTTGATGACGCCAATAATCAAGTGACCCAGACAGATTATAAAGCCCGCACGACAGTCAAGAAGATGAATGAGTTAGGGCAGGTTATACAGCAAACCCTAGCGGACAATACCTCGATCTATTATGTCTATGATGCATTTGGATCGGTGCTGACCGTCACCGACGCCAAGGGCAATGTCCACGCATCTTCATATGATCGCAATGGAAAGCTGACCGCGACCTACCACCCCAACTCGACGACCGCTTGGAGTGTCAACGAGTTCAGCGATAATGATCTATTAAAGTCGACACAGATCAATAATTCAGACGGCACCCCTTTCCAGACATATGCTTACCTGTATGACAGTGAAGGTCGGCTGAAACAAACGAGTCTGGGCAGTATGCCCGTTGAGTGGTTGAACTATGACGAGTCGGGGTTTGGGGCAAGTCTGGGCGCTCTGACAACGGCCGAGAACGATACCGCCAAGACGCAGTACACCTATGATATCTTGGGTCGAGTCACTCAACAGCAGAATACGTTCAAGCTGCTTGGAAACAAGAAATACTCCGTGCATCACACCTATAATAATCGCGGACAGATGACGGACATGTGGTATACCGATGACCTCGCCTTAAATGAGTTATATCGTTTGGCTTATAGCTATGACGAGGCGACCGGACGGTTGTTGTCGATAAAATATAAAAACCAGCCCATCATTTGCTATACCTACAAAAACAACGGGACAATCGAAAAGTCCGAATACGGCAATGGTATCCAGATCGAAAATCAGTACCACAAAGAAGTGTTGGTGAATCAGATGACAGCCGGTGTGGCTGGGCGCATTCTCTACAACCAAACGTATGACCATGATGAGATAGGCAACATCGTGTCGAGCAATCATACGGACTTATTTGCGAATGAAACTGGTCAAGTGATTCAAAATGGCTATACTTATGATATGCGAGATCAACTGACTACGGTCAAAATGGACAGTATCATTAACTACTATTTGTACCGTTATGATAACAATGGGAATCGGCTCACGTTTGAGAACCCGTATGAGCGAAACCTCGACAACAGTGTCATCGACGCCTATGATCGGCTGACCACGCGATATGCGACGACAGGGAAGCAAACCTACAGTTATGATGCGGCCGGCAACA
>CAIWAN010000008.1 GCA_903910705.1 uncultured Candidatus Marinamargulisbacteria bacterium
CCCAAATGAGGCCTCTTGCCTCAGGCTCGTTACGGCTATACTCGTTGAAATCGACGAGGACTGGTCGTCAGGAAGGAGGTTCTTTCAGGCAGCATGAACACTATGGATTCTAATTTTACAGAAAAGAAGTTGCATAACCAAAGAAAATGTATGCCCAATTCATTTCAGGTGCCAATCAAGATTCTATTAGAGTCGGGAAAAGTGCGAAATATAATATATTTGATATTATAAAAACAGCACCCGAAAAAATAAAGAACAAACTAATAGTTGCCTACTTTGAGGATCAAACCAGAGATTTCGACCTTAAAGCCGAGACCCTGTCTGCTCAGGAAATTATTGATAACTACAAATTCACTTTTAATTTGATAAATAACGAACTGGGTCCATTATCAAATGATTTAATATGCAATTTAGCAATATCAACTATCATCGAAAATTCTGAGTATGATGAAGCGACACTTCAATTGATCTTTTCTTCTTATGAAGTTGGATCAGCAAATGAGCCATTAACTGCTTTAGGTTTATTAAAAGCAGCAAAAACTGAAAATTGTAACACAATTTGTAAATGGGCCTATAGTAAGATTATTGATCATTTGATGTTGGGAGATACCCCATCTGAGGAGGTGGAGGGTATTCTAGACCAAGCACTGCGAGAATTTATGCCCTTTGCAAACGACCTTAGTAAGGAACTTTTTGTTGAACTATCAAAGCAAACATTGAAGCTTTATGAAGACACCATTGTTGATGGTAAGCCCCTTATTATGATCGCAAATAACTTTATTAGAGTGGCTCAAAATAAAAATTTAATTAGATTGTTTGACGTAGCAAAGAACATTCAAACATCTCTGCCTGAGTTATTTGATCCACCCACAAATCATTTTCATAAAGATACATGGATACTAATTGCTTCAAACTTTATAACAGAGATTAGGGATGATAATGTTGCCTTGGATGTATTGTTTGGTTTGCTCCCAAAAGACAATGAATTTAACCGCGAATCAATAGGGCAAGTATTCCTTTTTTATGTATTTCATATCCAAATACTAATGGGAAATAAGAATATAAATGAAAAGATTCAAGCAATTAATAAACTTCCAGATTTTTCTGCTGGCATATTAGCGCGTATATTAAAAACCGCTAACGTAGGCAAGAAGACAATTTCATCAATGTTGCAATTGGTTTATCGTTATGCCTGTATTGATAAAGATAATTTCAAGACAAACAATTTAAAAAAAATTATTGAAAAAGGATTTCTTGAAAATAATAGTGAGAATGGTTTTCTCCAAATTTCAAATATTAATATTTTGCAAAAATATATTGCTGAGTTGAATAGAGATAGGGCGGGCAATAAAGATCTTATCGAATTTTGGGAAATGGCCAAGGGAAATAATACAACAATTCGTTCAGTGTTGCCGAAGATCGCTCAGGAACTAACGCGCACTTTGATCGACAGCTTATTGCCAAGAATTTCAGAGTCTTCGCTTGATCATTTTATAAAACTTAGTACTGATTTTCTTTTGGACATTTTCGATGAAGAATCGATTCCTTTAGAGTTGCGTGATGAAATAATGGTTAATGTGATTTCGACTCTAGAAAATTTGAGAAAAACAGCAACAAAGCGTTATCAAGAAATATTGGTTTCATCGATAATGGTTAACTTAATAACCTATCTAAATAACAATGATTCGCAAAAAAGACTATTTCCGAAAACACAGAGAAAACTCCCTTTTTCCAGCAATGCCAAGCCCTAGACGCCAATATCCTGACACCAATTCTTGCTGCGCAGCAAGAATCTTTTGCCCACAAACCCTCTAGAAAAAGCTTAGCTGTTTAGCCTTTTCTTGTTTGCCTTCGTAGAGGCTGATCTGCTCTTGTTCTAGCCCTTCGAGGATGCGATTGGCGTCATCGAGGACTTGCTGAGGGATGCCCGCAATATCGGCCACATGGATGCCATAGCTTTTCTCAGCCTTACCTGGAACAACTTTATAGGTAAAGCGGATCTTGTTGCCCTCCTCAAGGATCGCGACATTGGCGTTCTTCATCATGGGGTGCGTGGCGGTTAGCGTCGTCATTTCATGATAATGGGTGGCGAAGAGGGTTTTGGCTTTGATGGTGGAATAGATATATTTGGCGATCGCCGCCGCAAGGGACAGGCCGTCAAACGTCGAGGTGCCGCGCCCGATCTCATCCATGATGATGAGTGACTTTGACGTGGCGTTGTGCAGGATATTCGCGGATTCGAGCATCTCCACCATAAAGGTGCTTTTCCCCTCGAAGAGATTGTCACTCGCCCCTATACGGGTAAACAATCGGTCGACAAGGCACAGGTCTGCTGCTTCTGCAGGGATAAAACTGCCCGTTTGGGCCATGATGACCAAGATCGCGATCTGACGCATATAGGTCGATTTGCCGGCCATGTTCGGGCCGGTTAATAGGATAAAATTGACCGAATCCTTGTCGAGATAAATATCATTCGGGATGAACGGGCGGCCATTCATATTTTGCTCGACGACGGGGTGTCGGGCGTTCTTGAGATAAAGCCGACCTTGCTCGTTAAAAGTGGGGCGAACATAACTTTTCTCGTGGGCGACTCGCGCAAAGGCACAAAGGCAGTCGAGAATAGCCAGCTTATCGGCCAAGGTCTGAATAAGGGCGGTATGCGGGGCGAGCTTTTCAAGAAGACTATCATACAAGGCCAACTCTTTTTTAAGAATGATCTCGTCGGCATGCAGGATGAAATCCTCTTTGGCTTTCAGTTCTTCGGTGTAATATCGCTCGGCATTAGCAAGGGTTTGTTTTCGAATAAACGAGCTCGGGACTTTATCCAGTTGGCTGGTGGTCACTTCAAGATAATATCCAAAAACGCGATTGTAGTTGATCTTGAGATTCTTGATGCCGGTTTCTTCTCGAAGCCGAGCTTCCATGTCGATGATCCATTGCCGATTGTTGGTCACATCGCTAAAGAGTCGATCGAGCTCTTCATCCACACCGCGGCGAACAAAGCCCCCCTGATTAAGCATAGCGGGCGGGTCGTCGGTGAGGGTGGTCTCGATAAGGGTGGTGAGTGTGTCGAGGACGGGTAGCCACTCCTGCGGGAAGCAGACCAACGCCTTGGCGTTATCGTTTAGGTTCGCCAAGAGTTGAAGTAAGTCAGGGAGTTCGCGAAGGGACGTGCGTAGGCTAATGAGATCTTTAGGGTTAGCGTTTCGGTTGTTGATCTTGATGCCGAGTCGCTCAAGGTCAAAGACATTGTCGAGCACTTTCGTGATCTGTCGAGCCTGTGTTTGATGTTGATAGAGATACTCCACCACATCATGACGGGTACGGATCTCGTTAATATCGTATAACGGTCGGAGCAGCCATTTTCGCATCAGCCGAGCGCCCATGGGAGTTTCGGTTTTATCCATTGTCCAGAGTAACGACCCCGCTTTACCTTGATTATTGAGCGGTTGCAGAATCTCAAGATGGCGAAGGGTCGCGGCATTGACCCCCATGGTTGCGGATGGATCGTAGTAGCGGGGTTTTTGGATGCTGCGAATGGACTTCTTGGTGCGAACCAGATAATCGGTAATGGACACAATAGCCGGCCATGTCGGCGCTAAGCCCTCGATGCCGATGCTTTCAAGAGAGAGTAGCCCAAACACGGATTTGATTTGCTGCTCGGCGTCTTTGTGGCCGATCGCATTAACGTAGACGGTATGCATCTCTTTAAAAAGTTGAGGCTCGATGCCGCTTGGTACAAGCACTTCGCGTGCGCCTACCTTTTCGACCTCATCGAGTAACGTTTCCTTTGAAGGGGCTGTCGTAACCCAGAATTCGCCGGTCGAAATGTCGACATAAGCGATGCCATAAATATCTCGTTGCGGGTCTTTGCTGACGGCCAAAAGGAAGTTGTTTTCGTCGGATTGAAGATAATTGTCTTCGAGCAAGGTGCCAGGGGTGATGACATTGACGACTTCGCGTCGCGTAAGCCCTTTGCCTGCCGTGGCCTCTTCGACTTGCTCGCAAATGGCGATACTGATGTTTTGAGCGAGCAATTTGGGGATGTAATTATTGGCCGCATGATAGGGAATGCCGCACATAGGGATTTTGTTGTCGTGCTCATCTTTCCCCCGAGAGGTGAGGGTTAAGCCAAGCAAACGAGAGGCTTTGTAGGCATCTTCGTAGAACATTTCATAAAAGTCGCCCAAACGGAAAAACAAAATAGCGTCTTCATGAGCCATTTTGATCTCATAATACTGCCTCATCATGGGGGTGACAGCCATCGTTATGCGAAAATGATCGGAAGTTTTTCCTGAATGGCTTTGATAATCGGCTCAAAACTCGCATTGACTTGATCGTCACCGAGCGCATTCTCGTCTTGAAAGACTAAAGAGATCGCCCAGTTGATCTTGTTGTCGCCGTATTTTTTGCCGTCATAGATGTCACACAGGATGACCTCTTTTAGAAACGGGGCTTTTGTTTTCTCAATAACGTCGAGTACTGATGCGAAGGGGATTGTCTTATCTATCCAGAAAGAGATGTCCCGACGAACTGTGGGGGTAATGGCAAAGGATTTGAACGCCACCTTGGTAGAGCGATATTTGACGAGGGATTCCGTAAAAAGCTCCATATAAAGCGGTCGAGTGCGGAGATGATAAGGTTTTAATAGTTTGGGATGGACTTCGCCCACAATGGCCAAGACCTCTTTGCCAACGCGAACCTCAAACGAGCGGTGAGGGTGCAAATAGGGATGAGCGGTATTGGCGGCAAGCTGCCATTTTTTGATGCCGATCTGTTTAAGGATATCTTCGAGCACGGCTTTCATCTCCAGTAGCGAAACATCGGTGGATGTTCTTGACCAGATCATGCCGGCTCGCCACGATTCATCGAGGGTGCCATTTGCTCGCTGACTGAATACGCGGCCGAGCTCAAACGCTTTGATAGTGGGTTCAAAATGGCGAGTATTGTAGGCGAGATTATTGATAAGACTGACAAACAAGCTGGGGCGAAGGGTCGATTCGCTTTGGCTGAGCGGATTCTTGATGACGACCGTTGGGGCGTTATAGACCGTCTCGGGTTCG
This sequence comes from uncultured Candidatus Marinamargulisbacteria bacterium, assembly GCA_903910705.1. Lineage (GTDB taxonomy): Bacteria > Margulisbacteria > Riflemargulisbacteria > GWF2-35-9 > GWF2-35-9 > CAIWAN01. Next base: position 5,064 of record CAIWAN010000008.1, read on the forward strand.
TCGGGTCGTCCCATGGAGTAAGAGACGATCTCTCGTGCGCCTTGGCTCCGCAATAATTCGCGAAGCTCATCGTTCAGGGCATAATAAGTCGTTGGGTTACAGGCCCCAGAGAAGTCGGTGATCGGGGGTAATACCGCGTTGATGTTGTTATAGCCATAAAACCGACCGATCTCTTCGGCGAGGTCTGCCTCACGATGGACATCCACCTGACGCCATGTCGGCGCGATAACCTGATGTTCTTCGATAAGAAAGCCGAGTCGAGAAAGGATGCGTGTCATCTCGGTCGTTGCGAGTGACGTGCCCAAGAGTTGATTGATATAGGCGGGGCGAAACGGGATCGTAACGGGCTTGGGAGGAGTGCTTTGAATGTCGATTATGCTAGAGGCCACTGTGCCGCCTGCATGCTCAAGAATTAAATGAATGGCGCGACGAAGGGCTGTTTCGACCGTGGTCCAATCGACACCTTTCTCAAAGCGTTGGCTAGACTCGGTTCGTAGGCCCTTAATGAAAGCGGTTTTACGAATGATGACGGGGTCAAAAAAAGCCGATTCAAGAATGATATCGGTGGTGTCGTCGCTAATGCCAGAGAATTTACCGCCCATAATACCGGCCAAGGCGACGGGGCGCGACGCATCGGCAATAACAAGGTTGTCGGGACTCAGGTTGAGGTTGTCCTCGCTGAGCAGGGTCATGACTTCGTTGTCTTTTGCGTTGCGGATAATCAAGGTCGAATTGGTGATCAGCGATTGGTCAAAGGCATGAAGGGGCTGGCCGAGCTCGATCATGACATAATTGGTGATGTCGACGATATTATTGATCGATTTGATCCCGACTTGTTGGAGCCGTTGCTGCATCCATGCGGGAGACGGGGCGATCTTGACGCCACGGATCAGGGCACCCATATATCGTTGACAGCGATCGGGTGCTTCATTAATGACAGTCAAGGCGTCTTTATTGCCTTTGGGGTTTTGGGTGTAGGTAACGGGGTGTGAGAGGGGGAGGTCGTAGAGGGTGCTGATCTCACGGGCGACACCCTGAATACTTGCCAAATCTCCACGGTTCGGAAGGATAGCAAGGTCGATAATAGGGTCGTTTAAGTTAAGCGCGTCGACGATAGGAATGCCGAGCGGGGTTGTATCCGGTAGGATCATGATGCCTTGGGCCTCATCGGCAAGGCCAAGCTCGCGCTCGGAACAGAGCATGCCTTGGCTCATCACCCCGCGAAGAGGCGCGGTTTTTATCTTCATTCCATGGGGGAGTGTCGCCCCATCAAGCGCGACCGGAATAACGTGTCCAGCTTCAACATTGGTGGCCCCTGTGACGATCTGAACCGACTCGTTGCCGGTGGTTATCTGGCAAACGACCAGTTTATCGGCATCACGGTGGCGATCGATGGATGTGATCTTGCCGACTACAACATTCGTAATCTCTTTCCCTAGATGAATGACCTCTTCGATCTCAAAGCAATGCTCGAGGAGCTGATTAGCAAGCTCGTCAGTCGTAATCTTTATAGGAAGGTCGATCCATTCTTTTAGCCAACTGAGCGGTGTCTTCATTGAAATTGCTCCAAAAAGGCGGTGTGATTATCATAAAATAGTTTGATGTTGGTGATGCCATATTTTAGGATAGCAAGCCGCTCAACCCCCATACCAAAGGCAAAGCCGCTGTACTCTTCGGGGTCGATATTGACATTGCGCAGGACATTTGGGTCGACCATGCCGGCCCCCAAAATCTCTATCCACCCCGATCCTTTACACATCGAACAGCCTTTGCCTTTACAGATGACACACGAAACATCGGCTTCAACGCTCGGTTCGGTAAATGGAAAGTAACTGGGGCGGAGACGAATATCGCTGCCTTTTGCAAAGAATTGGTCAAAGAAATGCTGCAGGGTTGCCTTCAAATGTCCCATATTGACGCCTTTATCGACGTATAATCCTTCGACTTGATGAAAGACGGGGGAATGGGAGACGTCTGCATCGCTACGAAACACCTTGCCTGGGGTGATCGCACGGATCGGTGGCTTGTATTGTTCCATTAAATGGATCTGAACCCCTGAGGTATGGGTTCGCAGAAGGCGATTTTCAGGGGTGTCTAAGTAAAACGTGTCGTGCATGTCACGAGCTGGATGATCTTTACCAAAATTAAGCGCGCTGAAATTGTAGTAATCGGTTTCGGCTTCAGGCCCTTCGGCGACAATATAGCCAAGCCCCGCAAAGATCTGCTGGATTTGACGGGTGACATGGGTGATCGGGTGAAGCGACCCTTTGGAAATGCCTGAGCTAGGCAGGGTAAAGTCGACACGTTCCTCGATGAGTCGGGACTCTAACGCTGCGGCCTCGAAGGCAGCAGTCTTTTCTTCGAGGGTGGCCGCCATTTCAGCCTTAAGCTGATTGAGACGAGGCCCCCATTCTTTCTTCTCATCGATAGAGAGTTTGCCTAGTTTGCCGAGCAAGTCCGATATCTGCGACTTTTTACCCAGAAAATTAACACGGATCGTCTCTAAACCACTTAGGTCAGTAACCGCAGCAAGGGTGGCGATAAAATCAGCTTGTAATTGTTGAACGGTGGCTTTCATGCGTAGGCTTATTATAGCGGACGAATGGAGATGCTCCAAGTCGACTTTGCTGCAATTTACTGCAATTATGTGAGAATCAGTTCGACATATTTATTAGAGCTAATATATTTATGAGAAATTAGTGTATCAAATGAATTCGTCAACGAAAGGAAACGGTTAATTGCATGTTGAAGAAAATAATTGGAATTAACGAATGTTCTAGCTTAAAAGGTTATGCAACTTCTTTTCTGTAAAATTAGAATCCATGGTGTTCATGCTGCCTGAAAGAACCTCCTTCCTGACGACCAGTCCTCGTCGATTTCAACGAGTATAGCCGTAACGAGCCTGAGGCAAGAGGCCTCATTTGGGAAAACTCTGATGATTTTGGTGCGTCTGGCCATTTCTTGA
>CAIWAN010000009.1 GCA_903910705.1 uncultured Candidatus Marinamargulisbacteria bacterium
CAAGCAATTTGCTGAAGTTATTGAAGTCAAACCCAGATCACAAACCGTAATGACTGAAGCCAAGAGCAAGGGTGATCAACAGCAAGTTGTCATCAATACTGCTAAATGGCAGGCCGCAAAAGCGTATTGTGATCAACATGGCTTCGCTTTCAGAATAATTACGGAGCATGATATTTTTAGTAACGGCAGACCCAAACGATAAATAGTAGATGCGTTTCAACATCTATAAGAATCCGTCCATTCCGAATATACCTGCATGTGGTACATTGACATTGCCACCTATGATAGATGAGTGTGATTTTTTTATTGCCGGCGAGACCGAGTTCAAAGAAAATTCTATTTATGTTTGTTCATTTGCACAGATTGAACATATTGAGTTATATCTGACTGATGCCCAAATCCAAACATTCGCCGCCGGGACGAATAATAATCTGGTGGTAGTAGATGATAAGGATATTGAAATTTCAGTAGCCGTACGTGAATTAACACGATTAGTGGAGAAACATAATCTTAACCCGGCAAAAATATTTTTTATGACGATGAGCAAGAGGCAGGCATCGGAACTTAATACCGCTTTACTAGATACGCCCATATATGGTATAAATATTACAAATCATAATATTTGGTTATTGCGTGTAGCAAACCGTAAATATACCTACACTTATCCAAATCAGATAGAGAAGAAATTTAGTGTGTTTTCCAGACGATATGACAGATGGAGATTGCAATTTTTTCTTGACCTAATTCAACAAAACTTATTAGACAACTGTATGTATACTTTCAGCAACTCACACCCCGATGCATCATTTATTGAATTCAACGCCGATAATCAGATAAGTCAAGAGGAAATGAAATCTCTGGTCACAGGACCACTAGAATCTTGTAGGGAAAAAGTTTTTAAATGGATTGAGGGTGTACCCTATCAGATGGGAGACTGGCAGGTCGATGCTTTTTCCCCGGATGTTGACACCGCTCTACAGAAAGCCTCAATTAATATTGTTCTTGAATCTAGAATTTCAGAAACAGGTGATCTAGTCAATCTCACTGAAAAAGTTTGGAAACCGGTGCTTAGTAAAAAGCCGTTTCTTGTTTATGGTCGAGTCGGTATACTGTCACTTTTTCGTAAAGAAGGATTCAAAACCTTCAGCCCGTGGATTAATGAAGAATACGATCTAATAGAGGATACTGATGAGCGCCGCGGCGCAATACTCAAAGAAATGACTAGATTAAATAAATTAAGTAAAAAAGAGTTGGAACAGGTGATAGAAAAGTGTCTCCCTATACTAAAGCATAACTATCAAGAATTACAACGTTTTAAGAATCAAGCGTGGCCAACAAACTTTCAAGCATTGGGTATATTTAAATGACTAAAAAACTTTCCGAACTTTTTGAGTTACCAGATGATGAAGAAACAATCGCGCCGGATCAAGTACAAGAAATAACAACAGAGGCATACTCTAATCTTGAAAAGATCGAGGCTGCGTTACCCCAAGTTCGAGGGCTTGATGCTGCTGACAGCGAGATGGATGATCTAGCTGACCTTGCTAAAGAATCTTACAAGGATCTAATGGATCTTGGGATGCAAGTTGAAGCACGATTTTCGTCTGAAATCTTCAATTCAGCCGGAACATTCCTGGGACATGCTATCACAGCAAAGACAGCAAAAATCAATAAAAAACTCAAAATGATTGACCTTCA
>CAIWAN010000010.1 GCA_903910705.1 uncultured Candidatus Marinamargulisbacteria bacterium
CGCTGTCTTTAGGGAGAAAATTGACTCGTTCCTAGATGGACTCCCTAATCAACGCGATGAGTTGCGTCAATTTATTGGCACTAAACTGCACCTACTTCAATCGCCCTGAAAAACCGTAAACCAATTCGGTCGAAGTATATTATTTACTGGTGCCGAAGGCCGGACTTGAACCGGCACGACCATAATGATCAAGGGATTTTAAGTCCCTCGTGTCTACCATTCCACCACTCCGGCGTCGTTTTGTGTATTATACCTGTGTTTTCCCTGCTTTGACCATGAGCTCGCTGACCCTTTTAATAAATCCGATCGGATCTTTGAGCGTAGAGCCTTCGGCGAGGATCGCTTGGTCATAGACCAATTCGATAAAATCTTTCAGTTCGGGACTCGCGGGATCGGCCGAAAACCGATCCTGAAGCACCCCGATCAACGCATGGTCTGGGTTGAGCTCAAGGATTTTTTTCTGCTCGGGCATGGCTTGTCCCATAGCTTTAAACATTTGCTCCATATGCTTGTTCATGCCATGTTCATCGGCCACCAAACAACTGGCGCTATCGGTAAGACGGCTAGAGAAACGAACCTCTTTAATATCTTTATCAAGTTGTTTCTGGATAAAGGACAACAGGCCTTCGTGTTCCTTTTTCTTTTCTTTAAGGGTCTCTTTGGTCGCGTCATCATCGAGATCGATATCACCCTTGTCGATGGCTTTGAGCTTTTTATCTTTAAAATCACCAATAGAATTGATTACCCATTCATCGATCGGGTCGGTCATAAAAATGACTTCTATGTCTTTTTTTCGAAACATTTCAAGAAGGGGAGAGGTCTTGGCGACATCCATGTTTTCGGCCGCCAGATAATAAATCTCCTTTTGATCGTCCTTCATGTTATCGACAACTTGTTGGAGGGTTCGCAGCTCATCGCCTACGGTTTTGCTGGTCGAGTAGAGCAGCAGTTCAACGATCTTGTCTTTGTTCTCTTGATCGACATGAACCCCTTCTTTGAGGACTTTGCCGAACTCTTTGTAAAGTTTGAGGTATTCGGGGAGGTCTTTTTCGAGTGTGGTCTTGAGGGTAGAAAGGATCTTGCTGGTTAGGTTCTTCTTGATCTTATCGAGCTGAGAGTCTTGTTGCAAGAGTTCGCGGGATACATTAAGCGGGAGATCATTGCTATCGACAACCCCTTTGACGAAGCGCAAATATTCGGGGATCAGCTTTTTGCAGTCATCCATAATAAAGACGCGCTTCACATAGAGATGAACGCCTTTGATGCTGTCAGGGTAGTACAGATCCATAGGAGCTTTACTCGGAATATAAAGCAGAGCCTTGAATTCGATGTTGCCTTCTGCACTGTAGTGGATCCATTGAAGGGGCGGACTGTAATCATGAGAGATATGCTTATAGAACTCTTTATACTCGTCGTCTTTGATCTCATTTTTTGGACGGGACCAAATGGCTTTTTGTGAATTGAGGGTTTCCTCGACGATCTTCGTCGTAGGCTTTTTGTCTTTGTCGTCACCTTCAGGGTATTCGGTTTTCTCGACATCCATGCAGATCGCATGTTCGACAAAATCTGAGTATTTTTTGACGATATCGCGAAGGGTCCATTCCTTCAAGTAGTCTAGTGCGTCATCCTTTAAGTGAAGGATAATATCGCTGCCACGGGTGACCTTGTCCGCGGGTTCAATGCTAAACTGTCCTTCGCCGGTGCTGGTCCATTTCCATGCGTCGTTACTGCCTGCTTTTCGAGTGATAACCGATACGCTATCCGCAACCATAAATGCGCTGTAAAAGCCGACGCCGAATTGCCCTATAAGGTTGACATCTTTTTTGTCCTGTTTGAGTTGCTCTAAAAAGGCTTTTGTTCCCGACTTGGCGATGGTGCCGAGGTTCTCGGAAAGCTCGTCATGGCTCATCCCGATGCCGGAGTCCGATAGGGTCAATGTCTGGGCTTTCTCATCGCGAATGATCTTGATCTTGAAGTCATGATTACTTTCGAGTAGGTCGGCATTCGTTAGCGATTCGATGCGTAGCCGGTCAATCGCGTCGGATGCGTTCGAGATCAACTCTCGAAGAAAAATATCCTTATGGGAATAGAGTGAGTGAATGACGAGATCGAGAAGTTGTTTGACCTCGGTTTTAAATTCAAATTGCTCTGCTTTTGCTTTTGTTTTTGCCATGATGACCCTCCTAAATTAGCACTCTCGACATTATATTGCTAATTATTTTCCATGACAACCTCTTCCTTGACAGTCCACTGACAATCCGGCACACTTTGCGTATGTTCTTTGCCGCTTATTTGCTTCTCACATTGGTTGTTCTTGGCTTGATCGTTAAGACGATCGTTGACTCGGGGCGAATGTCTGGAAAGAAGAAACGAACGGGGCGAACCCAGATGGTGAACACCATCGACCCCAAAACCACCTATGAATATTTGCAAAATGACGTGAATGGATTTGAGCTGATCGACGTGCGCTGTTCAAAAGAATTCTCTCGATATCATATCAAGGGTGCGACGAATATCAATGTGATGGATCTCAAGTTTATCAAAGCCCTCGCAAAGTTTGTAAAAAACGGTAAATATATCATCTATGGTCAAGGCAATACCCGCAGCCAACGTGCCTTTGATATTATGAAAAAAATGGGTTTCCAAGAGGTCTATATGATGTCAGGCGGTCTGCTTGAATGGGAACTTCTCGAGTACCCCGTCGAAAAGGGATAACGTTCGTTATGGGGCGTAAGGCCCGCCGCTTATCGCGATCCAGCTGGTGTTCGTGTATCCGATGATCTCAACATAGGCCCACTCTGAGGTGGTTTTGGGGAAAGAATAATATCCATTATTATTAATTGTCTGTCCTGATTGAGCATTTATATCTGCAGTCACTGCTTTGGTGTAATATATTTTATAAACATTTCCTATGGTTGAATCTGTTGCTGTTGGCAACATGATGTTTTTAGATGCAGTGAGAAATATTACGGATTCGCCATGTGAATTTAAGTTGTAATCCCCGCCTCCAGCAATTGATAGGGTGTAGGTAAGGTGAGTAATGGGGCCACGAATGGTTGCTTTGTTGAGGAAAAGATCGTTGCCTATGAAACTGTTTGCACTGATGACCCCATTCACGCTTACGTTATAGCCGTAATTATTACTTACAAAATACGAGGGAACGTTGTTTGCAAAGTCGGCGGTGATGGCGATGTTAGCTGTAAGGGCGGATAGTGCCACGTTAGAGGTCAGCGCCATATTTGCTGTTAGAGCGTGATTAGCCGTCGAGGCGACATTATTTAGAATACCGATGACTTTGGCGGCATCAAGGGTGATGATCTTTCCATCTGAAATAGAGGCGTCTTTAATGCTAACGCCATCGAGGTAAAGGGCGACATTAGCGGTGAGGGCTGTAATCGCAACGTTAGCGGTAGAGGCGACATTGTTTAAGACCCCGATGACTTTGGCAGCGTCGACGGAAATGATCTTCTCATTACTGACCGACTGGGGCTTTATGACTTTGCCATCCACATAGAGAACCGCATTGGCTGTTTGGGCATAATTGGCGAAGAGACTATACATATAACCCGTGATAGGAAGTGGGGTGGAAGACCGATCCCCATTAACCGTCATGACCAGATATAGAGAGGGGTACAAAATAAGTTCCGGTGGAATGGCGGTATTGCTGCCCAAGAGAACACTGAATTTGCCATTATCAACGGGTTGGTTGATAAAGTTTTCAGACCAAAGATCGGTATTACTTGAAGGACTTTGGATAAGACTGAAGGTGAAATTTTGCAAGCCAGATAGGGGGGTCCCCGCCGCATCATAGACCATTCCCTCGTAAGGTATGGTTTGGAGTGTGTTGACAGCCCAAAGGTTGGTAGAGACCAACATAAAAGCAATAAAAAGCATAATAATTTTTGGCATTTTCCCCATCCTTTAAATGATAAGTTATTAGGTTTTAAATGGAAAGAGAAACCGTTATTATCATTTTACTTTTTTGACTTTGGTTTAAGGTTCGGGACAGGAGTTTTTATGGGTTGAGGTGGAATCGTTATGTTCTTTGAGGCAGAGTCATTTGGGAAAGTGAGTGTTGCATCGGTATAATAAACGTAGGAACCGCTATCCATTTCACTGGGGATCATGGAGACCCCGACGCCCAACGTATTGAAGTCCATATTCGCGCCAAAAGCAAGGTAGGTCTCTTTCGCTTGGATAGTGTCTTTGCCAACGGCACCGCTAAGTGTAATGCCGAATAGCGAGACACTTGCGCCCACATTATAAATAAAATGGTCGACCCCTTCTGAAAACGCATCGTAATAGGCTGTACTTAAAGATAAGGTATATAAGGTCTGATAAAACGAGCAGCCAAGTGCAAACGTGGTTGGAAGGTATTCACTTCGCCCCGAAGACCAGTTCACTTGATTCATCAAGGGAAGTGCATTAACAACATACGTGCTGATAAGGACATTCTTTGCTGGAGTAAAGTAGGTTCCGATATTGGCGTTAATCCCGAACGCGTTGTTGGTATCAAGGCCGCCGGTGTAAATTTTTAGCGCAACGCCAACAGGGGCTTTAAATAATTTAAACGATGTTGCGCTGGTAATAAGGGTGTTGGCGTTTTGGATTTGGGGGCCTCGTTGAACGGTACCATTGCTGTCAAGATAAGTTGAGGGAACATCTCCCACGTCGATGTTCGCCACGCCAAGCATGAGCGGGCCTATCGGTGTTTGAACAAGGCCTGCAAGGTTGATATATTTAATGTCGTTATTTGACAAATAAGAGAATCGACATTGGTTAACATTAAATAAATCGAGGAGCGCAGGATTAAAATATCCCGACGATGCGCCATCGGGTCTGGTGGGGAACGAGCCGCCTGTGCTCATTGTTTTTGGTGAGATGCCCATTTGAATAGGATCAAAATACATCGACGAAAAACTGAGGGCTAACATTAGGGATATAAAAATGAATTTCTTCATGGTTATCTGCTTATGGCCAGTTTTGTTTTGCCGATAGATTTGTTCTTCGCTGCATCAAACAAGACGATGAAGTAGATCCCGTTAGATAGCTCTGAGCCATTATTTGCCGTTAGTCTTATAGGGAACTTATTGTATCCACGTAGTCCACCCATGGTATTTTTTGTAGCCTGAGTCCGCTTGACTTCACGACCTAACAAGGAATAGATCAGAACCTCGATATCCATAGGGCCGCTTAGCATATAGGCTAGGACAATGCTATCGGTTTTAGCGGGACTTGGATAAGGCAATATCCCTCCAATGAGGGCAGGCTCGTCGGCAAGACGGTTTTGGCTAATCACTTGATCAAGACCCAGACGATAATGAGCAAACGTAAAAGTTCGATTGGCAGGATAAAGTGCGCCCAATACACGGGTTTCAAGCCGGAAGGTCGAGCCGGTGGAAAGAAACGGAAGCATGCTTTGTGTAAGGGTATAAGGCCCAATAGCCCCCAACGTCAACGCAGACAATAATAAGAGGATCCCCCCACACCGCTTAAACATAGTCTAATACTAACATAATTTGACAAGGTTTCTAGAGAAACACGGTTTGGTGCGGTAAAGGACACCTCGATGGGGCTATTTTCTTCTATTTTGACTGAAAATATTGTTCGATCCCAAACAGGTCATAAGGGGTCGTTCTAAAGTTAGCATGAAATACTGAAACCGTAAGGGCCATGAAGATAAGGAATCCAAAGACGATCAAGATCTGAACCTTGGTGGTTTTTTGAATGGCTTGTTTTGTTTTTACATCACAGACCTCACCTGGGCAGTATTGAGCTTTTTCTTTGTACACCATCGGATAAAACTTGCAACCTAAACAAATCCCAAAGGCTGACTCGAAAAACAAAAAGATCAGACAAGTGAGACAGATAATACCGGTTATAGGACTAAAGGCATTAACGATAACAAGATGAACAAACATGATGGTGGCAAGGACAAGCCCAATGACCCAAGCAAATTTTTTCTGCGGAGCCCCAACATATTCAGGGGTTTGATTCCGAACGATCAAACGTCCCAATATCAAGGATGGAGAATATTTAGGATTAATTAACACGCGAATAATAAAATCTAAGAGAAACGCAATAATGGAAAACTTGAACATTATGAAATTCTCTTTAAAGCTGACGAACATAACCGACGTAAACAGCATTAAAAACCAAAGTCCAGCAGCGGCTCTAATTTCTCGTTCATTCAATACCGGAATGTTGTAACCGTCTACGTCCTCACCAAATCGAATTATTTTACTCATTATTTGCCTCCTTGTTTATAAGAAATACATTTTGATATGTCTTAAGCGTATCATTTTCAAAGACCTGAATGCAACCGAATGATTAGAATTAGGTTACTATGAGCTGAAACATATCGACCCATTTTATCTTGCTCTTTACAAGCTGCACACATATTCATTTTAGCTTCCTTCCTCATACTCAACCGCATACCCCTTGTCCAATAATTCTTGATTAAGAAAATTTCCATTTGCAACAAGCTTGGCAAAATTCGTTTCGTCCTTATTGTAGAAAATATCGGTTAGGTAGCGGTCAAACTTATCTCGACCATGGGTTTTTATGGCAATGAAGTTGCACCCTGACAACTTCGCTTCGATGTATTGCTTCGCCGTCTTCCCCTCAGGGGTTTCAATCGGTTCGGAATCGATGCCTCGAAAACGTAGCTTTTGTTCGATCTTCACATTAAATCCCAGGTCGATCTTTACCCAAATGGTATCGCCATCTAGAACCTCTTTCACCTTGGCTTTATATACGTAATGAGTCGTGGTGCTATCAACGGTTGGAATTACGCGATAGCCTGTATCATCCTTTTCGATACGTACCACTTTGCCGACCGTCACATCAGACGAAGGCGGCGGAAATGTGACCCGAAAACCAAGATCCAACTCAATATCGTCTTCATCCTTCAGAATTAAATAAACATAGGGCTCATCTCGGCTAACGGACAACACCGTTGAGGTGTCTTGTTTTTCGGGTAGGCTTTTTCTTTTTCGGACAAGTTCTTTCAATTCAGCTTCGTTAAGATGCTGTTCTATGACTTGTTTTTCAAATGTTCGTCGGGTCTCTATGTCAGTAATGGCAAGTAAAATTTTAATATGTGACCAGGTCAATTCTGGCTGCGCAGCCAAATTCTTTGGGTATTCTTCGTAGAATTTTACACTTCGATATAATGTGCTCATGTCTATTCGTAGGTTCTCTGAAAGAAGCGGATATAGTTCTTTGCCATAATCAGCACGCTTTTTATTTCTCAGAAGATGTCTCTTGATATGCCTCCCCACTTTCCAATAAGTGGCCCGTTTGCCTAGTTCGATTTCGTTACGGATAGTATCGATGAGGATTTGTTCGGATTTGGTAGGGGTTCTCGTGGTCAGTTCTGACTTACTCGCTACAAGTTCGGTTGTCATGTTCCCATTATAGCGGCAAATTATTGTTATGAGCAAAAAGCATAGTGACTGTCCAATTTCTCGCCACTGAATACATTGGGGAACACGCTACAATCCTGACAAGAAGAAATCCTGCGTATGCTTCGGTTCACCAAAACAAACGGGAAATACGATGCCAGCCTACTCTCATCTGTATCGCAGCCTAGAGATGAGTGGCTGGGCCTAGTGGACGACGAACGTACATCTCAAATGAGCCTCTGGCCTATCTAAATCTTTTGTAAGGTGATTTTTCTTTTATTTCAAATCGATATATTAATATGTACTGATGTTTAGAATGCCTATTCTAGGGAAGAATATAAACAATTGATATTATAATATTTATTGTTATAATATGGGTGTTCGGTGCAACGCTATAAACGTAGCCCGATGGTTAGGTGAGACTCCTGACGCCGAACACAACTTCAATTCGTAGGATCATTTGCTTCCCACTTACTCAATGGCGAACTTTTAGGAAATACTTTTATTCCATCATATTTTTTCTTCAACGACTGGGTGCTTTTATAGAAATATGGCAGTATTCTCGCAAACTCTGGATATGTGAAATCATTTCGACTAAAAGCCTTGTTAACAGAAAATGCACACATATCAGCAAGTTGAATGCCATTGGAATACTCGCTTTTTACAAAAAAAGGTATTTCAATAAGGTGCTGAATAGTGGTTGCGGATGTTCTTCTTTTTCTAATGAAGGCTTGTTGGAGCGTTGTGAGGGCTTTAGTGTTTTTGGGTGTTTTCTCGTCGTAGATGATGAGTCCATTATGTTTTGAATGGTACTCACGAAGGAAATTTTCTATACGTTCAATTAATAGTTCATGGGCTTTTTCTATTAGCGCAGCGGGTGTGCCAACAAAGCACTGTTTATCAATCACAACAGAAAAAAGAGTAATATTGCCATCGCATATCTTCTGAAAATAGTGATCTACTAATGAATCAAGCTTTTCCCCGGAAAGCAGAGAAAAATAACGGTGGGCCTTGATGCTTTTCTGGTGCTTAAGAACGTTCATATGAACTTCAAGTTCGGATAAGTCAACGTTAGGGAATAGCTTAAATTTAAAGTCCGTCAGTTCTCTTTCAAGTGATTTCCAGCGATTCTCATAGACAGCAACCGCAGTGAGAACGTAAAACCTGCTGTTTGGATCTTGAATAAATGTTGGGTTGAGTGATTCAGTTCCACTCTCATCGATATAGAATAGGTACATGGTTTAGATTATACCTTACATGCTGATAATCGTAATATGCCAAACCGATTCACCAAAACAAACGGGAAATACGATACAGGCCTACTCTCATCTGTATCGCAGCCTAGAGCCGTTTGGCTGGCAGTTGTTGACGATGTTCGAACCTTTTTCATGACATCTGAAAAGTATTGGTACATCCCAGAACTCCACAAAGCTGCTTAATTTCTAATTCTATTTTAGTGAAATATTTTGAGATTAGCAATGGCACTTATAGCCTAATTATAACTAAATCCTACCGAATATTTTGGTTATGCAACTTCTTTTCTGTAAAATTAGAATCCATAGTGTTCATGCTGCCTGAAAGAACCTCCTTCCTGACGACCAGTCCTCGTCGATTTCAACGAGTATAGCCGTAACGAGCCTGAGGCAAG
>CAIWAN010000011.1 GCA_903910705.1 uncultured Candidatus Marinamargulisbacteria bacterium
TCAAGCGGAAGTGAGCGAGAACCAATAACGCCGATAAACTTTTGCGTCACCGACGACGCCACTGCCACACACGTACTGCTTTTCTTGTTTTTCATTTCCGGCCTCCTCTTGTTTCAGCTATCGCTGAAACTGTTTTGATGGAAAAGGCACACCAGAAAGAAAATCTATTGTCTAGACACTATTTTGATTAATTTTTGGATTAACTTTAGTCTCTATGACAAGTTGTTGAATTTTACGAAATCAGTTCACTTAATTTGTGGAATGAGTGGTAGAAATGGTAGAAATTATCAATTAATCACGCTATACTACTTTGAGTTATGTCAAAGATACTCATCGCTACGATATACGAACAATATTCCATCATTGCAACCTCAAATCATTTTTCAATCAATGAAGTCATCCTGTTAGTCGATAACGAGCCTAACGAAACTATGAAGAAGAATATAAAGCTCGTGGATGATACGCTTGGCAAAGTAATAAAAGTTCAGAAAATTCCCACAGCGCTATATGATATTGTTTCTATTGCCACAAGGGCCGTTGAAATTATTGATGCCGTCCCAGAAAAAGACACCATCTATATTGATATCACATCAGGCAAAAAACCTAAGTCGTTGGGTTTGCTTTATGCAGCGTATGCAAGAGCGGAGCTAATAGCCAAAATTTGCTATGTTACGGAAGATACAAAACAGATCATTAAGCTTCCAAAAATGCACTATGCAATCAATAAAACACAGAAAGAAGTATTGGATTTAATCGAAAGCAATAAAGACATCACCGCGCAACAAATTGCGGCACAACTGAAACTAACTAAAGGGATTGTTTACCGGTATATAAAGGATTTAATTGATTTTGATGCCATCGAAAAAGAAGGCGAAGTTATGGCTTTGTCAGACTTCGGAAAGATATTGGTATTATGAGTAAACCAACTAAATCCTATTCTCGTTCATTTACTGCTGGTGCTTTGATGCTTACAGAATCAACAGCATTGGTGGATCTATATCTCGATATTAAAGATTGGACCCAGGTCAAAAAAGATGCCGTAGAAAAAAATATCCTACACGCCAGAACCAAAGCATCCTTAATCAGAATGGTCAGGGAAACGGTTACTCGCTTGAGTAATTTTTCAGATTCCCAGATAGCGCTGTTCAGTAAGTCAGACAAGACAACAAAACAACTCTTGCTTTGGTATGCTATCTGCAAAACCTTCCCTTTTATTAACGAATTTGCAAAAGAGATTTTGCACGAAAAATACTTAAAACTGGAACCCCTCTTATCGCTTGAAGACATCAATGTTTTTTTTACCAAAAAAGCTGGATGGGATGAAGAACTTGAAAGCAAATCCGAATCAACAAAACTTAAAATGAAGCAAGTCCTACTTCGAATGTTAAGAGAAGCTGAGTTTATTGACTCCAATGATCGTATATTACCCGCTTTCCTGTCCGCTGAGTTTTTATCCTGCATGTCATCATCTGGCGATTGGCACCATCTCTACCCAGCTCAAGCGCCGATTCAGGAGAATATTAGATGAAAAAAGACATCCGAAATGACAAAGAGCTGCTCGACCATTTGGTTAGTGTAATCAGCAGCCAACGCTTTCTGCATAAAGAAGGAATCGGCAATGAAGTTCCTTTTTTTATTTGTCCGTATGAGATTAATAAACACGTTGAAATAACAAAATTAGTCAGCCAATTGGTCAATCAGTTGTCTCGTTCAGGCGTTACCGTTTTACATATCAACCTCTATGATAAGGCTTTAGAAATCCTGCGCACTAGAGGACTTTTAGATAAGATTATTCAAGAGGAAAAAAGTTTAAGTAAGGATCAACTTAAAGAGCTTCTCCAAAACACATTGGATGTTGAAAAGTATCTGGTACCAGAGATAAAAAAGGAGATCGATGCTAATGGGTATGATGTGCTCTTTTTAACAGGTATTGGTGAAGTCTTTCCCTATATTAGGTCACATAACGTGCTGTATAACCTTCAAAGCAAAGCCAAAGATCAGCCAACTATTTTATTCTTTCCGGGAGACTTCATGTTTTCACAGGAAAAAGGCGCAGTACTTAATCTTTTTGGTCGATTACATGATGACAATTATTATCGGGCGTTTAATATATTGCACTACGAGGCATGAAAATAATGAAATATTCGCCAATTAAAATTATTGAACGATTTTTCAAAAACCAAGATCCTCTAAACATTCTGGATATTGGGTGCACACCAAATCCAACTTTTTTAGCGAACCTTACAAGCCAAACGACTCGACATTTTACATTATTAGGAATTGATAAGAATCTGTCTCATGCTGGGTTTTATTCAACTCCGAGTTGGTTGCCCGAAGGGATCTCAATAAAAGAAATATCCATAGAAAATCTCGCTCAAAACCCAGATAACAAATTTGAAGTTATTTTCATAAATGGCCCAAATCCTTCACATGACATTCCAAGCATGGTAAACGCTGCCAAACAAGCATTATCAAGACTTGGGCGTCTTTTATTGACTCCATATTTTGCGGACGTAGGTCAAATTGAGGAACTTTTGAACGGAAACAACATTAGAATAAAAAATAGATTCGAATCAAATGGTGTTGACTGGAATCCTAAGCATATTTTTCTAAATTCAGAAGATTTTTTGGGAAATCACAATTATGGAAGTATCTACGAACTTTAAAGGAGGCGAAGCATGGTCATATTAAAAGAAATATTTGAGAAACCGATAGATCGTACGATCGAAGGAGTTATCAAAGCTGACGATGTTAGTGCTCTTCTTAACGAGGTTGATGAGTATGTTCTAACCAATGAGATCGCCAAACGATTAGAGGAATTTCTGAGCGCCTACAATAACTACGATGGTGGAAATGGAGTTTGGATATCCGGCTTCTTTGGTTCTGGTAAATCGCACCTTTTAAAGATCCTTTCATACCTCATTGAAAATAAAATTGTTGAAGGTGTGCCCGTATATGAGTTGTTTGAAGATAAAATCGAGAAAACAAAAAATGAGTTCCTAAAAGGTGAACTAAAAAAGGCTAGCCAGATTCCTTCCCGAAGTATCTTATTTAATATCGACCAAAAAGCAGACGTTATTAGTAAGGTAAGCGTTGATGCTTTGCTCTCAGTTTTTGTTAAGGTTTTTGATGAGGCTTGTGGCTACTACGGTAAGCAAGGATATATCGCTCAGTTCGAGCGAGACATGAATAACAGAGGTGTATTTGATAGTTTTAAGAGTAAGTACCAGTACATAGCTGGCAAACCTTGGGAAAAAGGACGCGAAGAAGCTATTATTGAGAATGCCAATATTTCAAAAGCATACGCAGAGGCCACTAATACTGATATTACTGAGGCGAAGGATATCCTTGATAAGTATCGCCGCGATTACAAAGTCTCCATTGAGGACTTCGCTGATCAAATAAAGAAGTATATTGATTCTCAAGGAGCTCATTTTCGTCTGAACTTTTTTGTCGATGAAGTTGGCCAATACATTGCTGAGAATGTGAAGCTGATGACGAATCTACAAACGATAGCAGAGACATTGGCAACCAAGTGCAAGGGCCGAGCATGGATTATCGTTACGGCTCAAGAAGATATGACAAATGTAGTTGGAGAGATGAGTAAAAAACAAGGAATGGACTTCTCTAAAATTCAGGCTCGATTTAAAACCAGAATGAAATTAACCAGCGCCGATGTTGCCGAAGTTATTCAGAAGCGATTACTCACCAAAAAACAGGAATTCCATAAACCGCTTGAGACGCTCTACGAGAAAGAAAAAAACAACTTCAAAACACTGTTCTGCTTTGTCGATGGATCTACAACTTATCGTGGCTTCAGGGATGAAGAACACTTTATTTACAGTTATCCATTTATCCCTTATCAATATGACTTATTCCAGAGTGCTATCCAGAACCTTTCAGATCATAATGCCTTTGAGGGTCGTCATAGCAGTGTTGGTGAACGCTCCATGTTGGGAGTCTTTCAGGAAGTAGCTAAGCAAATTAATAATTCTGAACTAGGAACTTTAGCCACCTTTGATCTCATGTTTGAAGGTATACGCACTGTCCTTAAAACTCAGGTACAGGCATCAATAACAAAAGCTGAGAAAAACCTAGGTAATCCTCGTGCCGTTCAACTCTTAAAAGCGCTTTTTTTAGTTAAATATGTCCGAGAGTTTAAATCAACGATCCGCAATCTATCAATACTCATGCTTGAACATTTTGGAGAAGATATCGTAAAGCAGCAAAAGGAGCTACAAGGGCTTTTGGAGCTGCTTGAAAACGAAAGCCTTATCCAACGAACAGGCGATATCTATGAGTTTTTAACGAACGATGAACAAGATATCGAAGAGGAAATCAAAAATACGGACATTGATGATTCAGACGTTCTCAACTTCCTTGGTGATGAAATATTTGGGCTTATTGGCGAAAACAAGATTATTTATGAAGATAACAACCAACCTTATTCCTTCGCCAAGAAAATTGATGACCAACTTCTGGGTAAAGATAATGAGTTAACCCTTAATATTGTTACCCCTCTCAATGAGTTTAAGTCCATCGAACATATCAGTAGTCATAAACTTGCACTACCGGAACTTTCCATTGTATTGCCTGATGATAATCGATTTATTTCCGATATCCGGCTTTATAAGAAAACCGAGAAATACATTCGTCAGAACACGAGGACAGCAGAGAATGAAACCAAACGGAATATTATAAACGTAAAAGCCCAAACCAACAGTGAGCGAATAAGCTCCATCCGGCTCAATTTAAAACAGCTACTACCTCAGTCTCAAGTGCTTATCGCCGGGGAACTGATTACGCTAAAAACGTCTGATTCTAAAACACTGATTAAAGAAGCCTTTAATGAATTAATTCGCCGCATATACCCAAACCTTCAAATGGTAAAGGGAAGCTATAATGAGGCTAAAGTTAGAGAGGAGCTTCGCAAGCAAACAGAGTTGTTTTCAACAGAAATGTCCGAAGCTGAACAAGAAATCCTTGGAGCAATCAGCAGGAATAAACAGCTTGGTGTTCGTACTACATTAAAAGTTCTCATTGAAACATTCGAAAAGAAGCCTTTTGGTTGGTATATGTATGCCATACTCGGTAATATTGCAAAACTTGTTAGTAAAGGCAAAATAGAAGCTCAGCTTGATGGCGCAACAGTTGATGATCGTGACAGACTCTATGAGTATTTAACGAACAATCGATTCCAGCCCAATTTAATCTTATACCCTCAGATTGAGTACTCTCAGTCAGAAGTTCGAGCTGTAAAGAATTTCTTTCAGGATATGTTTGATCAGCAATTGGACAGTTCAGACGCTAAAGATATCGCCGCCGCCATAGTCGCTGAATTCAAGAAATTGCAGGATGAATGTAAATACATGATTAGGGAGTCTACTGTCTATCCCTTTTTAAATCAGTTAGCCCCGCTTCAAGAAAAAATAACATTAGTATCAAGTAAACCGGCCTCATTTTTCTTTAAGGAATTTTCTGATCTTGCCGATGAATTGTTGAGCCTTAAGCAAGATATGCTTAGTCCTGTCCGTCAGTTTATGAATGGTGCTCAAAAAGATATTTATGATGAAGCTTACGCGCTCGTTACCAATGAAAAGCACAATGTAGGGGCTGATGGACAGGAAACACTCAAACAAATTCAGTCAATACTAAATGACCCTGCTTGTTTTAGAGGCACAAAAATTCAACAGCTAAAACCGTTAATAGAATCGCTAAGTGACTCGATTAAGCTATCACTTGAAAAGGAAAAAGAAAAGGCAACGAAGTCTATACAGGAAAAGATCGAAAAAATTAACCAGACGCAAGGCGTTAATCAGTTAAAGCCAGAGGAGAAAGAACGGATCATCCAACCGTTAAACAATATTCAAAAACAAATCTCAGAGTCCCATCTTTTATTTGAAATACAGGCAATGGATCATGCAGTCCATACCGAATATGTTGAAGCGATTCAAAACATTGCAAAAAGCACAGAATCACCTGTGGCAAAGGGCTCAACTAACAGTGCGCCAACTAAGGCGATTGAAAGCGTATCGGCTCGTAATATTGTTAGTCCGTATTCGAAAACATATTTGGAAACAGAAACCGATGTGGACGACTATCTTGATAGTTTAAAGGAAGCTTATTTGAAGGAAATTCAACAGCATAAACGTATTATTGTATAAGGAAGTTAAATGAAAACAAATGAAATAAAACGAATCGCACAAAAAGCCAGACGACAATTGATTCAAGCCGTTGGAACGAGGTTGGAACATGTTCTTAGCACCGACAAATCAGCTTGGCGTGAAAAAGAAAAGGCTATAGAGGATCTTAATGCTCATATTCGTAGTTCCTCTAAAGAATATGTCATTGAAAAGGTGGCGTATACATGGTTCAACCGCTTTTGTGCGTTGAGGTATATGGATGTTCATGGCTATAACCGAATTCAAGTTGTATCCCCATTGTCTGGACATACTCAGCCTGAGATATTACTCGAAGCCAAACAAGGACATATCGAGGAAAAACTTCTTCGACCAGAAGATCAGAAAAGACTATTAGGGCTCCTATCTGGAACCATATCCTCGCCAAATGGACAGGCAGAAGCCTATCAGATGCTACTGGTGGCAACCTGTAACACTTATAACAGTACGATGCCCTTTATGTTTGAGCGTATTCAAGATTATTCCGAACTCTTGATGCCAAGCGATTTGCTGAGTGAAGATTCCATCCTCAATACCATTCGTGAGGCGATGGATGAAGAAAATGCGTCTGATATTGAGATTATTGGCTGGCTTTACCAGTATTATATTTCCGAGAAAAAGGATGAGGTCTTTGCTTCTTTAAAGAAAAACATCAAGATAACGGCTGAGAACATTCCTTCTGCAACCCAGCTTTTTACACCTCACTGGATTGTTCGTTATATGGTGGAGAATTCGTTGGGGCGGCTTTGGATGCTCAATCATCCTGAGTCGAACTTGAAGCAAAAAATGGACTACTATATCGAGCCTACTGAACCCGAAACAGACTACCTCAAGATTGTCTCACCGGAAGAGATCAAAATATGTGATCCTGCATGTGGTTCAGGACATATTCTGGTTTATGCGTTTGATTTGATATATGCCATTTATGAAGAAGCTGGCTATAGTCCGTCTGAGATACCGGGACATATTTTGCAAAAAAATCTATTTGGGATTGAGATAGATCCTCGCGCCGGAGCATTATCCGCCTTTGCCCTGTTTATGAAAGCTGTCGAAAAACAGAAGCAAATTTTAAAGAAACCAATTCAGCCCAATATATGTATCTTAGAAAATGTCATATTTGAAGATGATGAACTAGCTGAATACATCAAGGCTGTCGGACTTAATTTGTTTACAGCTGAGCTGAATACACTTCTTCATCAGTTCACTCAGGTTGATTATGTGGGATCATTGATACAACCTGTTGCAGTTGATTTTGCAATGCTTCGAAAAGAACTGGATTCAAAGGACTTAGAAAGTCATCTGTTCCTCAGTCGAACGCACGAAAGAGTTCTTAAGGTATTAGATCAAGCTGAGTATTTAAGCCAACGGTATCATGTTGTGGTGGCTAATCCACCTTACATGGGAGGCAAGGGAATGCCTGATGCCCTCAAAGCTTATGCAGAGAAAAATTATCCCAATAGCAAGTCAGATTTGTTTGCCATGTTCATAGAACGAAATCTTGAATTGTCCAAACCGAACGGAATGGTTGCGATGATTACTATGCAAAGCTGGATGTTCCTTTCATCCTTTGAAGGTTTACGTGATCGAATATTAGACTATAGCACTATACTATCAATGGCACATTTAGGAGCTAGAGCCTTCGATAGTATTGGTGGTGAAGTTGTCCAGACGACAGCGTTTGTGATCAAAAATAGTCATCAGCTCAGCTATAAAGGAATCTACCTTAGACTTGTTGATGGCAGCACAGAAGCCGAGAAAGCTGAAATGCTCTTAAGGACGATCAAAAAATGATAAAAGTTATTCAAGAGACCGACCTATTAATACTGCAATATCAACCTGATCGTAGTGAGGAAAATTGGGTTGATAATGAGATTATTGAAAAGGGTAAAGTGACAATTCGGGGAATTTTTACTTTTAAGCAAGACCAATTGATCAAAGTTGATTCTCAGCAGGATCTATATTTGGATATAAGTCGAAAATTCATCTTAGGATCGGTAAAAGATGAGTACTATTTAATAGATAAAAATATTTTAGGTCTCCAGTATAATTTACTACTCTACAAAAAAATGAGTATAACAAAAAAGACATTTATATCGACTGATTATATTTCGATATTTCGCAAAATTGATTCATTGATCAAAGAACAAATTGTCGTTGGTGGAGACAAAGAAAATGCAATTCCTATCGTTGATTTTGAAAGGCTTCTTAATGTTTTTCCTACAAAAACAACACTTCATCATTTTGCTAATTCACGAATATCAGAAATACTTAAAGACTATCTAGGCACTATTTCCGATGCACAGAAAAAGTTTGACGATCACTTAAAACGGCAAGGCTCGATAAAGGCAACGTCTAAAGTAGATTTTTTTGACCAATATGAGGTCGAAAAATATACGTACATCCGAAGTAGTTTGAAGGAGATGCTCGAGAATTGGGAGGCATACAAAGAAGACAATTGGCAGAAACTAATGGTGGACTTCTTATTGTTACTTTACCCAAAATATGTAGCTGTTCTAGAAAAGGTTCATATCAAGGACTATTACTCAAATCCAGCAAAGCCAACTGATCGCTACATTGATCTTACCCTCGTTGATGCCAATGGCAATATTGACATTATCGAAATAAAAAAGCCATTTCCAAGCTGTTTAGTCTCAGTTAATAAATACAATAGAGACAACCATATTCCGAAGGCTGAGCTCTCGGGTACCATAGTCCAAGTTGAAAAATATTTATTCCATCTTAATAAGTGGGGAGTAATAGGAGAAAAAGAGATTAATAAAAAACGATCTCACGAACTTCCCAAAGGAATGAAGATTAAAGTTACAAATCCGAAGGCAATGGTTATCCTTGGAAGAGACAACGATTTTACCAATGACCAGAAGTTTGATTTTGAGATCATCAAACGCAAATATGCCAATATTATGGACATTATTACCTATGATGACCTTTTGAATAGACTGGACAACATAATTTCAAGATTTGAGGTGGCATCTTGAGAACAACGAATAAAAACTGTTATCACGCTTCCGCCTCCGACTTCAAAAAGATTCCCGGTAGTCCGATTGCCTATTGGATACATAGTTCAGCACTAAAAGCATTTGAAAATGCTCAATTTCTTAATGACTTAATCATTGCCAGAATAGCTTTGGCAACTGGTGATAACAGTTCATTTATTAGAAATTGGCAAGAAGTATCTCTAGCTTCTATAGGTTTTAAGATTTCGTCAAGTCAAGAAGCTTCTAAATCTTGCAAAAAATGGTTCCCCTGTAATAAGGGTGGTAATTTCAGAAAGTGGTATGGAAACAATGAAAACTTACTAAATTGGGAAAACGATGGAGAGAAGGTAAAGTCACTAACTGATTCAGAAACAGGACGGGTACGGTCTCATAATTATAATGGGGAGCTAGGTTTTCAAGAATCTGTAACATGGAGTGCTCTGAGTTCAAATAAACTTGGTGTCAGATATAGCCCCAAAGGATTCATGTTTGTTACACCAGGCTCAAGTGCTTTCAAAAAAACTGATAGTGTAAATCTATATGGTATTCTTTCATTGCTGTCATCAAATATCGCTTTTTATTTTCTTCAAACAATTAGTGCAACAATGAATATTGAGGTTGGGAATATATTAAGCATTCCATATTTAGAGCCCTCGCAAAATATCAGTAAACTTGTTTCTCAGACAATACAAATTTCACAGTCCGATTGGGATTCCTACGAAACATCATGGGACTTTACCAATTTGCGTTTGATAGTTCAAGCAATTGGTACAAAACAACCATTGGAAGAATCCTATATCCAACTTTGTACACGCTGGCGTGACACAACATTGGAGATGCAAAAACTAGAAATTAAAAACAACAAGATTTTCATCGAAGCATATGGATTGCAGGATGAACTTACACCCGATGTCCCCTTAGAAGAAATTACCCTTACTTGTAATCCATACTATCGATACGGTAAAAAATGCATGAATCAAGAACCTAGTGTCTTTCTAGAAGATCCTGACCTCGAAGCACGACTACTAGCTGATACTATGAAGGAATTCATTAGTTATGCAGTTGGCTGTATGTTCGGACGCTATTCCTTGGATAAAGAAGGATTGATCCTCGCCAATCAAGGGGACACCTTAGAGGATTACCTCAAGCAGGTTCCAACGCCAACCTTCACTCCCGACGATGATAATATTATTCCCATTCTCGGTGGAGATTGGTTCGCTGACGATATCACAGGTCGCTTTAAACAGTTTCTTAAAGTTACGTTTGGTGCTGAACACTATGATGAGAATTTGGCGTATATCGAAAATGCTATTGGGAAAGATATCCAAAAATACTTCTTGAAGGATTTTTACAAGGATCACTGGCAACGATACAAGAAACGACCGATTTATTGGTTATTCAAAAGCCCCAAGGGCAACTTTTCAGCTTTGATCTATATGCATCGGTATAAACCTGATTTGGTATCAAAGCTACTAAATGACTATTTGCGAGACTTCAAGGCCAAACTGGAAGCTCATATTCAGCAGCAAAACCATATTTCATTAAGTCCATCAGCCAGTGACAAGGACAAAATAAAAGCGGGGAAAGAGATCGAACAAGCCAAGAAGATGCTCCATGATCTTGAAGACTATGACCGTAATATTTTGTATCCGTTAGCCACACAGAAAATCGAGATTGATTTGGATGATGGCGTTAAGGTGAACTATGCTAAATTTGGAAATGCTCTGGAAAAGATTCCTGGGTTAGAGGATAAAGAGGAATGAAATATGAAAATAAAGTATACTAACGAAAGAGGTGAACTATGAAAATTGAATCGATCCGATTAAAGAATTTTAAGTCATTTCAAAATGTTGAAATGACTGATGTCCCAAACTTTTGTGTAGTTGTGGGTGCAAATGGAACAGGCAAAAGCACAATTTTCAGCGTTTTCGGGTTTCTTCGAGATGCAATGACAAGTAATGTGACTACTGCTTTAGCAAAATTGGGAGGAAATCGAGGATTTCAGGAAGTAAGAAGTAGAAATTCTGAAGGACCGATTGAAATTGAACTCAAATTTAGAGCTAACCAAGAAGCACCGTTAACAACTTATTTTATTCAAATCAATGAAATATCTGGGAAAGTGATTGTCGAAAGAGAGATTCTGAAATACCGACGTGGAAGCAAAGGACAACCTTGGCATTTTCTTGACTTTGTTAATGGCAAGGGTTCAGCTGTTACAAATGAACTAGAAGATGTTAAAAGAATAAGCGAATTGAGCCGAGAAGATCAAACTCTAAAATCACAAGACATACTTGCAGTAAAAGGGTTAGCTCAATTTGAACGATTTCCGGCAGTTGTAGCACTTGGCAATTTGATTGAGAATTGGCATGTTTCGGATTTTCATATAAATAAAGCTAGGCAAGAACAAGATGCCGGTTATGCTGAACACCTCTCAAGAGAGGGCGACAACCTATCGCTTGTCATTCAATATTTGTATCAAAATCATCGAAAAACATTTGATCAGATAATTGAAACATTAAAAAAGCGAGTACCTGGCATTTCAAACATTGATTCAAAAACAACTGAGGAGGGACGCGTTCTACTAAAATTTCAAGATGGGGCATTCGAAGATCCATTCCTAGCTCGATTTGTATCTGATGGAACAATCAAAATGTTGGCTTATCTTACTTTGCTTTACGATCCAACACCCCATCCTCTTTTGTGTGTTGAAGAACCTGAGAACCAACTCTACCCGACACTACTATGGGCTTTAGCCGAAGAGTTTAGAGGTTACGCAAATCGAGGTGGCCAAGTGTTCGTTTCATCTCACTCCCCTGATTTTTTGAATGCTGTTCAGATTGATGAAGTTTTTTGGTTAGAAAAAAAAGCTGGATATACTCAAATTATCCGTGCAAAGGAAAATCCCCAGATTCAGGCATACATGAATGATGGTGATCAAATGGGGTACTTATGGAAACAAGGTTTCTTTGGAGGAGTTGATCCTCAATGAGTACGTTGGCTTGTTTATTAGAAGAACCATCGGCTCAAGCCATGTTAGAAGGAGTCTTGCCTAAGATACTTCCTGATGGAGTAATTCCCAAGTATATTGTTTTTGAAGGCAAACAAGATTTCGAGAAACGAATTGAAAAGAAATTAAAAAACTGGCAAATACCTCATACATATTTCTTGTTACTAAGGGATCAAGATGCAGGGAATTGTAGAGAAATTAAAGATAGCATTGTTCTTAAATGTGCTAATGCTCGCAAAACTGGTTCGCTTGTTAGGATTGCATGTAAAGAATTAGAGAGTTTTTACTTAGGGGATTTGGAGGCAGTTGAAAAAGGATTAGAGCTATCAGGCTTAAGTAATAATCAAGGTAAAAGAAAATATCGAAATCCCGATTTATTAGGCAATCCTTCACAAGAACTTATTAAAGTAACGGGGAAGAAATATCAAAAAGTTGCTGGTTCAAGATCGATTGCACCACACCTAAAGTTAGATCTGTCAAATTGTTCGCCGAGCTTTAATGCCTTAATTACTGGGTTGAGACGCTTGTTTATGGAGTGCCATAAACAAGAATGAGCACCATAGCCGAATCTTTAGTACAACTATTTGACAAGCACCGGGTACTGTTTTGGTATGATGAAAAACACGAAATGGAAGAATCATTTCAGGAATTGGATCTTCCCGATGTTGAAAAGCGCATCATTGATAACAATGAATTTGCTTTGAAGTATGAAGTCCTGAAATTAGCCCAAGACAAGAAATATTTACTGTATCAAAACGGCGCTAAACCAGCCGATCTTGATAACTGGCTTTTAGATATGGTGTTATCCAACTTTGAGTTCAAAGCTGATCAGGTTTCCTTATACCTTGCTGAATTGGAAATCAGCTACGATTTTTATGAATTATTAAAGCGACATCAAGAATTTCTTAAGTCCGACAAGCGAAAGCAATCGTTAAAACGTTTTTTGAATGGTAAGGATAATGAAAAAAGCCTTATCGTTAAGATGATGGCTGTTTGTACGGGTGCCGATGCTCGTGAGGATGCAATTTTAGAGAGTCTATTACAGGAATTAGCCGACGATAAGGATGAAAAATGGAATCTACTTGTCCGGTGCAAGCTTGATGACGTGTTTTGGACATGGATTAAGCAAAACTTCCACTATCAGTCTGCTACTCCAAGTATTAAAGACTTCGCTATTGAACTATTTAAATCAGGGCATCATCACATACTAAATGAACCGTTTGCGCTCAATGATGAGGCTTATATCTTCCTAACCCGTTGGAAAGATAGTTTGAAACATCAGGAAGCCTTCAATACTTTGTCTACGCAATATGCTGAGCTTCTATCCATTGAGAAAAATATCGCATCACGAGATTTCAGAACTTTAATGAGACATGATCTATTTGAGGTTATCGACAAGAAGATACTCGTCGATGTTATTTCACAACTTACTCAAGAATCGATTCATTTTCAGGATATTCAGGAATTGATTGATCATCGGAAACAAGGTCACTGGTTTTCGAATTACACCAAAGTATATGACGCACTCGAAAATGCTGCCTTGCTGATTTTTGAATCCAAACAAGTTACGTTTGACGTGGTGTCATTTGAAGATGGTATCCATAAATATGCAAAGACATGGCATTACCTTGACCAGTATTACCGTAAATTTATCGCGGCAGTAACGTCATCGAAACAATACACGATATTAGAGAAGTTGGCTGAAAAAATTGAGTCCCAATATGTGAATGAGTATCTGTTTACGTTGAGTGTTGAATGGCAGAAAATCGTTGATGGACTATCTGACTGGAAAACTAACTTCTACTCCCCGATGTCGCAGAAACAATTTTTTAATAAAGTAGTTCAAGAGGAATACCTAGATAAAAACAAGAAAGTTGTCGTCATCATTTCAGATGCGTTACGTTATGAAGTTGGTGATGAACTGCTCAGTACCATTAGACAGGAAGATCGATATGAAGGAAGCATACATCCCTTCGTCGCTATGCTACCAAGCTATACTCAATTGGGCATGGCCACTTTATTGCCACATTCAAAACTTGAAATTTCGAATAATGAGCAGTTTACAGTGGCTTGTGATGATATGAATTCAAGCGGGCTAGCGAATCGCCAAAAGATATTATCAAAAAGGTTAAATGACCGTGCGAAAGCTATCCTTGCTAATGAGGTTATGAGTTTAAATAAAGACGAGAAGCGGCAATTGTTTCGAGATCATGATGTGATCTATATTTATCACAATCGAATTGATTCTATCGGTGACAAAAAGGATTCCGAGCAACGCGTTTGTGAAGAAGCTGACACCACTATCGTTGAGCTGGTCGATATCATTAAAATTATGACCTCTGCCAATGCAACAAATATTATTGTGACAGCAGATCATGGCTTTCTCTATCAACACAAAGAACTTGATTCCAGTGATTTTTCTGTTACGGCGCCGGATGGAGACATCGTTTGCCGCGATAGACGATTCATTGCTGGCAAGAATTTAAAAAATAAACCTGAATTCAAAACGTTTTCTGCTCTGCAACTTGGCTTAAGTGGCGATTTAGAGTTCCAATTTCCTAAGTCTATCAATCGATTGAGACTCCAAGGATCAGGAAGCCGCTACGTTCATGGTGGCACGAGTTTGCAGGAAATCGTTATCCCGGTTATTAAGATAAATAAACGAAAAACAAGTGATTTAGCGGTTGTAGACGTTGATATTTTACGTGGCAGCAGCAACACCATATCTTCGGGGCAAATCGCCGTTACCTTTTATCAAAAGGATTCCGTTTCAGAAAAGGTTCAGCCTCGGCTTCTCAAGGTCGGATTGTTTAGTAAGTCCGGAGAATTAATCTCGAACCAAATCAGTTTAGAGTTCAATTCCGAATCTGACATGCCGAGAGAGCGCGAAAAAATTGGCCAATTTGTATTGTCGAAATCAGCCGAGGCATTTAATGGACAGGAAGTATATTTACGCCTATCTGAGCCAGTATCCGGCACGAGCCAGCATCAACTTTATAAAGATGAAAGCTATATTATTCGGAGGTCGTTTGCTTCAGACTTTGACTTCTAAGGAGAATATTTATGAATGAATTAGATAAAAAAATAAATGAACATTTCCGCGGATTGGTAGTTCGTAAGGACTTGGTAAAAATCGTCAAAGGTAATGCCATCGTTCCAACCTATGTCCTCGAATATTTGCTTGGGCAATATTGTGCAACTTCAGAGGAAAAGAGCATCGAAACGGGGATCGAAACGGTAAAGGAAATACTTCAAAAACATTATGTCCATCGTAACGAGGCTAATTTAGTACGCTCTACCATAAAAGAAAAAGGCCGTCATAAGGTCATCGATAAAGTGAGCGTAGAGTTAAACGAAAAAAAAGATGCCTATGAGGCTTCATTTTCCAACTTGGGCATAAAAAATGTTGTAATTAGCTCTGATACAATCAAGAAGCATCCCAAACTATTAGTAAGCGGCGTATGGTGTATCTGTGACTTGGAATACGAGTACACGGAAGATAAAAATGTTGTACCGTGGGTGATGGATACTCTCAAGCCTATTCAGTTATCACATTTCGATTTTGATTTATATATTGAAGCTCGAAAAAAGCTTAATCTGACAGAATGGATTGATCTACTTATCCAAAGTTTGGGATTTAACCCTGAATGTTTTAGCAAGCGTAGTAAGTTATTACAGCTTGTCCGGCTAATCCCATACTGCGAACGTAACTTTAACCTCATTGAACTTGGCCCTAAAGGTACCGGCAAGTCGCATATATACTCGGAGTTTTCGCCTCATGGAATATTAATCTCTGGTGGCGAAGTAACCGTTGCAAAGTTATTCGTAAACAATTCTACCGGCAAAATTGGGCTTGTTGGTTATTGGGACACCGTTGCTTTTGATGAGTTTGCTGGGAAGCAGAAAAAATCAAATAAGGCGTTAGTAGACATCCTAAAAAATTATATGGCGAATAAGTCATTCTCTCGTGGAATCGAAACCCTTGGAGCCGAGGCCTCGATGGTATTTGTCGGAAATACCCAGCACAATGTGCCTTACATGCTTAAGCATTCGGATTTATTTGACGAACTGCCCGAACAATTTCATGACTCTGCATTTTTGGATCGACTTCACTTTTACATTCCTGGCTGGGAGATGGATATTATTCGTGGCGAAATGTTCTCGTCAGGTTATGGTTTTGTTGTTGATTATTTGGCAGAAATTTTAAGGAATATGAGAAACCATGACTATTCTCAGCTATACAAAGATCATTTTGACCTTAACTCTGATATCTCAACCCGTGACCGAGATGGTATTCAAAAGACGTTTTCAGGCCTAATGAAAATATTGTTCCCTAATGGCAAGGCAACTAAAGAAGAAATTGCAGAGATTCTCGACTTTTCCATTGAGGGGCGAAAACGGGTTAAAGATCAGTTGATGAGAATTGACTCTACCTTTTCATTGGTTAAATTTGGCTATTCCGAGATTACAAGTAAGGATG
Source organism: uncultured Candidatus Marinamargulisbacteria bacterium (assembly GCA_903910705.1). Taxonomy (GTDB): domain Bacteria; phylum Margulisbacteria; class Riflemargulisbacteria; order GWF2-35-9; family GWF2-35-9; genus CAIWAN01. The sequence goes on from CAIWAN010000011.1 coordinate 16,663, forward strand.
AAAAGCGAGTCAAAACACTTGAAGAAGAACAATTCAAAGGCATCTACTATAAAAACGCTGAGGGGGAAGCGGAGTCAACCCAAGATGAAGTGGCTGCTGTCGTTGCGGAAGAGCCAAAGCCCAAAGAAGTTAAGTTAAAAGAAACACATCTCGTTTTTCAAGAGAATCAAACCGGTGTCTCATTTAAAAGTTTATTCGGAGATTATATCAAAGGCGCAACGCTCATTACGATCACTGACCCTTACATACGCCTTTTTTATCAAGTTCGCAACATAATGGAGTTCCTTGAGCTGGTTGTGGAGCTGAAAAGTGTTGATGAAGAGATTGTTGTTGAGTTGATTACTGGACGTGATGACTTTAAGGATGGCCAGCAGGAAGAGCAATTTAATGAAATTAACAAAGAAGTGGCCAGATCCGGCATTAACTTTATGTGGAAGTTCGACGAAACCGGTACGATACATGCTCGACACATCGTTACGAACATCGGCTGGAAAATATCACTCGATCGCGGCTTAGACATCTATCAGCAATACGACATGAACAACGCTTTATCCTTAAGTAACCGGAACCAGAAGTTTCGCAAGTGCAAGGCGTTTGAGGTCACGTATTTAAAGGTGTAGACCAGAAAATAGCACCAAAGTTTAGAAAATCATATTTTCTCGCTGTAACTTCTTTAGTTAATCCAAAAAATTAATCAAAATAGTGTCTAGACAATAGATTTTCTTTCTGGTTTTTCGTGCCCCATCAAAACAGTTTCAGCGATAGCTGAAACAAGAGGAGGCCGGAAATGAAAAACAAGAAAAGCAGTACGTGTGTGGCAGTGGCGTCGTCGGTGACGCAAAAGTTTATCGGCGTTATTGGTTCTCGCTCACTTCCGCTTGA
>CAIWAN010000012.1 GCA_903910705.1 uncultured Candidatus Marinamargulisbacteria bacterium
ATTTTGACTTGTTGATTTTTGATCATTAATTGCTCCTTTTACGGATCCAATGATCTCGTTCAACCACACTATCAAACATCCTCAGAAAAGGGGAATTCTAATTGTCGTCAGGTGGGAATTCTAATTGTCGCTCATCAGAATAAAAATATTTTGATGGTCAATACATTAAAACAAGCTCATCCAAACGTATTAATGCTTGGAGCGGGTGGCGTAGATGACAGGAATATTCTAACGAGTTTGAACAATCTTGACGCGGTAGGTATGGGGTTTGACAATCAAGCTGAACTTGTTGAAAAACTGCCATGGATTGAATCTGGACGTTCGGCAGCGAAGTATCAAATTGATCCCGAACCGTATTGCCCTTCTTGGATCGAATCTCAGCCTGATGTATCAGCAAAATATGCTTCCTCGTTACTTAGTGCACCTGTTCTAGCAGAGGAACTTTTGAAAATTGATATGCAACAACGACGGGTTCTACTCACCGCGGGATTGAAACATGAGAATTTTTCATTATTGGCAGGACTGGCTATCAACTTTCTTAATGCAAATAAATTTGTGGATAACGCACAGATTTTGAGTGGTATCCCAAATGTATTTTTGGAGTTTGATCGAAAGGTTATAGGTGGCGTAGAGGGGGATGCGGTGATTAGTTTTGGAAAAGAATCACAAGTTATTCAAATGTTGAAAAGCCAACAAAACTTGCCTTTTCAGGCCATAAATGCGCTTGAAGCTAGAAAGTTTGAAACAGCAGAAACAAAGAACGAGAAGAAATATGCATATGAAGGACTCGAGACGTACCGTAATTGGCATATTAATGGCGTCAAAGTCCGTGATACGAAGACAGGTGAAATAAGCGATATTGTAACTTTTAACCAAGATATCATTGTTCCTAATCGATTTGAGGTTATTGGGATTTCTGATGAAAGCCTGCGCCAATTTAAACTGCTCGTTGAACAAACAAATCTGCTCATCCTTACAGGGAAGACAGATGCATCGGGTGAACAAACAGCGGAGATTATTTATCATGCTCAACAAGAGAATCCCAAAATCACGATCTTTGCCGATGTTACGTTGAAGGAGGTTTGTGATAAGGCCGGTCTATCGAATATAAAATATATTAATGTCCGTGACAAAGCAACTCAGGCAGCATTATCAAACCCTGAAACGTATTCAACAGAAGGGAAGCCTTAATTAGATCCTTTATCATGCAATAATCGGCAATCTTGTTCGATATATTGAGTATGAAGCACAAGATTATTAGCCTATGGGGTGAGTACGTATCTAAATGCAAAACACTTAAGCAAAGTGGTTTAGATGAAACGGTCATCAATCCAAAAGTTGGTAAGCCGAACTTTTTTGACTTGTCGGGTTTGATCTCACTGAGTAAGACCCAAACAACTCCCCCATTTGGGGCTGTATTGACGCAACTTGGCGAGTATTTTGGTGAAGACCATGATTTGTCTCAAACACAAGAGCTGCATGTTACAGCATTTCTGCATTTCGGTTATCAGACGATGCCGCCTGAAGCGGAGACGGATCCCACGGAATTCATTAAATCCTCCCTTCATTCGGGGAGGGAGCTGTTTAACTATTTAAAGAATCAGCGACTGTCTCCATGGGAACTGACCTTCCATGAGATTATCCTGCTAAAGGATAGTGTTATCGCTGTTGCCTATGATGGCGGGCGGATGAATCAATTAAGGCGAGAGTTGGTTGCCCACGGTATTTCACGGGAATTCTATGACGTTTCAAGACGCGAAAAAATCTATCCCGATATCGTTCACGCGACGTTAATGCGTTTTAAGACGGACGTGCCGCTTGAGAAACGGCAGGGCTTCTACTCGTGGTTAGCTACCCAATATACCGAACCGTATCGCTTTGTTGTTGATAATATCAGTCTTCGTCGAGTGCCCATTTATGGACGATATTTGAGTACGGAAGTCATCGATGAAATCGATTTGAAATAATGGGGCAGACGCATTGAAAATGTGCATAAAACATGTCATTATGGATATATGCACAATAGGCAACAGAAACTTCTCGACTATCTTCGCCTCTACGGTTCGATCTCTAACAGCGAGGCTCAGTCCATTACCGGTGCGCATCGCAATACGATCTCTCTCGATTTTAAGAAACTGCTGCAAGAAGGCGTTCTCTATTCAGAAGGGACAAAAAAGTCGACACGCTACTTTCTGAAAAGCGAAAAACTTTTTCCGGCTGCGTTCGTTAGTAAACTTCGCAAACTTCCAACGATTCACGCGTACTTTAATGCTAATAATCAAAAGAAAGTATTCTTTGTGCAAACCCATGAGCCGGCGCTTCAGGCAAAGCTATATTTTGACGATGATATCGAGGATCGCTTTAGACAATGCTTGCCGCAGATCAATAATAAGCGCCAACAATTATCACATGAGGAACGTAAACGACGAAAAGAACGGCTGACGATCGATCTTGCATGGGCCTCGTCGAGTATCGAGGGGAGCACATACTCGTTATTGGAAACAGAAGCCCTTATTCTTCATCACCAGACTGCACAAGGCAAACAGCTTAATGAGGCCAAAATGATCATGAATCACAAAAATGCTCTCGGCTATATGCTCGATTTGCCGGTAGAACCCCTTTCTAAACATCGGGTCTTTGAGTTGCACCAGATCTTGATGGAGGGGCTCTCTATTAATACCGGTATTCGCGAGGGGATGGTTCGGATCAGCCATAGTCGATATGTGCCTTGTGACAATCGATTCCAGATCGAAGAGTATTTGGATCGTATTCTAGCCACCATCAATCAAGCGGATAGCGTGCTTGAAAAGGTACTTCGAGCCAATCTGCTTATCGCCTATCTTCAACCCTTTGTTGATGGGAATAAGCGGACCTCTCGAATGCTGGGTAATTTAATCTTGGTTCAACATGGCTACGTGCCGGTGTCTTTTTCGCATACGCCGAAAGAAGAATATTTAAAGTCCATTATTCTGTTCTATGAAAAACAGTCCTCCGATTATTTTAAATATCATTTGCTTGTCGAAATAGAATCCGCCTATCGAGAGTATTTGGTTTAATGTATTGACCGCGAGCATATTTGCCGCTATTATGCTCGCATCGTGTACAAAAGAGCTTTACCGTTGCCGCCAACTTCATTTTTTCTTTTTGGGCCACGGAGTACGGGTAAAACGACATGGTTAAAGCAACAATTACCCCAAGCGAAGTGGTTTGATCTATTGGACTCGTCTGTTTATTTGAAGCTTCTTCGCGAGCCTTCACGGCTTCGTTTCGAAGTGGAAGCCTTACCGAAAGATACTTGGATCGTGATTGATAACGTTCAAAAACTCCCTCTTTTGTTAAATGAGGTCCATAAGATGATCGCCGATCATGGGTCAACGTATTCATTTGCACTGAGTGGTTCAAGCGCGAGAAAGCTAAAACGTTTGGATGCCAATTTATTGGCGGGTAGGGTCATTAACCGTCATTTTTTCCCACTGACCGGGTCCGAATTAAATTTTGACGTTAAGGTTGATGCCCTTCTTGCCTATGGCAGCTTGCCACGTGTTGTTTCTGAACCTGACTTCGCGATCGATATTTTAGATGCCTATGTCACCAATTATCTAAAAGAAGAAATTCAACAAGAAGCCCTCGTCAAAGATTTAGGGTCTTTTTCTCGATTCCTTGAAGTCGCGGCGGTATGTAATGCTCAGATCGTTAATGTCGCCAATATTGCAAGGGATGCCGGTGTCGCAAGGCCAACGGTGCAACGATATTTTGCAGTGCTCTCATCGACGTTGATCGGCATGTTCCTGCCGGCTTGGCGGTCTCGTGTTAAGGTAAAGGAAGTTCTTCATCCAAAGTTTTATTTTTTTGATTCGGGTGTGGTTCGGGCGATACAGGGTGCCTTGCGAGATCCTCTGGAGAAAATGGAAAAGGGTGCTTTGTTCGAAACCATGATCCTCCATGAGTTGAGAGCCGCGCAGAATCAGCTGAATTGTGGGGGTGAGTTTTTTTACTGGCGAACGACCACTGGCTCTGAAGTTGACTTTATTTGGTCGCGAGGAAAACAGGCCATCGGGATCGAGGTAAAATCTTCAGAACACTACAAAACGGATTTCAGTAAAGTCCTCAAACAACATATTCACGAAAAGGTGATCCAAAAAGCATGGGTCGTTTATCTGGGCGAACAACGCCTTCAAGATGGCCCCGTCAGCGTTCTTCCCCTTGTCGATTTTATGAAGGAATTAGCCGAAGGAGCGATCCTCCCTCGATAAGCGATTTTGCCCGTGTTGCGTGGCCCTTAAAAACTCTTCACCGCATCCTCAAGGGAGTTGAAGATCTGAAAGTATTTGATGATCCGCGTCATCATGAGGATCTCTTGGAAGTCGTCGTTAAGGTTGCATAGACGCAGGTCGCCATTGGCTTTTTGGGTGGACTTTAGTCCCTCTACAAGCGCCCCGATGCCGGAACTGTCGATATAGTTGCAGATCTTAAGATCAAGAACGATCTTGGGGTGGCCGTCTTTGATGATTGTGCTGAACAGTTCATTGAGTTGGATCGAGTCGTCAAATTCGATATCCCCCTCGATGGTAACAACAATGATATCGCCCTTTTTTTCTTGTGAGACTTTTTTCATAGTTCAACGACCCCTTTCATGGTTCTAGATACTTGACGAGGGTCAGCGTGGTGCCGGCCTCGTTATAGCGCACTTCATCCATACAGGCATTGATTGCCGTAATCCCTCGTCCTCGGTGATTAATGTCCACTTGGTTTTCCTTCATTTTCAACAAAGAAACATCAAACCCGAGCCCCTCATCCTTGACACTAACCTCGATCCGGCGATTGGTAATGACCCCACTAACGAGGATCGACTTGCTGGCATCGCCTTTGTTCCCATGTTCCATCCCATTCATGAGTGCCTCAGAAAGGGCTAACCGGATGTGATTATAAACCCTTTTATTGATTTCAAGCGCTTCTAATTTATTAAGAAGCCCTGAAACACATTTTTTGATTCCTTTTAGTGAACTCTCGATCTTCTCGTCAATTTTGTATTGGGTGATCTCCTTGAGGGGTTTAAGGTCTTTGAAGTCGATGATGACGAGTGTGATATCGTCGGTGAACTCTTTATTGTCGCCCCATCGCTCAATCTCGCTAATGAGAAATTTGGTGAGTTTTTCGGCGGGCAGGGTGGGGTTGGTTTTAATAAAGGAGGCCAGCCGTTCTTTGCCAAAGAGTTGCTTTTTCTTGTTTCGGACTTCGGTGATGCCGTCGGTATAAAGAACCAGCTTGTCCCCATTTTCGATCGGGATCGCCTTCTCGATGAGCCCGCAATCATCAAAGGTTCCAAGATACGTGCCTTCGGCATCAAGCATCAAACATTCATCTTTTTTCGCTTGGTAAAGGATCGGAGGGTTATGTCCCGCTTTTCCGTACTTGAGCATATTGGTTTGGAAATTGATCATTCCGTAAAAGGCGGTCACATAAAACAACGGTGATCTACTGAGAAAGCTCTGGAGCGATTCATTAGTATGCTGAAGAATTTGTTCTGGGCTTGAAAATCGTTTCCCGAACTCTTTAAATATACTGTTTGTCATCGTCATCAGTAGTGCCGCGGGGATCCCCTTGCCTGACACATCTCCCACGACGACACCGAGCATATCGTCGTTAAAGGCGATAAAATTATAAAAGTCGCCACCCACCGCGCGGCAGGGGATATTGGTCGCATAAATTTGAATTTCTTTGTGATCGGGATACTTGGCTGATAGGAGCCCTTGTTGAATGTAATGCGCCATTTGCAACTCTTTGGCGGTACGGGATTGTTCTTTGCGGAGTTGGTCGTTTAGCAGCTCGCTTTCACTGTATAGACGGGCGTTCTCAATAATGACAGCCGCTTGATGAGCGATCTGTGTTAGGAGTCGAGGTTTGAAATTGTCCGCACTGGCGGGTTCATCCCCCAGATCGACGACGAGAACCCCTAGGGGCTTTTTATTGACGAGTAGCAACGGGAGGACAACAAAATGGTGTAGCCCTAGGAGCTGAGAGGCCGTGGGGTCAAAGCCCTCAAGTTGCTTGGGCCCGACTTGCAGGAACCGACCCTCAATAAGGACCTTTCCTTCGATGGTTCGGTTGATATCCAGCGAGAGCGATTTATAAAGATCATCGGGCCAACCACTCGCGATGGCGGGGATGAGCGTGTTATTGTTTTCATAGAAATAAAGAATGACGCGACGAAAATTCAGGTCATGAGTGAAAATATGACAGATCTTGTGCAGGATCCGGTCAAGAGCAAACTCGGATCGGAGCGCCTTGGTAATGGTGTAGGTCATATTAAGTTCGATATAGTCTTCTTCCGATTTTTGGTGTCGACTTGAGTTGTTGATCGCTAGGATGATATTGTTGGCTAGGTTCATGGCGATCCCGAGGTCTCGTGCGGCAAACGCTTTTTGGTTGACGGGACGCATCGCCCGAAGCTCGCCCACCAACGTCATGTTCTCATCAAACAGAGGGGCCGACAGGACCGAGTTGATCCCTAAGTCAAGAAGGATCGTTTCCTCGTAGACCTTGTTTTCACTCGGGCTTTTGATGAGGATGCCTTCTAAGACATTTGACAGCGACTGGGTACATTCTTTAAATCGAACTGATTTCTGAATGGTGTCGAGTTGAAAATCCGTGAAACCGAACGATTTCTTGATCGCAAAGTTAGCATCGAAGTCGTCATAGAGGATAACGAGGATCTTGGGTGCTTTAAGAAGGATCGAGCTGTTGCGAGCGATAACATCAAAGATCTTCTTGAAATCATGGAGCGAACTAATGGCCTTGCCGACTTCGTAGAGGGCGTTGGTTTCCTTTTCTTTATTAGCCAACTCTTGAAAGGTGATTGCTGATTGTATCATGGGGGTGAATTCGGCAACGAACTGACGAATAAAGCCAAGGTCATGGGGGGTGATCTTTCGACCCGAGTGAAGGTTGCCGGTCGCCAAAATGCCGATGACCCGATTGTCCACCATAATGGGGATCGCGATTTCGGCCTGCAGGCCTTCAAGGTCGTCATTGAGGTGCTTTAATAGGGCAATATTGGCTTTTTTAGAGCTAGGTTTTTTCTCAAGGGTAATAAGTCCTTTTCGGATTTGATCGCGAACAATAAGGTCACGCTTGGACTCGAAATAATGGACTAGCGCAGAGTCTCGATCGATGCTGATCGGTGTTTTGCTCAGGCGAATGGACTCTTTGAGTTCAAATTCTTCCGAGTCATTCGAGTAAAGATGAAAACAGATGTTTTCGAGGTGAAGGACTTTTGACAACGAGGTGATAAGGGACAACAAAAGCTGCCGAAGATCAAGCGGGTCTGCTATGCCTTGTCGGATGTCGTGGATAATATGGTCTTGTCGGTGTATCCGGCTTCCAAGCATAGTGGGCATTATAACATAAACTTATGTTACAATAGTCTCCGACATGGCCCGTCAGCGTAAACCTTCAAAACATGGATTCAAGCATGAAATAGCCGGCATTTTGATTTTGGTGGTGTCGATCCTTATTTTCATTGGCAACAATCAGCCGATCAACTCGACGGGGCTTATCGGACGATGGATCTTTCACGGGCTCTTTCGCGTATTGATCGGGGACGGGCGTTTTGTCCTCCCGTTTTTTCTTTTAATGGCCGGCTCCTTGATCCTTTTTGGGCAGCAACTGACCCGTACTCGCACCCGAAATGTCGGATTTGTGTTGGCTTTTTTTAGCTATATTATGTTCATCGAACTACAAAGTGGCCGGGTAGGGGAGGTTTTTCTGCTCGGAAAGTGGACCACCCATTCTGGCGGTATCTTTGGGTATTTCTTGGCCTTTCTCTTTAAGAAGTTTTTGGGCTTTGTCGGACTTAAGATCTTGCTTATAGCGAGTATGCTCATTGCGTTGTTGATGATCTTTCGGATCACGATGCTCGATGTGTTGCGATTTTCGGTTCGGATAGCGGATTGGGTGATTGCTTGGCTGGCTTCTGTTGGGTCACCTGAGGAGGCTGATGAAGCGGTGCCTAAACCATTGCCCCGTATCGTAGCGAGAGCCGTTCAACCGACGGTTTCTTCACGAGAGGCGGTTGTGCCTCCAGAACCGGCTACCCCGCCCCTTAGCCCCTTAGCCAAAGACGATCCTGCCCCTGTCGAAACGTCTATGCCAGCGCTTGATATGTTTAGAGCCAAATCGCTTAGTGCTGCCGAGGAAGACTATGAGCTGCCCGATTTAAACTTGCTTCAAGAAATAAAGGGACTTAACAAAGACCAAGTCCGCAAGATGGAAGACGAGATGAAGGCAACGGTTCAAAAGCTTGAAGAAACGTTGGAGAGTTTTAAGGTTAGCGCGCGTGTGGTCAACACCAGTCAAGGGCCAACGGTTACGCGCTACGAGATCCAACCCGGGTTTGGCGTGAAAGTCAGCAAAATCGTTAATCTTGCCGATGATATTGCCCTTAACTTGGCCGCGAAAGGGGTTCGTATCGAGGCACCTGTTCCGGGTAAATCCGTGGTGGGGATTGAGATCCCGAACAAAACCACTCAAATAGTCAATCTCTTGCCCCTCGCCAAAGACGAGAAATTCCTTTATTCCGCTTCACCGTTGCTTGTTATTATGGGCAAAGATCTCGACGATAAAACGGCCTATCTTGATATTACCAAGATGCCACATCTCCTCGTAGCTGGGGCAACGGGGTCGGGCAAATCGGTCTGCATTAATTCGATCATCCTTAGCTTGCTACTGCGAAACTCGCCCTCGACGGTGCGCTTTATTATGATCGATCCCAAAAAAGTTGAGTTGTCGGTTTATGACGATATCCCCCACCTGATTGCTCCCGTAGTCACCGACCCCAAAAAAGCGGCCGTTACGCTTCGATGGTGTGTTCGAGAAATGGAAAAACGTTATGAAGAACTCGCAGGGATGGGGGTTCGCAATATCGAAGGGTATAACAATAAGATCATCGAAATGATGGAGAAGAAAGACGCCATGACGGCCGAGGAACAATCGGCGTTCTTTGTGCCGCGCAAACTCGAATATATCGTGGTCATCATCGACGAGTTGGCGGACTTAATGTTGGCCGCTGCCTCGGAGGTCGAGACCAGTATCGCTCGTGTTGCTCAAATGGCCCGTGCTGTGGGCATCCATCTCATTATCGCCACGCAACGCCCTTCGGTGGATGTTATTACCGGTCTCATTAAGGCGAATGTACCGTCTCGCATCTCTTTTGCTGTATCGAGTCAGATCGATAGCCGGACGATACTTGATGGGATGGGGGCAGAAAAGTTATTAGGCAGAGGGGATATGTTGTTTAAACCCGTTGGGGCGATGCAGCCCATCCGAATGCAGGGGGTTTATATCGCGGATAAAGAGGTTCATGATATTGTGGCTTTTGTGAAATCTCAGGGACAACCTCAATATCTACAGGAGGTCGTCAATCTACGCCCAGAAGACCTTGAAGACTTGAAGTCTTCTGGGAGCGCAAATAGCGATGATGCGGATGAGTTCTTTGAAGAAGCGCGAGATCTGGTGTTGCAAACAAAAGTGGCCTCGATCTCCTATATTCAACGCAAACTCCGAATTGGCTATAATAGAGCCGCGCGGATCATGGAACAACTTGAAGAAGCAGGGGTTGTGTCCTCGCCGGATGGCGATGGCAAGAATAGAAAAGTGATTATTTAATAGGGGGGCGTCATGATGAATATTGGTCTAATTGGAACGGGGACGGTTGGGTCTGGGGTTATTTATATCGATCAACATAATGGCGACAAATTGTCGACTTCGGCAAAGTATCCCTTTAAGTTGCATACCCTGTGTGATTTGGATTTCTCGAAGTCGCCCTACGATCTATCGGCCTATAAATTGACGAGTCAATGGCGAGATCTTATCAACAGTCCCGATATCGATATTGTCGTCGAACTAATTGGCGGCGAAGAGCCTGCCCGAACGATCATCGAGACCGCCTTGTCCAAGGGAAAGCATGTTGTTACCGCTAATAAACTGGTCATCGCAAAGTATGGCAAAGCACTTTTTGCCTTGGCCAAAGCCAATGGGGTTCATTTGATGTTCGAGGCTGCCGTTGGGGGCGCCGTGCCGATCATTAAGCCGCTTAGGTCAACGCTGTTGCCCAATCATATTAAGGGTATCTACGGTATCGTAAATGGAACGACCAATTTTATCTTGACCGCTATGCAGAACCAAGGCTCTGACTATGCCGAGGTTCTCAAAGAGGCGCAACAATTAGGCTACGCAGAAGCCGACCCAACGTCCGATGTTGGCGGGTTCGACAGTTTGTATAAGTTGAAGGTCTTGGCCATGGTCGCCTTTGGGGTGGACGTCAATATTGCCGATATTCTGATCGAAGGGATCACGGACATTACAGCCAAAGACATCGAGTATTGTAAAGATATGGGGCTAGTGATCAAGCTGCTCGCGATCGGCCAAGAACGAGAGGGGCAGCTCGAGCTTCGTGTCCATCCGGTCATGTTGGATAAAGATCACCCGCTGGCCGCTGTAAATGGCGTTTACAATGCCATCTATGTTATCGGCGACGCCGCGCAGGATATTATGTTCTATGGGCGTGGCGCGGGAAGCATCCCGACAGCATCTTCCGTTTGGGCGGATGTGCTCGATATCGTTAATGAAACAACATACAGCGTGGATGATTTGCGCCCTGTTAAATTACGGTCCTTGGATACGGTCATGTCCGAGTATTACTTCCGGTTTCAGGTGAAAGATAAGACGGGGGTTCTTGCGGACATTGCAAGTATTCTCGCCCGTCATGGGATCAGTGTTAAAAACGCGGTTCAAAAGGGTTTGGGCGACGATGCCGAGCTGGTAATGATCACCCATACCGTCAGCGAATCGGCCAAGAATAACGCGCTTTCTGACATTAAATCTTTATCGAGCGTGAGCAAGATCAGTGGTGTAATCCGCGTGGGGATTTAATGGTTCGCTATCTCACTATTCACGGACATTTTTATCAACCTCCCCGAGAGAATCCTTATCTCGACCAAATCGAGACACAAGAAAGCGCTTATCCCTACCATGATTGGAACCAGCGTGTTCACGATGAGTGTTATCGCCCCAACACCTGCTCAAGAGTATTGGGTGAACATGGCCGGATTGTGGACGTGGTCAATAATTATGAATATTTAAGCTTTAACTTTGGGCCCACCCTCCTTAACTGGATCGAGGTCAATGATCCGCAAACCTATGCCAAGATCATCGAGGCCGACCGGAATAGTCAGAGTCGAAATCATGGACATGGCAATGCCATTGCCCAAGTCTATAATCACCTGATTATGCCCCTTGCGTCCGAGCGCGATCAGCGGACACAGATCCGTTGGGGAATCGCGGACTTTGAACGTCACTTCGGCCGAAAACCCGAAGGAATGTGGCTTGCCGAAACAGCCATTAATTTGACTACAGTAAGATTGCTTGTCGAAGAAGGCATTCGGTTTACGATCCTCTCTCCTTTCCAAGCCGAGAAAGTGCGGACATTCTTTTCTAATACATGGCAGGATGTCTCTGTTGGGTCCATTGACCCCACCCAGCCCTATCGGGTCTTTATTGATGAAACGCAGACTAAATATTTGGACATTTTCTTTTATGATGCGCCCATTTCCAGTGCCGTGAGTTTTGAGCATCTTCTTCGGGATGCCAGCTTTTTGGCCGACCGACTTTCTTTGGCAGCGATGTCCAAGGATGGACGTCCGACCCTCGTCAATATTGCCACGGATGGTGAGAGTTATGGCCATCATGAACCTTTTGGGGATATGTGTCTGGCGTATTTCTTTCGTTATCTCGCACCAGAGTATCAGTTCCAATTGATCAATTATGCCTACTTCTTGGAGCTTCATCCGCCGGTGACAGAAGTCGTATTGAAGTCTGGCCCTGATGGTGAAGGAACGGCGTGGAGTTGTTCGCATGGGGTGGGGCGATGGAAGGAAGATTGCGGTTGTTCGACCGGTGCCGGAGCAGGTTGGAATCAGAAATGGCGAGCCCCATTACGGGATGCCCTAAATGAACTTCGCGATCAGCTTTGGTCGATCTATTTAGCAGAAACGAAGCCCCTTCTACGTGATCCCGAAGCTGCTCGGCATGATTATTATGATGTCTTTCAGGGGAAACAGTCAGCTGATGACTTTTGGGCGAAACATTTGCTTCATAAAAATCCGTCGGTGGAGACTCTGGAAGGCCTTAAGTCGCTCATGGAAAGCCAGCGTTTTAGTCAGCTCATGTTTACCAGTTGCGGATGGTTCTTTGCTGATATTTCGGGGATTGAAACCGTTCAAATTATTAAATATGCCAACATCGCTATTCGCTTTGCTAAACCCTATACCGATTCTGATCTTGAGACACCGTTTATAAATAAATTGGCACAGGCGATCAGTAATATTGGTCCTGACTATGACGGAGATGCTATTTATGCTAAATGGATTAAGCCTTATGAGCTAGATGAAACCAAGGCCGTTAATCAATATTTGATGGAAGGCGAGATGTTTCAAGCGTTTAAGGATCGCCATATTTTTCTTTTTGAACTCTCGCCTCAAGAAGTGATTTCCTTTAATGTCCTAGATGAACAATTTCGGTTAGTACGGTTACACCTTCATCATCAACCAACAGGACGCTTATCAACGTATGTGGGGCTCCTTATTCGGCATCATGTCGAATTCCAGACATGGATATCTCCTTTAAGCGTACTATCGTTGGCAGAGGTTCAGGCCAATTTGCAGTCGCTTACAGGCCCCAAACGACGAACTTTCCTATCCACTATATTTTCGATGAAAATGGGTATGAATGATCTGAATTATGAATCAAGTCGTCGGTTACTCTCTTTTCTTTGGGATCAAAAGCAAGAGAGCCTCATTCAATCATTAGATCAGGTGTTCTCAAATTTTAAGGAGCTCATTCAGAGTACGATGATGATGGGGGGCGTTTTGCCGCCTCATATTCGAAGTATTGTTGAATTGTTGCTTACCACTAAATATGAGGATGCGCTTCGCCAGATCGAGGTGCTGACCCCCGCGAATGTTGCCTCTATCGAGTCGCTCATTAAAACCGCTCATGGATTAAAGATCATGATCAAGAAGGATCAGGCAAAGCTTGACCTCGAGTCTCGACTTGAAGTATTGATGAAGGCGTTGCACCATTCCGCTACAGCCGAAAATTTTCAGCTGGCGATCTTATTCCTAAAGGCATTAGACCACCTCGATATTAAGATCAATAAGACGGTTGCGGAGAATATCGCCTTTGGATTGCTTCAAAATGCGCGTATTCATGGCAAAGTCAAACTCGGTGCCGATCTATTTACACTCGTTGAAATGCTAAACCTTGACCTATCTGGCTTCATCGCCTAGCTTTTTATGATATCGGGGTTTTCCTTTGACGTTCTGAAGACGAGCACCCAACATAAGGGGCGTGCGGGTCTATTAACGACTCCACATGGCGTCATCGAAACCCCTGTGTTTATGCCGGTTGGAACTCAGGGCGCGGTCAAGGCGGTCTTGGGCGATCAACTGTTGGTCGAGGGAACCCAAATCATGCTTGCCAACACTTATCATTTGTTGCTGCGTCCTACTCCCGATGTGATCGAAGGCATGGGGGGCTTACACGCTTTTATGAACTGGGACCGCCCCATTTTGACCGATAGTGGAGGGTTCCAAATCTTTAGTTTGGGTGCACTGACCAACATGACAGAAAAGGGGGTCGTCTTTAAATCGCATCTGGACGGTCATTTAGTCGAAATGACGCCCGAATCGACGATCCGTGTTCAGCAACAGTTTGGCTCTGACATTATGATGCCGCTCGATGAATGCTTACCCTCGGGTGTCTCAAAAGAGGTCACGGCTGCGTCGATAGAGCGAACCTTTGCGTGGGAAGCTCGGTGCAAAACTTACTATACCGAAAATCCGGGCAAATTCTCGCAGACATTATTTGGCATAGTTCAAGGGGGAATGTATCCCGATTTACGCCAAACTTCGGCCGAACAAATTCGGTCTCTCGACTTTTTTGGATATGCGATAGGCGGGCTCAGTGTGGGTGAGGGGAAAGACGACATGTATCCCTTGGTGGAGTCAACGGTTGCCCATTTGCCCCCCGAGAGCCCCCGCTATTTAATGGGGGTCGGCGTGCCAGAGGATATCAATGCGGCGATCGAGTCGGGGATCGATATGTTTGATTGTGTGTTTCCTACACGCGTGGCTCGGCACGGGTCGGTGTTTAGCCGGAATGGGGCGTACAATATCAAGCGAAAAGAATTTGAGCGCGACCCCAGTCCTCTCGAAGTGGGTTGTACCTGTTACACCTGCCAGCGCTATAGCCGTGCGTATTTGCGCCATCTCTGGCGAGCCAAGGAATACAATGCCCTAACGCTGCTCTCAATTCACAATATCCATTACCTTATTCAATTTGTTAAACAAAAACGCCAGTCGATCTTGGCAGGGTAAGGGCTGGCTTCCTTCTTTCTAGCCCTCGCACATTGCTCAGATTTAACCTAACCGTTATACTGAAAAGAAAAAAAGAGGAGCGGCTATGTTTACGGATAAAATAAAGTTTTTTATATGGCTTCTATGTATCGCGGCTATTACCGTAGTGCTGAGTAAGGTACCCAGCAATTTGGGTTTAGATCTCCAAGGGGGCATGAGGCTTGTTCTGGAAGCCAAAGACACCAAACAGGTCAAGGTGGATGAGACCGCCATGCAAGGTGTTGTGACGGTTATTCGAAATCGTATCGATGGGTTGGGTGTTTCAGAGCCGCTCATCGCAGTAAAAGGTCGTCGACAAGTCGTTGTGGAACTTCCAGGCATCAAAGACCCTTCTCGTGCCATCAAGTTAATTGGTGATACGGCTCTAATGGAGTTTATTGAGGCTGAGTGGCTTCCCGGCAATGGCACCAATATCTCAACGGCAGACTTGAAAGTGCTCGGGGGTGAAAATGCTCGGGTTGAGAAATACGTTGTAAAAGACGCGAAGGGTAATATCGAAAAAGAAATGCCCATTATCCTCAAAACACAGGTTATGACGGGCAGCGATCTGAAGCGTGCCGATCCGGGTGTCGATCAATATGGCCGTCCGATCGTCAGCATCGAATTTACGGCAAAGGGTACGGATAAATTCGCCGAGGTAACGCGTCGAAATGTGGGTAAACCGTTGGCCATTCTTTTGGATGGGAAAATTATTTCTGCGCCCAATATTAGCGAGCCGATCTTGGGTGGGAAAGCCCAAATATCGGGTTCATTCTCACCCACGGATGTGCAGGATCTGGTTATCAAATTAAAAGCAGGATCGTTGCCTGTCCCTGTTCAGATTGTTGCAAAAGAAGAAGTGGGCCCCTCATTAGGGCTTGAGTCGATTCATAAAAGCATTATCGCGGGAATCATCGGCTTTGTGTTGATCGCGATTTTTATGATCGGTATTTATCGGTATCTTGGGCTAATGGCTATTGTGGCGTTGCTATTCTATGCAGCACTCAACTTAGCAGCCTTGAACGTCTTACATGTCACGTTAACGTTGCCTGGTATTGCGGGTATTCTTTTAGGTTTGGGTATGGCTGTGGATGCCAATGTGCTTATCTTCGAACGATACAAAGAAGAGTTGCGTAATGGGAATACGGTGCTCAATGCTCTGGATGCTGGGTTTAATCGTGCCATGATCACGATTATCGATTCAAATGTGACCACGCTGCTTACGGCGGGAACCTTGTTTTGGTTCGGGACCGGCACCATCAAAGGGTTTGCGGTAACGCTATCTGTGGGTATCGTTCTCAGTATGTTAACATCGCTTGTCTTGTCGAAATATTTACTGTCAGCGTCGCTTACGATTCGCCGTATTCGTGAGAGTCGTTGGGTAGAGTTATAAGGAGCCATTATGAAAAATATATTCATTCGTTATAAAGCTATCTGGTTTACATTCTCTACGACCCTTATTGTGTTGGGCATTATTTCA
Source organism: uncultured Candidatus Marinamargulisbacteria bacterium (assembly GCA_903910705.1). Classification (GTDB taxonomy): domain Bacteria; phylum Margulisbacteria; class Riflemargulisbacteria; order GWF2-35-9; family GWF2-35-9; genus CAIWAN01. Next base: position 15,931 of record CAIWAN010000012.1, read on the forward strand.
ATGACTTCAAATTATATTAATAAAGGGGCAATCTTTAATTTTGGAATAGATTTTACAGGGGGGACGAGCCTTACTCTCAGCGTAGATGAGGCTGAAAAGGTTTTTGCTCAGACCAAAGAGGTTCCGAGTTCTCTTCGGGAGAAGACCAATGGGCTCATTGAAGAATCAGCTAAAGCGCTTGGGCTTGAGCATGTCCAGCTTACCATGGCCGATCGTCACTATTTTATGGTTCGAACGTCAGAAATGACGGCGAAGCAGCTTGACCAGTTCATCGAAACCCTAAAGCAGAAAGTCGGTTCCTTAACGATTGTTGAAAATGATTTTATTGGGGGATCTATCGGAAATGAGCTTCAAAAACAAGCCGTCTCAATTATTGGAGTGGCCATCTTTTTGCTCTTGATTTATATTACCTTTCGATTTGAATTTTGGGCTGCTTTGGCCGCTATTTTAGCCTTAGTGCATGATACATTGATTACATTAGGATTAACCGCTATTTTAGGTATTCAAGTTGATGGTGCATTTGTGGCCGCTATTTTGACGATTCTGGGTTATTCGATCAACGACACCATCGTAATTTTTGACCGCATTCGCGAAAATGGAAAGACCATGACCGATGCGTTCAGTGCGATAGCTGAACTAAGTATCTGGCAGACCTTGACCCGTTCTGTCTATACGGTCTCAACCGTGTTGATCGTCCTAGCCTCGATTTACTTTTTTGGTGGAGCCAGCCTAAAAGACTTTTCGCTCGTGCTGATCATTGGTATCTTTTTCGGAGGATATTCCTCGATTTTTATTGCAAGCCCGTTACTCGTGATGTTTAAGAAGTGGAGCGAATGATCTCGGACATATCGTGACCGATCCTGTCCTGATCTATAATCTTTTTCCCCGTTTGGTGGGGGCGATGTCCTTATGGGCACCCCACATCGATCGTGCAAAAGCGATGGGGTTTAACTGGCTTTACATTAACCCCATAAGTTATGCTGGTTTCTCAGGTAGCCTTTACTCGGTCAAAGATTACTATCGTGTGAATCCCTTGTTTTTGGATGATTCTGTGGACACCGATGAACAACAAATGAAAACGATGATCCAAACCTCTCATCGTCAAGGCATGAAGGTCATGTTTGATCTGGTTATCAACCATACGGCTGTTGATTCGGTATTAGTGCCACTTCACCCCGATTGGTATGTGCGAAAACCAGACGGCTCAATAAAGAATCCTCAAGTCTGGGAGGGAGATAAACTCGTCACAACATGGGGCGACCTTGCCGAGATCGATAATGAGGCTTCATCGGATCGTGAACATTTATGGGCCTATTGGGATGCTTTGATCGCTTGGAATCAGTCCTTGGGTGTGGATGGGTTCCGCTGTGATGCCGCTTATCAAGTTCCGGTTTCGCTATGGCATTATTTGATCCCTAGAGCCAAGGCACGCGATGCCAAAACGGTTTTTTTTGCCGAAACATTAGGGTGTGAGATCGAAGACGTAGTCGCCCTTGCGGAAGCGGGATTTGATTATACCTTTAATAGCTCAAAGTGGTGGGACTTCAAAGAGCCTTGGTGTTTGAAACAATATGCAGAGAGTGCGCTGCATGCTCCTTCTGTCTCTTTTGCTGAGTCACACGATACATTGCGACTGTCTCAAGAAGTTAATGGCAATATGGCTGCGATGAAAATGTATTACTCGTTTTCAGCTTTTTTTAGTTCAGCGATTCTAATGCCGCTCGGTTTTGAGTTTGGTTTTCAAAAGCGGGTCAATGTGGTTAAAACCCTTCCAAGTGATTGGGAGGAGCCTGTTTTTGACATGCGTGATTTTATTCGCAAGACCAATGGGTTGAAAGTCTCTCATCGTGTATTCCTTGAAGAAGGGCCGGTCATCCAAATCAGTCAGCCCAACCCTAAAGTGGTTGTTCTTCAAAAATCAACACGAGATGGTTCACAACGAGCGCTGCTTGTCTTTAATTTAGACAAGCGTTGGCATCAAGGGGTTAATCTTAGTCTCGAAGAATGTTTGTCTGCTCCGTTGACACGTATTTGCGATATTTCGATCGACTACGCGCTAGAAATTGCCCCTCCACAATTGGATTATCAACTTCGCCCGAATCAAGTGATGATTTGGGTCTCAGAGAAAAAACAATAAATTTAATATTATTGGTACAAGTTTTTCTCGTCATTCCTCGATATTTAAGTAAGCCAAACCCTTGCAAAGATTGACTTATCTGTTGTGGGGGGTATGCTATGAAGAGGGGAATACTTAACTAAATGACGAATATTTCAGATACACGAATAGTTGGTGTTGCGCCCGATCTGTCGGCTGAAGGTATTGTAGGCTCAGCGACGTATAGCCCCAGCTTTTTATATAATGTCATGGATGATATGAGCACGGCAAAGCTCGACTCTCAGTCGATAGGCTCCAAATCTAGTCATACATCTTTAGCCGCACAAACCCAAATCAACAAAGTCGCTATTTTGAGTCGAGGCTATGTCTTGAATGACGCGCAAACTCAGCAGACGCTATCGAGTTTGGTCGAGTCTGTCGATGTGTCGTTGAATCAATATTTTGAAGAAGTGATGGGGCTGGGTCGGTCTGTAAGTGCCGTTGTAAGTGATACGGTAGGCTATATCAATGAGGCTCTATTGCATATCGATCCGCTTTCGGCTGTTAATCAAATCCAAACCAAGCTTGCTCTTGAACTTACAACCATCACATCCAAGTCGGCAGAAGGGAAAGTCTTAAACCAGATCGATCAATTCGTTAAAACGGCGATAGCCGCGTTGCATCCCGTTGAAGTACCAACGGTTTCTGCCGATGTTGTCTTGGTTGCTTATGACTCTACCTTTGATGGTCGTCGTTCTTGGGGGGAGGCTGTTCCACAAGATATTGCTGATCAACGATTATCGCAAGCCGAACAAATGCTCAATGCAGCACGTCCCTTAAGCGGGAATTCTTCCCAAACAGAAACGATGCCCGAGCTTGCTTCGGGTCCTGTTGTCCAGACAGGGGGATACAATAGTGCGTTTGCTTTTGATGGAACGGATATTCATAATGTTAAGGCGTTCATTCAACCCGACGATCCCGCTGTTGTTTCCTTAATTCTTGATCTCCGTAGCCAAGGTGTTCTTCGTCAAGATATGACGGAGGATCAGATGATCTGTGCGATAGAGAGCTATGTCGCAACCCATTTTCGCTACGAATCTGACTCAGTCACGGGCTCTGCTTGGAAGGAGGTTTCAAAGACTCTTCAAGAGGGCTCGGGTGACTGTGAAGATCTGACCAATCTGCTAGCCAGTCTATGTATTAGTGCCGGTGTTCGTGCTGATAAACTAGAGGTGCTTGTCGATGCAGGGAGTCGAACTGAACAAGGTCATGTTGTTTTGGGGGTAAAGGATCAACAAGGCAACCTGCGGTTGATCGACCCTTCACAGGACATTCAAGCTCATGGGGCTTCGAACACGTTGGCCGAGGCCAAGATCGTATCCCGAAGTGATTATGATTTTTCGTATACCCAAACGACAATTTTTTCGACAGATGGTTCAACGGGGCATGATTTTGGAACCTTTGAAGATCCAGTAGATGCTCAGAGCTCCTATACAGCAGGTGATTTCCCGCTTCCATCTATTGCTCTTTCGGTTGGTGATGTGAGTTCTCCTGAGCCTATCACGATGGAGTCGCTAGGATGGGAGCCCACGAAGTTTGTCTATAAAGGGAACAGTTCTTTCTGGGAAGCGATGTATCATATTGCTAATGCCATCAATATGGCGGATTTTAATTTTCGTTGTTCTATTTCTGCCATGCTCAATCAAGGAATCAGCCCCCAGTCCATTGTTGATCTGCTCAATTCGATTAGAGAAACGGTGGCTAACGGCGGGATGACCGCCACCCAAGGGCAAAAATTAATGAAGTCGTTTAGTTCTGGCGCGGGTGCCGGCACGCTCCTTGATACGCTAAAGAATCCCTCAGGGCTGAAAAGCACTTTGGACGCGTCTTGGACAACGAATAAAGATAATATAACAACGATCAATTCAAAAATCGATGCCAAACTAACAACCACAACCGACAGCGTGGTTCCGGGTTATGATGGTTCAAGCGATACGACGACGGCAACCACGACCATAACACCACATACGGTGGATTTCGATCATAAAACAGTCACGATTACCGGGGCCGATAATGTTGCGAAGACTCAATCTATTGAATCACTCATTGGAACCAGTGTGGGGGATGTTCAGAGTTCACAAAGTTTTGTAGCCCAACATATGGGCAATATCGTTTCTCTGGATTCAACAAGCGTGAACACCGATGGTACCTATAATGACGGCGTCTTTAATGTTTCCCCGAACATAAGTAATTCTGTAACGACTAGTTGGAATGTGAGTGTTGACGCGAATGTTACAAAATGGGCGAATTCGTTGCCAAAGGATGAGTTCAAATCTTGGACCGCTGATTTTACTAACGCGGATTTTCAAGCGTTGGTGAAAGCCGATCCCAGTCTTGCGATTTCTATTTCGGGCGATAAATTCCCTCTGTATACCGCGCAGTTCACTGATGCTAATTTTGGGGGTGCGTCTTATAAAACCCTCAATGTCGATGCCATTCGAGCCACGGTTAAGAAATTGAATGGTTCCATTATCGAAGCCACAGCAGTCGCTATGATTGGTCAAGCCCTTGGAGAGATCACAAACTTGGTTCAACAAATTATTTTTGGAGTGGCTGCCTCAAAAAGCGAGGTGTTTACCGCCAAACGATTGGCTGAATCGATGAATGCGACCATTTCGGGAATGGAAAAGATCATTAGTGGGGTCATATCGGATCTACAGGATTTTAATACAAACGTTTCATCATTGAAAACGGAGGCGGCTAAAACAATCGCTGCCGCAGAGGCGGCCAAACACAAAAAAAATGGGGATGCCTATGAGCAGCTAGTGATGGCAACGTTTAATGTTGTCAATTTGCAGATCATGAAGGCTACACAAGTCTCGTTGAATCAAGGATTTAATGATGCAGTGATGTCTCAGGTAAGTGAAATGGCCTCAGGAGATTCATTTAACCAAGCTCGTGCGAAGGTGATCTCGGAGGCAAAGGCCAATATTGAATCCAAATTGGTGGGGAAATTAACGGGCACAAAACAAGACGCTGAAGTGATGAAAGAGTTTAGTCTAGAGATGACGGGAAAACTTAACTCGATAAAGATGAGTGAGCAGGCGTTTTATCTAGCCGAGACAGCCGTCGAAAGCGTTCGGTCTCTGATCTTAAAATTACTTTATAACATTGATTCCTCTTTTGATATGAAGGATACCCTGTCTCAGATATTAGATACGGTAAGAAGTACAGATAATATTTGGCTTACCCAATATCTGCAAGGTCTTGATATCATGCGTCAAATTGACAATGCCATCGTCGATGCAAAAAAAGATTATACGTCGGCACTCGATGTGGTTAAACAAATCGAAGCTACCAGTTGGTTGTCGGGATTGATAAGTTTCTTGCAGATTTTGGTGGTTGTTATTACGGTTGTTGCCGTTACGGTATTTACAATGGGGTCTGGAACACAGTTGGCGTTAATGGCCGCCGCCGCCATTCTTAGTGCCATTTCCGCCGTTGCTTCTTATTATCAGCAAAGTCAAATTCTTAAGGCCTATGAGCGAGGGTTGTTGGTGGATCGAGCGTTTAAGATCGAGACGCTGACACAACGATTTATCAAGTTGCTAACTGAAATGGAAGAGAAAGAAAAAGCCGACCAAGTGTCGATTGAAAAAAAGATGGCCGATGAGCTAAGTCGCACGGTGAAATCGATGTGGACGTTAGTTAGCATGATGGGGGGCGCCGATCTTTGGAAAGATAAAGATGGTGGGTTTAAGAGTGTCGATGCTACGGCTATTGCTCACTTGCGTCAAAAGATCATGGGGCTTCAATACACGATGCTTGCCATTATCATGTTGATGGATTCTCTTTCGGATGTAAATGATATCGTGATGAGGGTATCGTTTGGGGTTTCGACGAAGCTATCTGCGATGGGCTCGATGCAGGCGGCTGTTAGCGCCTTATTTGAACAAATCCAAGATGCCTCTAACTTTCAGACCGGTCAACTCTATGCCCAAGTTCAAGAGCATAATCGAGCGATCCAACAAGCACTTGATCTAAAGAAAGTTCAAGATGCGCTTTCTTCGGCTTTTTCGAGCATGATGCTTGGTGTTGTTATGAGCATTGGGAAGATCGCCGCATTGTATATCCCCGAAGTGGGTGTCTATGTATCAGCGGGGTTAACTGTCGTGGGCACTTTGCTCGATTTAGCCTTGCAGAAACAAAAAGTCAATCAGGCGATGGAGTACTATAATCATTACAATGACTGGGAGGCTGATACAAAGCAACTATTACTAGACGCGTACGAATCAGACACACAACACCGGAATAAATCTGTCGATGTTCAGGCCGCCAATACAATAACAGCCTTGGCTGGGCGCATTACGAATTCCATTAATGCCATTAATTTTGATAATGCAACGATCGCGACCAGTAAAGATTTTAAAGCAGTTAATCCAGTTGCCTTTTCAAAGGCATCGGCGGATATGGCCACGATGCTTAGTGCGATCATCGCCGTCATGACCGCGTTTAAATCAGCGGGTGATGTTAGGCAGCTCGTTATCTCGCTCAGTTTTGGGGTTAGTTATGGGTCTGGGTTTCAAACGGTTATTAGCGGGGTTCGGTCATTAAACAGTAAGATCATGGCCGACTTTCAACTTCGCAGCCAACAGATAACGCTTGATGTAAGTTTCTATAATCGGAAGATGCAGGCTGAAAATGATCTAAAGGATGCACAGGCAGCCTTCAATGTTGCTCTTCAGCATGGCCTTATTAACATCGTATTGTCCGTGGCAAGCGTGGTTGTCCAAGGCATGTCAGGCTCAACCGCAGCTTCGCAAGCCGATGCAGCATTTAAACTGGCGGTGATCCGTGTTTTAGAGGTCGTCAATTCGATGGTTCAATCGGCACGCACACTCGACTTACAACGCGAAAAAACGGCGCGTCATACCTTGGGTGATCTGACTAAAGTTCAGGCTCAACTGATGGATTTCTTTGAATCGCAATTCTCTTCAACTGAAGCAGAGAAGAGCCCAATGATCAAACTCATCAAAGATTCTCTGAAGTCGATCAACATCAATAATCTGACGGCCTCAACCGCGAACGGACATATTGGGTTGGTCTCGGCACCGATCGCCGAAATGCAGTATGCCATTGAGAAAGCCTTTGATCTTCAAATGGCGATCATGGATGCTCATCAGGCAAGAGTAGAAGCCATCGACTCGGTTCGAAGTATGGTTTGGGGAACTCCCAGTGTGGCCGAAGATTTTGGTATGGCCAAGACGGCACTTCAGTTATGGCAGTCTGCCGTAAAGATGATGATGTCTTCTGCTCAACAATTGGTATCCGAGTATGTGAAAGCCTACAATTCAAAAGTGACGGCCGAGCAAGAACTCAAAGTAGCGGAAGCTAAATTTATGGTTGAGATGGTGATGAGCTCGTTTAAACTGGCGATGGCTTGTGTTGAGTTGGCTTTTGCTGCTAAGGATGCAGCTTCTCCCGCCTCGAAACCCGAAACCGGCGCACAAAATCAATTTGTTCCGACCCAAAATACGGTCCGAACGCTGTCAGCATTGCTTTCGGGTAATCTATCCTTGATCCCTGAATTTATCGAGGCCTTTGTGAAGCACATTATTGAAAAAGATATCCGAAAAGGATTTCGCGAAGAGGGCGGTCCTAAAAAAGCAGGGGGCACCACCGCGCATGCGGCACGTGGTTTAGGGCTTCAGGCCGCGTCGCTAGCCATCAAACGGCAGACGAGCGAGTTGTCCTTTGAGAATGAGACCAAGCAAATACTAGATGCGTTTGATAAGCAAATGCAAGAGCTGGATGATGCGTTTCTTAAGAGTATAGCCAAGATGGTTGTGCAGAATGCGCTCAAAGTCGCCAAGGGGATCAACGAGTTCAAAGACGCTCAGAAAAATCAAGCAAACAATATTGAACTAGTACAATTGAGTACTAAGGCAGAGGCTTCGAAAAAGGCTGCGGCTGAGAGTAGAGCAGCTCTGCCGGCACCTGCAGAACGAACAACCGAACAACAAGTCAAACAACAAGGGCTTGAGGCTAAAGCCAACGCTGATCAAGAAATACTTGATGAAGCCAAGAAAAAACAGAGTGTAAGCGCTCCAGTGGTTTCCCAAGAGCCGCCACCAAGTGCCGGCGCTCAAAAAGGAACACAAACAGGATCTCCTCCTGAACCGGGACTGCCTTTGTCACCAGAACAATCCAAAGCCTTAAAGGACTATCGACGTGAAAAGATCTTGAATGAAATTATGTCTATAGATGCCAAGGCTTCCGCCGCGGCTGATTATTTAAAGCAGTTCCAACGTGCTCCTCGTCTGACGAGCTTAAAAACAGGGCAAACAAATCTGGCTGAAATTGATCAAGATATTAATTATAGCAACCCCAATATGTCTGCCAAACAGACGCCTGCAACACTCAATGCTTTCAATGCCATACTCAATGCACCGGTAAAGAGAGACACGATCACTATACCAAATAGAATAACAAGAAACCCTGAAACGATCATGCAAGACACCTCGCTTTTAGAATGGGCAGTATCGAAACAGTTTCCATCAAAGGAATCAGTGGCTTTGGCCGCAGGTGCTGCAATAGCAGCTGATAAAAAGATTCTGGATGAATTGAGTGAACCCTTACAAACAGCAATTAAAGCCATAAAGGATAAGATAACCGTAGATGTGGCCGATAAGACTTTAGCCGCAGCTGCGAAAGCGACCGTAGACCGAAATATTGCTAATCTTAAAACCACGAAACCTCTTCTTGCTGATGAGATTGCAAAAAACCTCGCGGCTGTAGAAGAATGTATCGCTAATCAAATTTATACAAATACGGCACAAAATATCACACTTAAGGCGGGCGATAAAAACCTTACGGACGTTATGGCTGATACCCCAGGGGTAAAGAGCAAGGATGCTCAAGATGCTTTAACAAAGCTGATGAGCCCCGAATCAAAGAATATCTTCAAGTATACGTCTACCCAAAACAATTTATCGTCAATTAAGACCGACCTTCAAAAACAGATCGAGAATATCACGAGCAAAAACCCGACCCAAATTCAGGACGATTGTGCTGTTGCCTTCCTCATAGCAAAATTAGCAAAAGCCGCAGGCAAAACCGATGTGGTTATATTGATGTCTCAAACGAATGAAAATCAAGTCCATGCGGTTGTCCAGTTTTCGGACGCAGGCAAGAATCTTACCCAAATGGATGTTACCAAAGACGGCATCAAGGTGATAACGGATGCCCATGAGATTAAAGCGAATGGAGATAAGTCTTCTTTTACGATTGGTGCAGACGGAAAGCTTACTAACGTCGCCTCGTCGGATGCGGCCAAATTTTTACTGTCAAAATCAAGCTCACAAAGTGTGGCTCTTGACAACGAAGCTCTTGATGTAGCCGGTGCATCGGCTCAAGCTGCCACCATGACTCAGGTTCGAGCGCTGAACCTAGCTCCCCTCTTTTTGCCCAAAGACGAATCTAGCTCGATTGAAACAAATTATGTCTCCCCGTCACCCATTAGTGTAAGCAATAAGATGGACGCTGCTTCAAAAATATTGGCGGAAGTGATTGTCAAAGAGAATCAACCGGCAGAGGATACGGGGGCGATACTATCCGCTAGTCAGACAATGGCTGCTCAACAGGCTTCAGCGGCTACACCTCAACAACCTCTCGTTGGGGACGTTGGGGCGACCTCGCAGGTGGCAGGGAATGCCGTCATTTTAAATAGCGATGTTAAACAAGCGGCAGCGATTCCGCCGAATCAGTTGATCCAATCCGTTGCGCAGACTGTTGGGGCGGCCCATGATACATTAGCTCCGCCCACAGATTCAGCGAAAACAGTATTGATGCAAAAAGCGACGCAGCAACTGTCTGAAGCGATAAACAATCTGATTATTTTAGATCCAAGCCTCACGAAAATATTGAGACCAATGATACCGGACAAACAAAAGACACTCAGCTTAAAAGAACTATTTGATATTGCGAAGACCATGAAAGAAGCCATTCAAGATAGTGGTCTTTCCGAGTCCATGAAACAAACAACAACCGAAGCCTTATCTAGTCTGAGCCGGGTCATTGACTCGATCGAGATGACCACACCCAAGAGCCCTGTGGCGAGCATTGTGGCCAAAGGTGTCACCAGCGAAGCGGCAAAGCCGATGACACCGAGTCAGGTGGCAGAAAAGAATGCCCCTGTGGTTGAAGAACTCCTTAAGCTAGCTCCTGCAGTGGTTTTGAAATATTTCGAGGACAAACCGGCGGAGCTTACGAAATATA
>CAIWAN010000013.1 GCA_903910705.1 uncultured Candidatus Marinamargulisbacteria bacterium
GCCAGCCCCGCTGCCCTTCAACAAGCCGCCAGCTACCCGACAACCTTCCGTCTTCGCAAAAGCTTCGCCGAGACAAGCCCGCCAACTCGAGTGCCCGCCTCAGTTGAGTTGAGAAATACAGAACAAGGCGAGATTGAGTATCAGATATATTTCAGGGAGAATCCGGAATGATAAAAAGTTTATTCTGAGTCTCGAGCCCTGTTTTGTCTAATAAGCAGGTTGCTGACGAATATCGATATTCAGGCTTTTAGATTTATAGAGAGTTCTTTGCTTAAGTTGTCAAATACAACAGTATCCGTATACTCAGAAGTAGTAATAATCTAGAAACATTGAAATGGAGGAAAGAAAGTGTCCGTTAAAAACACTTTGATTAAAAAGTTTGAGACATATCCCAATAATAACGCCGACATTCCTTTACAAAGAAAAAATAGACATGGGAAAAGCACCTTTTCCGCAAAACTGTCCTCTGAGGGAATAGAGGTCGACAATCTTGGAGGCTCACCACTATTGAAATGGGCCGTTTTTGAAGAAACCGTCGAACTCTTAGAATCATTAGGTGGAAGTGCTAGAAAAGGTAATGCCTACGAGAAACTCGGAGACGATGATTTGACGATTGATACTATAGAGGGGCACTTAGCCAAAGTGGTCTACGGCGTTAAAGAAGGCGATGCAGTTTTCCGAAGAATAACCCCCATTTCAGGAATATTGGTATGGGCCGGCATTTGCCAATCATTCACCGGCGGATTAAGTTTGAATAAGTCTAAATCGTTTTAGGCTTCACAATGGCGGGGAATGCCTCGAGTTATAGTGTGAATCGTTCGGCTTCAATGTTATTAATTTAACGTCGTATTGGCCTTTTTTCCAATCATAAACGAAAAGCATATCGGATTCGGTTTATCATCGCCTAACTGCAAAAAATACATCGTATTCATTCTTCTAATAAGTCCATAACCGACTGATGCATATTTGGGTACTCCTGATAATTCTTAACACTGTCGCCCGCATAGTCCCTGGCATTTATGTCTGACCCTCCCTTAATGAGCGCTACCGCAACATCTGGATTTGTATTTTCGCCAACAGCCAACATAAGTGCCGTACAACCAAGGCGATTCCTTGCAGTCACATCAGCACCCGCCTTTATGAGTTCTTCAATCACGTCTGGATGACTATTGTTCATTCCTGCAGCAATTAAGGCCGTAGATCCTTCATTCGCAACAGCATTTACGTTTGCTCCTGCGTTGATAAGTTCACTGATAAGAGCCGCACTGTAGTCATAAAGAGAAGCTAAAATAATAGGAGAGAATCCATCATCATCTGCTACCGCATTAACATCAGCTCCAGAATGGATAAGGTTGATAAGTTCGCTCTCTGTTGTCTCCTTTTCCCCAAGGGCTTTAATTAGCGGGGGAATCAAATGATCTGGCCCAATTAATATATCGTTTCTATAGATCTTTTCCAAAATAAGATTCCCTTGTTCATTATATATTTTTGTAATGCCATGGCGTAATCCATCAACAAACACGGCTTCAAGCATCAACGTCCCATCTGGGAAGTACGCAAGGCTCATACCTTCCTGTTTCCCAGCTTTGAACTCAACAACTGACTCAAGAATACCCGTATCGGTATAACCCTTAATAAACCCATCAGGCCGTCCATCAACCCATTCGCTCTCCTCGACCAATACTCCTTTTGTGTTATAAGAATACATTGGGCCATGTTGTATATCATCGACGAATGTAGAGCGTTGTCGAACATTGCCATCTTCATAATAATTAGTAGCCACATCGACTAATTTACCTTGCAGGTACATTTCTTCTCTTACAACAACGCCGTCAACGTTAAAAGCTTTTGTAACTCCGTGAACAACCCCACACAAATAGTGGCTGGCAACTAATCGTTCTCCGGCTTTTTCTTTTCGTCGTTCGACTTGAAGCCCATCGAGAACGAACATACCATCTTTATTCTCAATGAATGACTTTTGGCTGATGATCCCGCCGTTCACGTCATATTCCCTTGTAATTTGACGATCCTCAACTTGCTCAGAGATAGTCTGCCCAGCAAGCTCCTTATAATAAAAAGCTTGGGTATCGATTCGTAAAGCTTCTGCTCGTTTGCGACGTATTTCAGGTGTCAAAAGATCAGCATTAATATCGATCGTATATGCTTTTTTCTTAGGTTCACCTAAGTGCTGAAGTTCTTCAGGCAATTTAACGGGAATCATTATTTGGCCCCCTTTAAATCGTATCCAATCATAAACAATGCTGACTCAAATGCACGCATAGCACCTGTCTTAATACTAAGTTCTCCAAATTTAGAACTCTGAAAGATTGTTTTTACTAGCCAATTTGCTTTAATATTACAGATTGTATGGGGAGTATTTTTAACTAATATTTTAAACCGGCACCCATTTTTAGATGGGTTGCGTAGGTGAGGAATATTCGGCACTTTCACTGGTTGAGCCGCCCCCCACATAAAAGCCAATTCATCAGACACCGGTGGATCAAGGTTGTATTCTTCAAAAAACAATCTTACAAGGTATCCTAATGCTGCACCAACTCGCCCATCGTAAATAATAAAATCATCAAAAAGCATTGCATAAATCTTGGTGAAACCTGAGTTCATTTTAATACTAGAAAAGTTGTTCGATAAATCGACAGAAAACGTTAATAGTCGCTTTGCCTCAAGATAATCCTGATATAAATATTCCTTTCGATTCTCAAGATGCCCTAGATTATGCTTATCATCAACCCCTCCCCATTTAAGTATTTGCCTAGAAATATGATTGAGAGAAACATTGTCTTCGGAAATAAATGCTTGTCGTATCGATCTCGAATAATAATTTAAGGCTTTTGCATTTGAATCATAGGAATTATCTTGAATATTCAGTTCTCTTTTTAGCTCTTCATCAATATTTACTGGCCATCGATACTTCAAGTATGCATCATATATCGAGTTGCAACTCCACTCCTGTTTCGGTTTCAGCATTGTATAAGAGTGACAAAAACTATTAGGGATAGTTAGTTTTCTGCCTAGCCATTTTATAAATTCCTTAACAATAGGGCTATTAATATATTCTTGTTCATTCATGAGTTAATTCCTCCATAATAGTATTGAGCGGATCAAGCCTTCTGCATTTCCTCAATCATATCATACGCCTTCACAAACCCAAGTTCGACCGCTTTGGTTAAGTCCCTCAATGCTTCTGCTCTTCTATTTAGATTGGAAAAGGAATTGCCACGATTGTTATAGGCTCGTGCATACAGAGGATCGAGTTCTATTGCTTTCGTGTAATCCTCAATAGAACCCATGTAGTCTTCTAGCATCGCCTTTGAATTGCCCCTATTGGAGTAGGCTCGCGCATTCATAGGGTTGAGGTCAATCTCCTTCGAGTAATCCTGTATCGAACCGACATGATCCTTCAACACACTACGCGAAAACCCTCGATTAAAATATGCATCCACCAAGCCTGAATCAATCTCTATGGCCTTCGTATAATCATTGACTGCGCCTAAATGATCTGCAACTTGTGCTTTAGCAAATCCTCGATTGAAAAAGGCAGCAGAATCGCCTGAATAAAGCTCTATTGATTTTGAGTAATCAACAATAGCTCCATAGTAATCCTCGATGTCAGCTTTTGACCAACCTCTATTAAAGAACTTTTCAGCATCGTTTGGATCGCAATCTATCGCTTTTGAATAATCCTCTATGGCAGCCATATGATTGCGATTATTTGCCTCAGAGAAAGCTCTATTAATATATACGTCTGCATCATCAGGATAAATTTCAATTGCTTTTGAATAGTCCTCTATTGCCCCAAGATAATCGGCCAAAGAATCCTTTGATCGGCCACGATTACAATACGCATTAAAATAACGAGGATTGATCACGATCGCCTTTGAGAAATCATCTATCGCGCCTACTTGGTTGGCCAGACTTGCTTTCGAGTTCCCTCTATTATTATATGCATATTCAGCCAACGGGTTAAGCTCAATTACCTTCGTGAAATCTTCAATTGCTCCCGAGTAGTCTTCTTGTTTGGCCTTTGCGATCCCTTTGCTGTTGTGGGCCTCTTCGATATCTTCTGTCGAATTGTTTGCTTGCATATTTTTGTCCTCTCGTTTATGTTCAAATAGCCTTAAATATCCTGCTTTGGTGTAGACAAGAAGATCTTTTGGCTTCCAATCTTGATATTCCGGTGGCTACCCCTGCCGAATGTACCGGTATGGGGTGCCGGATCTAAATCGGAATGCCCTGCCGTATGAAGCGGTCGGTGCAATATTGCTCTATCTTATCCTCTTTAGGCTCCTTTCTTGTTAGTTCTGCTGCATCATCGTACTGCCGCATTGTGGGCATCTATGAATGCCGGGGCGGCCGGTTTGCATAATAAATTGACAAGATGCTTTCGGACACTTGTATGTATATGTATTTGCCATGATCATCACCTCCTTTTTTACTTACCTATGTTATTTTAAATTTAATACATTATTTTTTTTAGATTCATTTATTTCGAGATCATAGTTTCCCGTAAACCATACTCAATCTCGCCTTGTTCTGTATTTCTCAACTCAACTGAGGCGGGCACTCGAGTTGGCGGGCTTGTCTCGGCGAAGCTTTTGCGAAGACGGAAGGTTGTCGGGTAGCTGGCGGCTTGTTGAAGGGCAGCGGGGCTGGC
>CAIWAN010000014.1 GCA_903910705.1 uncultured Candidatus Marinamargulisbacteria bacterium
GAGATTTCGTTAGATCTCGGACATAGCACCAATTCCTGTCAATATGTTGCACACGATGTGGGTATATCCGCCAATTTTTGATTTTGAACCTAAATACGGAACTTTATTATTTTTGCAACAATCAAAAACTTCTTACGATAACTATTTAGAATTATCTCAAAAGGAGTCATCGAAATGAAAAATAAGCTCATTGCAAATGCACTTTGCCAGTCCGATTCACTGATATTGGCAGGTGCGTCAATTCTACCGTCTCAATCCACCAACCCAAAGCAACGTTTGTTCAACGCCCTTGTTTCCTATATGTCTGACGAGGAACTTCTCAAACAACTCCCCGAACTCATCAAGGCTATTTTTTTAGATGGTGGTATAAAAGAGGCGAGAATAATCAGCAATCGTCTTGGATATAACAATATCGACCTCATGCGAGGTCAAAGCAGACCGTTTTCCTATTATGAGCTATCACAAGATCATAGCCCTATAACCCTCCGCTTTGTTCGGCTCAATCCGTATTTCGTTTCATCGTTTCCATCTATGAAGGCATTGTTTGAGTGCCTTAAGGACAAAGACACCACGTTTTCATTCATTCATAAAGAGAAAATGCGCCAACATCTAAAAGAAGGGAATGATGGTTTACCCTATTCCATAGAGCTAGCCTTCACAAATCAAGACAGAATTATTACGAAAGATGACTTCGCTACATTTATGGCTATCTTTTCTCTTAAGAATCTATTCATGTTCATCATGAAAGGACTCAAGAAGATTACTATTCTATCTGACACAGAAATCTCGGAATATTCAAATGATGAAAAGGTTGAAAATGTTGATTTTGGTGATGGGATTGAAATTAAGGTTCCGATTAGAGCGCACGACAATCATCCATCACATTCAATGAATGTTGCGGGGGAGCTATTATTTTTAGCCGCCCAATACCCCACTACTTTTAGTTTTGGCAATATTTTGCCAGAATATTCCTCGATTCAAGATCTCATCGATAAGATTCCCGAATGGATAAAACAAGTGGCAGTCGACTTAGCCCACCATGAGCATCCGAACAATCGAATGATTGCGGCAACTTTATGGGCAACGCCCAAGCTAGAACTTGAAAACTTGTTGCTAGAAGAATATTCTGGTGCTTCTATTTTTGCAAAAGAAAACCTTAAGGTTCCTGATTCCGTTAAAGCCTTATTTATTCAATCCGTTCAATCTTTGCTCTCTTTGAGATTTAAGGAATTGGATGACATTGATTCCTATGAGATCGTGACAACGTATAGCTTTCTAAATATCCTATTTTCCATCGCCTATCATCAAATGGAGGCCTCGAATTTTGAGGAATATATCCATAAAAGATTGATGCCAGAACTTACTGAAAACACGGATGATTTAGATGCGTTTAGGAATGCAGTTATTGATGAGATTCAGGAAATAATTCCAAAGCAATCTATTCCCCATGAGGGAATAATCTGGGGAAGTCAAGGGGGGGGGGATGTAAACACTTTTGAACCCAACTTCAAGAAGAGCCACATCCGGCTTTTGTTATATGGTTGTCTCCCTCAAAAATTATCCCTAGAAAAGAAGATGCAGCATTTTATCCAGTTCATTAAGGATTTTCAGATATTTGAAAAACACTATCATGATTACTTTGTAAATGAAATGATCGCTGATGCTCGAGAATTTTGGTATATGGCTAAGGTGGAGGATCCCGACGACTCAAATGCAAACCCAACTTACTGGCTTAATTGTGGACTCAAGTTTTATGAATCATTCACAGAGAAATATGGCAAGGATTTGTTTGATGAGGTCTTCGGAGCAAATTTCTGCGAGGATTTTCAATCTAGTGTCTAATTGCAATATTTAGCAAAATAAATATAATGGATGTAGGGGGGGTGCGCCTATGTCCAGAAAAGCAATGGCAGTTGTCTTGTCGACAGAAGAACGAACCGAGATCGAGCGGCTTTCAAAATCAGGAACGGC
>CAIWAN010000015.1 GCA_903910705.1 uncultured Candidatus Marinamargulisbacteria bacterium
AGAGAAAGTATCGGCGATTATGCGAAAGGAGTATGGATAAAAATAGGGGCAGAAACGTGCATAACAATGACGGTTTTTGCCGCTACAAAATAGGGAATTCTAATTGACGCTGAGGGGAAATAATAATTGACGCTGAACAAACTTGAGAATAGCATTAAGCATGGAATCTATTTCGGCCCCAAATATATTTGTCCACACGAAAGATTTATCGAAGAGCTCAAGAAGCTTTAGTTGCCACTGAAGAGTCGAGCTACCTTGCGTATAAAGACATAACTTTAGATGAGTTTGTCAGGTGTAATTGGTAGAAGTTTACGATATATCCGAGTGTTGAAAGCCTACTGCTTATTGAAATTGGCGGGGACGAAGGGGCTCGAACCCTCGACCTCCTACGTGACAGGCAGGCGCTCTAACCAGCTGAGCTACGCCCCCGCAATTGAACAGGATTATATCAAAAGAACCCACAACCGTGAATTAATATTTTCTGTCCTGAACAAAAGTACGCGTACTCTAAGAAGATTCGATCAATTCAACGTATATAAGCCATCAAACGTGTCAGTGTCATCCGAATTGCCCGATGAATTATTAAAGATCGGCAATATGATCGATCTAACCGTAATGCCGTTGTCATCCAATATTTGATAAATACGCTTATCGTTCCCTAAGTTTAGATCAATTTTTGGACATTCAAAATCTAACGTATATTTGTTATATGCTGCAGCCATTACCCTCACCTCTTTCGTATTTAATATAAATATTATAGAAATAACGATAGGTTCACTCCAGACTCCTATTCAGTCTTCAGCTGACCATCTTCCCCTATTTTCAGATAACCTACTGATGGAAACTTAAAACATGTCTAGGAATAAGGAGTTGGGGTAAGGATTAAGGGCTAAAAAGCTCGTAATACTCGCTTTTAGCTGGCAGCCCCACGGGGAATTGCCCGCCATTCGGCCTCATCCTGAGGCCTCTCTCTGGGCCGGCCATTGCGTGCTGTCGCCAGAACGTAGGATTTGGTTTTGATTTCCATTTGTTGTTTAAAGGCTCATCATTCGATAGACGTTTGCATTGTGGTCTGAGTAGTCTGGTGGTTTCGGTTTGTCTCTTGTGACTTGAATGAGTCCTTTAGCTTCCAGTTCTAACAGTGCGGTTGAGATCGTGTCGCCACTGATCCCGTAGAGCTTCCCCATGTCGTCTTGAGATCGGAACCACTCGGGATACTTGGTGGACTTCGACGCTTCCAGCAAACAGATGAGGTACATGTACTTCGCCTTCATTGAAAGTCCAGTCATGTATTTGTCTGAGTAAAACCCGTTAGGAATGACATAACCTTTGCCAACTCGGATGGACACGAACTTCTTGTCGTATCCTATGAGCTTACTCTTGGCGAGTTGTTCGATATTCTGATGGACTCGTTCGTAGTAATACTGGCCAGCGTTATTATACCCGCCAAGGTCAGCCGGTGCTTGGTAGCCCATGGCTTTGGCCAGCTTTTCATAGTCAACATAGAACGTATGCTTGCCGGCTTCCTTGGCTTCTCTCAGTAACAACAAGTAGAGATCGAACTGCTTATCGGCCTGAGCGGTAAGAAGTTTCCGACCATTTCCTTTCACCGTTAGAAACGTGGTCGCGATTGGCACACCGTTTTCTTTCTGGCCGAAGATATCACCTTCTTGAACCTCAATGGCCTTGATGTAATTGTTCAGGGAAGCGGCGTCCGGCAGCGATTCATAGAAGCTGGTGGCCTCATAGTTGTCGAGTATCGCTGCCTTCGACCAGTTAGTACTTCCGCAGAAAACATATCGCCCATCAATCACAACAGCTTAGAGATGAAGCAGTCGGGTCGAAGTATCAAAGTGGACATCAACCCCGCTTCGTTGAAGTGTTTTATATGCCTGAGTGTTCTCTTTGAACTTACCGTCTTCTAAGACCACTTTGACACGGACGACGCGTTGATGTGCTTTAATGACTTCATCAACCAGATCATTCACGGGGTTCGTCGTTGATTCATCCATGATGACAAAGTACATGGCAATATTGATTGAGTCTTTGGCCGATGAGATATGTTTCTTAACGACATCATAATATTCTCTGCCCATAAGCATCTGAGCGTTGGAGGTAATCGATAGCAACAAGAGGATAATTAGTGGAAGGATTCTTTTCATGAATATGGAAATTATACTTTTGGTTCTGGTTCCCCGTCATCAAACCCGGCCGCCTTCACCGCCCTAGGCGGATTCGGCGACCTAGACTGTGCAACCTGCTCCAGCTGGAATCTTCTGCCATCCAAACCAAGCGGTGCGTTTCTTCCCCCGACCGGCTCACCGCTCGAAGCGGACAAGTGCGCCTCCCGATAAAGCGGCAAGTCCGGCAAATCGCCGATCTAGGCATTCCGTTTTCCAACAAGGAAATCGTAACCTGAGACCGCCAAGCTTGCGCTGAGCTGCATCGAAGAGTTGAGTCTCCCCGCCCTCAGTTGAGTCGAGTCGAGAAGAACCCAGACAAATCAGATGGGCATTGCCTTTAACCATTGCAAAGCATCTGGATATGTTCGCCAAGAGAGTAATCCATACTCGCAATATACAACCGCTTCCGAGTCATCGCCCTTACCATAATGATCTGGCACTTCAATCGGCATAGTTTTTCGTTCGACGAGATAGTCGACAATTAACGGGTTTTCTTTGATTGCTACTTTCAACAATTCTTCGCTCTTCTTGCAGTCCCCATTTCGTAGAAATGAAATCAACGCTTTGTTGTAAAACCATCCAGAATCAAAATCATGGGGATAGGTTTGTACTAATTCGATAGCATCACTCAAACGTTTTTCTTGAAAGAACCAGCTAATCAAAATATAGCGTACCCCAAGATTATCGTTCGGGCAGAGAACCAACATGTCACGGAAGTGGTTTATCGCTTCGGTTCTTTTACCCCTCGCCCATTGCGTCAAAGCTAATTCTTGGCGGGCCTGCATATAGGGGCGGGTCTCAACTAAACCCCAAAAATGTCCGGCGTTCTGTTTGAAATAGGGTTTTCCTAAATCTCGTTCTCCAGACATAACGGCTTGGGCGAAGAATTTTTCTGACATTTCAGAGTTCGGTTTGCTTTCAAAAGCCAACAACATATAGGCATCCAGACAATTCTCCCAGATTGATAATGCCTGATTGGCCATATGAATTCTTTTCTTTGAGCTCATCATTTCCCAAGCCAGCTCAACTATCTCATTTGCCTCATCTTCTTTTGTATAAGTGTCCTTCATCAAATCACTATTGAGCCAAAATCCACCCACATTAACCATGCTTGAAAGTGGGTTGTTCTGCCGCATATAGTCGGTTAAAAATTCTAGATTCATCATGTCGAACTTTAGCATTTCACGGATTACCTTTGCCTTTTGACCAACGGTACTTTTATTGGCCTTAAAAAACGAACAAATATGCTCAGCGGTTTGGTAGGGCTTGAAATGTTTATCGAAAAGGAAGTTTGTTTGTCCAAGCCCATAAATGATTCCGGCCGCCCAGAGATTAATTTTGCCGGAAAGAAAAGGAACAGTGCGCTTCCGTGCCATTTTTTGAATGGCTTTCTGGGCCAGTTCTTTATAGTTGGAATCAAGGTGTAGGTCGCAATAACTATCGGTTAACTCTTGAAGTTCCTTGCTTTTTTGTTGCATAGCTTCTTTATTTTTTGACATGCCTACTCCTTTATCGCTGAGTATTTATTCTTTATGCTGATTAACCATTTCTTCTCAAGTTCTTCGTAAGATACCCCGAAAACTTTTTTCAAGTCATCTCCGAGCTCATTGCCTTGTTTTCTACGATATATGAACTCTATTATTTTCTTCGAGCCATAGTTGTTTACCAGATATCCTGTAACGGTTAAGGCCTCTCGATACGCAAGCTTAACATCATGGTCATTATTGAAGTTATCATAGGTTTGATTAAGTTCAGCGAGACTGAATAGGTTGTGTAACTTGAAGGCTTCACCCATCAGCTCCTCGGAACTTTTCCCCATATAGACGTAATCGTCTTTGGCTACATACTGCGCCAAGCCTTCATTAAGCCAATTCGGCACATTACGCGAGATATCGATAATAAATACATGGGTCAGTTCATGCTCAATGATATTTTTCAGCCAATTCCTATTCTTGTCAGGGTTAATGAGAATAACCATATCTTTCCTGTATTGCCCCTTCGCCCAGTCGGGAGCCTTACACTGCCAACCAAATAATCGGTTGTAATCTTCTGTTGAAGAAAATACGAGAATATTTATGCTGGGTAGTTTATTTGGGAAAATCCGAGTGATTTCTTTGTATGATTCTTCTGCTGTATTTAATATGTCCTTAATCCGATTTCTCTCATTATTGGGACAATAGACATTAAAATGTCCGAGGTTCTCTAAATGCGAAAAATATTCTTTGTATTCGCCAGTGAAATCCAAAGAAAACGAAATATTGATTAGTAACAACGATCCAAAGTAGAGGATTCTTTTTAACATTCCCGCACCTTCAGTTCACCTATAAAGAAAACTCATGATAACTTTTCCTCAAACTCACTTATCTCTTTTTCCATTTCCAAGCGGAGCATTTCTTCACTAGGCAGATAAAGTTTATATTGGCTGGCAAGGATAGTTTTATTGTCTTCAGGCAAGCTAATCTGGACGACCGCGTCATTTTTGTCAGCTGAGAGTAGAATTCCAATGGTTGGATTTTCTTCGGTGAGCTTTTGGGTTCGATCATAGTAATTGACATACATTTGAAGTTGGCCCAAATCCTGGTGGGTTAGTTTGTGGGTTTTAAGCTCGATGATTACAAAACATTTTAGTAGACGGTTGTAGAATACCAAATCCGCGAAAAAATCATCCCCATCAAGATGGATTCTTTGCTGTCGGGCGACAAAGGCAAATCCATTTCCAATTTCGAGCAGGAACTCTTGCAAGTGGGTAATGATGGCCTGCTCTAGGTCTTTTTCATAGTACGATGCCTCTCGTTTTAACCCTAAGAACTCCAGAATCATAGGGTCTTTGATGATATCCGTCGGTTTTTCGGGGTGTTGTTCCCCACGAGCCACGGCGAGCACGCTTTTTTTATCATTGCTTAAGAGGAGCCTTTCATAAAGTTGGCTATTGATCTGGCGTTCCAACTGACGCGCCGTCCAATTATTTTTCGTTGCTTCTGCGATGTAGTATTCGCGCTTAGGTTCATCTTCAATCCGAATTAGAAGCCGATATTGTGTCCAGTTCAATTGCGAACGCACTGCGTTCGTATTTGGAAACACCCTAAAAAACTGGCGACAGAGTTCTAGTGTCTAATTGCAATATTTAGCAAAATAAATATAATGGATGTAGGGGGGGTGCGCCTATGTCCAGAAAAGCAATGGCAGTTGTCTTGTCGACAGAAGAACGAACCGAGATCGAGCGGCTTTCAAAATCAGGAACGGC
>CAIWAN010000016.1 GCA_903910705.1 uncultured Candidatus Marinamargulisbacteria bacterium
CGATAAGGTCTGGTCGTTAGACAAAAAGAAAACGATGGAGGCCTACGAGGCACTCAAGCCCTTTTTTCTATCGGAAGGGGGCGTGGGCAAGTCCGATTACATGATTGCTTTTCTGAAGACAGCTGGGCTTTGGGATACGCTCATCAATGCCCAACCAACCCTTCTGAAGAAAGAAAATGGAAAAGACATCCGACAACTCAATGAGATTGTTCTGGTTAAAGAGCTTTTAGGGATTAAGCACATTGCCAATACAGGGATGATGTTGCGCGACGGCGATTTGATGGCGATGTTGGGGTTTAACATTGAGAAGATGAAAAACAGCGACAACAGCCTCGTGGGAATTGCGCATAAAAACACGCTTCGCAACCATCTGAACCGCATCCCAACGGACGAGAGTTACAAGAAATGGTATGACCAGGTCCAGTTTCTGCGCAAGAAGAAATGGCTGCGTGGCGGGATCTATGCCTTGGATGGATATGAAATTGAAGTCAGTATCGATGATAGCGAATATGAAGGAGCCGGCAAGGTCTGGTGCCCAAACGAAAATCGATGGAAATACGGTTACAAGCTGTT
Organism: uncultured Candidatus Marinamargulisbacteria bacterium; assembly: GCA_903910705.1. Classification (GTDB taxonomy): domain Bacteria; phylum Margulisbacteria; class Riflemargulisbacteria; order GWF2-35-9; family GWF2-35-9; genus CAIWAN01. The sequence continues at coordinate 574 of CAIWAN010000016.1, forward strand.
GTTATTGGTCAATGTTGCTGAGGGGCGGGAGCGAATTGTTGGGGCGTATCTCGATAAAATAGAAACCCACGAAACCAAGATGTTTTATGCCATGATGGCACATATTGAACAATACCTGTGTCCGTTGGAAGACCTGATGGACACGCTGCTATTTGACCGGGCCTATTGGGACGAGAAACTTTTGCGTTACCTGAAGGAAGAAAAAGGCATAGACTGGGTAACGCTGGGCAAATCAAATACGAACTTGGTGAAGGAAGAGATGAAGGAGCGCATCCAGTTTGATCCGCTGGCATTTACAGCCTATCGACGAAAGAACCCTCGATACTATGAGCGAACAACAACCAAGGATATCCAGAAGAAAAGCAAAGAGCCCGAGTATATTGATTTGGATCTTGGCGTTGTTCGCCATATCGACTTTCAACCGTTTGAGAAGGGGTATTTGAACGTGGTTGTTCGACGAAAATACCCCAAAGACCAACCGGTCTATACGTATTATGTGACGACCTTACCCATCAAGAATCCGGTGGAGATTGTCGAGCTGTATCGTTCACGTTGGACGATTGAGGACGATGTGAATCGAGAGCTGGGGCAACGCTGGGCTCTCCGTAGTTTGGCCGGCCGAAAACTCAATATTATCTTGGCTCGAATCATGATTGTCTTGAAATTATTCAACTGCGAAAAAATCATGGAGATGAAGAAGCTCAAGGAGTACAAGCTACTCAAAGAGAAGCTGCGGACACAGGAGAATCACGACTTTCTCAAGGGCGCCAATCGCATTGTCGTCTACATCAAGAATCAAGCCATCTTTGGCACGTTCAGTGCCGTCGAATTCCAAGCGTTGGTTGAGCGGCGTCTCAAAAAAGAACTCCTCGCCAAGCTCAACCTGAAGGCCGGCGATATGATCTCCGCTGAAACCCTTCTCGACTTCCTCAACCGAGACTAACCCAAGGGCGTAGAGTCCCGTCATTTAGACGAATTCACCCCTTATTGTCCAAATCCCATTAAAAAGACAATATATTTCAAAAAATAAATACGTTCATTTAGACCAATCACCACAAGTCCTCAAGGCCAATGAGTCTACTTTGGATTTCTTAGTCTTTCAAGTTCCCCGATATTTTCCCAAACCTCGTCCGATATATTTATTGAAGACAAACTCAAACACCCAAGGAGTCATTAAATGCAAAGAAAAATAGTGAGCAGCCCCAAAATAATACCTTTGGGAATTGATTCGCATGAAGCTTGGGTCGGTGATCCCGAATATGATAAGCAATTAACGCCACTAACAGTATTGAATCGCATAGCATGGGAGGAAAAGTACACTGATTTACTCATCCGACCCAAGCCCTGATCTTCCCTAGATACTCATCTAGTCGCATGTGAAGCTCAGTCGATAGGCCTTTGCCGTGCCCTAGTTTTTTGGGTTGTATGCCTAGGATCGTCAGGTTGGTTGGGAAGGTTCCATTTAGGCCCTCCATCAGATTGATGACATCGGCAAGCCCGATCCCATGCGTCGAGAGGGCATCTCCTTTGCAGATGAATTTGACATCACGAGGGGAAAACAGTTTGGTGGTTCCAGCCGGTTGCACCATATTGACCGCATCAATTAGCAAGACGCGATCAGCCCCTTGAACAAGATCGATCAAGGCGAATCCATCTGTTCCAATATCTTGGAGCGTCGTGCCCTCAGGGAGCGTTTCTTGTCGAAGCCGAAGTAAGAGTTCGGGCCCAATTCCATCATCTTTACGAAGGGGATTCCCCGCGGCGAGGATAAGCGGCATCTTAGCGAATGATCTCTACATCAAGCAAATGGGTCGAGCATGAAATACAGGGGTCATAAGCGCGGACAAGCATCTCCAACATCAGCGTGATCTCTTCGTCCGTTTTGTCCACAATTTGTGGTACCAAAGCACGCATATCGTTTTCGATGTTTTGTCCATTTTGACCGGTGGGAATGACGCAATTAGCCGTCTTGATAAAGCCTTTTTCGTTATAAGCATATTCGTGATACAAGATACCCCGTGGCACTTCGATCGACCCGATACCGATACCGGCTACCGGCGAAACGATGCGTTCTTCAACCTTGAGGGGCTGAGCCATGGCGATCAACGTCTGGGCCGCATCAATGGCATCGTCGGCCAGATGAATGAGCTCGACATATTGAGCCAAGGTGTTCTTGTAGGGGTTGGTGCATTTGGGCGTTAGGTTTAATCGCTCAGCCACCGATTTGGCATTATCAGACAGCCATTGATAGTTGTTATTGAATCGAGCCAACGCTCCCACCATAAACGAGTCGCGTGTGTGCTTGCATCGTTTGGCCGTGGAGTTGGGGATGGCATACTCCTGTGTCAATTCGCGATAGGATTTATAACTGGCCACGCCGGTATCACTCGAAAAGATATCCCCCTCTAGCAATGCGTACGTGCCGGGTTTATAAAGCGAGATGTACTCGGTATCCCGATTGAAGTCGGGGAGGCTCAAATTGGCGAGGGTCGTCACATTCAGCATCAACTCCATCTTGGCTTCTTGCATCCAACCGATAATGGAGAAGAGTTCTTTTTCTGTGGGGGTCTTGGTCATGGCTTGAACGTTGCTCGCCATGGGGTGAACCAGTCGCCCCCCGATGATATCGCCAATATCGTGTCCATATTTTTTTAACTTAAGGGCATGGACGACGACATCCCGATGGGTTTTGACAAGCGGTAGAACAGACTTTGCACCCACAAAATCGGGGATGGCCAGAAAATAGATATGAAGGGTATGACTTTCAAAATATTCACCCGCATTCAAAAGACGACGCAAACATTTCTCTTGGGTCGAAAGAGAAAGTCCGAAGGCATCCTCTGTTGCGGCCAAAGACGCCAATTGGTGTCCCACTGAGCAGATCCCGCAGATCCGACTGGTGATCAGCGCCGCTTCATCAAAGTGTCGGCCTCGTATCATGGCTTCAAAGAAACGAGGCGCTTCGACAATGTCAAAATGACAGGCTTCGATTTTTCCATCCCGCACATTCAAACGAATGTTGCCATGGCCTTCAATACGGGTGATGTGGCGAATATCGAGATTGATGATGCGTCCCATATTTAAAAGACCTCCTTGTTATGATTGAGGAATAGCTTGAATTGATCCATCATTTGATCGTGTGTCAAATGGTACTGGCGCATGACGTCTTTTTGTCCATAAATATTCGGCTCGGGGATAGTGCCGCGACAACCATAGCAATAGCCCCCGTTACTGGGACATCGGGCCCCACAACCGGCTCGAATGACAGGACCGAGGCAGGTCAGCCCCAGCTCATAGACACAAACGTTCTCACGCTGTTTACACTCAACACAAACCGGATAGTCGGGAATGTCAGGATTCTTGCCGAGGACTATATTTTTGACGACGCGGACAAATTCATCCGTATCGATCGGACACCCAGGAATAAACGCATCCACCTTGATGAAGGCATCAATCGAACGCGCTATATCGGTTTCAAAGAGATCGGGGGTGTCAGGGTAGACGGCTTTTTTGTATTCCTCGGGACGTTGAAAGTTCTTCAGGGCATTGATGCCCCCGATATGGGCACAGGCGCCAAACGCCACGACAAGATCAGACCTGTTTCGAATGTCTTGGAGTCGAGGAATATCCGACTTCCGCGTGATCGAGCCTTCGATGAGGGTGATATCATAATGGTAAGCCTTTTCGCTCAGCGCTTCCCGAAACTCGACAATATCTATGACCTCAAGTAGCTCTAAGAGTTGCTGTGGGGCGAGATTGATCGCTGAGAGCTGACAGCCCTCACAACTCGCAAAGTCAAAGAAAGCGACTGTGGGTTTACTCATTTAGATCGCCTCCTCTTTATCTTCAATATCAGGATAATGGAATACCGGCCCTTTTTGACAGACATAGATCCCCTCGATCTGGCAGTGTCCGCATTTCCCCACGCCACATTTCATGCGACGTTCAAGCGACATATAAATATTCTCAGGCGGGATATGTCGTTCTTTTAAGGATCGGAGGACAAATTTATACATGATCGGCGGCCCCACAATGATGGCGATGGTCTCGTCGGAGACCATGTCGAGGTCGGGGAGGAGGGTGGTGATGACCCCCACGCCACAGGTCCATTGTTCATCGGCACAGTCCACGGTTTCAAGTAGTTCTACATTTCCACCCATCTTGCTAATATTGGCAAGTTCGTCTTTGAACAGGCGATCTTCGGGGGTTTTGCACCCATTTAAGATTGAGATCTTTTTGTAATGTTCGGGTGTTTGTAGGACAAGGTTGACGAGCGAGCGCATCGGGGCATACCCTAATCCACCTGAGATAAAGACAAGGTGTTTGTTTTTCATCCGTTCTAGGATATCAGCATCGAATCCATGACCAAAGGGCCCTCGAATATAGAGGGTGTCTCCCACATTCAGCTCACTCATCTTATGCGTCACATCCCCAACGGCTCGAACGCACAGCTCGAATCGAGGCTCATTGCTGGGTTCGGACGATATCGAGATGGGCGCTTCGCCAATGCCCAGAAGTGAAACTTGAACAAACTGTCCCGGTTCATGCCCCAAGGGGCGGCCACTAGCTAGCTCGACTTCGTAGAGCGTTTCTTTGTCGGTCATTTTGATGATCCGAGTCAGGGTCGCCTTTTCGGGGACGTAGAGTCGGATGTCTCGTTCTTTGATATGGTGGTTTTCGAGGGGTTGGACATCAGGTGCTGATCCCTCGATCACGTTATTGTCCGCGATCAACGTTTCGGCTATAACCTTGGGGCTAATTTTGACGAGACAGGCTCTTACGCAACGTCCACACCCCACACAACCAGATTGCCCATGCTTGCTCATCAAGTAGTTGAACTTTTTATTTATGCGATGACGAACCCGATTCTCGGTTTCTTGCCTGAAATTTTCGCCCCCCGCGACCTTGGCAAAACTATGCAACATACAGGCATCCCAACGGCGTATCCGTTCGCCTTCATGCAGATTAAGGGCAAATTCGTCGGCGACGTCAAAACAATAACAGGTCGGACAAACAAAGATGCACGACCCGCAACTAAGGCATCGCTTGGCCTCTGACGCCCAGAACGGATGATCTTTTTGATTTTCAAAGATTTCGGGAAGATATTCAAGGTGAGGAAACGGTTTCAGGTCTTTGAACGCGTCATGTCGCCGCTCTTGATAAGCCTTGAAAAGATTGGGGTCGAGTGCTTTGGTGTTTAAATATTCGTCGATGAAGTCTTTCCCTTTTTGGGTAAAGATCTTGATCGCAAAGTCGGTTCCCATATCAAACAACAGAATATCGGCTCCACCCGTCACATTTTGGCTATGGGTTTTATAGCAAAATCCTTGCTCATCACAGAGTTTATGGCAATCGATGGCGATAACGATAGTGTGTTCGCGCTTGGTCAGATAATTGGGATCACCATTGCTTTCGCTAAAGGCTTCGTCGAGGATCTTAATGGCATTGGTATCACAGGGTCGGATGCCGAATAATATCGTATCTTGAAAGTCGATCTTGGGGTTGATCTTGCCGTTCGCCGTGTATTCGAGGAACACCTCTTCTTGGGGGAAAAAGAATTTCTTGGGCGAAAGCACGGTTGGTTGATAATCGAGGATGATCTCTCGGGGGTCATTGATGTAGTCAAAGAGGATCTTTCCTTTACGCTCTGTTAGGGCCGCGATGCGATATCGACTCAACAGAGTGCCTAGCGAGGCGAACAGGTCCTCTTTACGGGTTTGAACCATGCCAAAGCCCGTCGGGGTGACGGGTTTCTGGGGTGATGTCCGAACCAGACGTTTGATGATTTGTGAAAGCCAACCCATGAGTACCCCCTTAAATGTTAACTATCGATAATTTATCGTATATTATTTTTTGCTCGTTTTCCAATTAAATCAATATAAATGATATAATTTTGGTTAATATGACTCCCCAGTGGAATGATTTGGCTTCAGAACTCCTACAACGATTTGGAGATGAAACACGTTATGCCATCCCCATTCTTCAAGCGATTCAGACCGAACAGGGCTATATCCCGATCCCTTTACTCGAGGCCATTGCGTCGAAAGCACAGCATTTGCAAGCGAATCAACTCTATGGTGTAGCAACCTTCTATTCGCAATTTACCTTTACGCCCAAAGGAAAACATACCATTAAAGTGTGTATGGGAACGGCCTGTTTTGTAAAAGGGGCTCAGCAGATCGTCGATGCGTTCAAGTCCGCCCTGTCGATCGAGATAGGCGAGACAACACCGGATAAGTTGTTTACCCTTCAAACCGTGGCATGTCTTGGCTGTTGCTCGTTGGCCCCCGCTGTCATGATCGATGGCCATGTTCATGGTCAAGTGACACAGGAGTCGGTCGCAGCGTTATTAAAGGCGAAGGGGTTTAATTTATGATCACGCTTGCGGTGGGACTGGGAACATGTGGGATCGCGGCAGGCGCTCAAGAGGTCTACGATGAGCTGCTTCGCCAGCCTGACCCGCGTTATATACTACGCAAAACCTCGTGTAATGGGCATTGTTACAACGAGCCGATCGTTGAGGTTTTTCAAAACGAAGAGCTTATTGGTGCGTTTTATCAAGTCAAGGCTTCTTCGGTAAAGTCGTTACTCGAAACACTTCCATCTGTCTGGGGACAGCCCTCATCAAGACAAGGTCAAGAGCAACGCCTCGTTCTTGAGAACTGTGGCCTCATCGACCCCGAGAACATGAATGACTATATTTCGCGGGGTGGGTATGTCGCTCTAGAAACAGTTCGATCCCTTTTGCCGATGGAGGTGGTCTCGATGATCAAAGCATCGGGGCTTCGAGGTCGTGGGGGAGCAGGGTTCCCGACAGGGCTTAAATGGCAATTCGCCCTCAATAATCCCTCCCAACCTAAAGTGGTTATTGCGAATGCTGACGAGGGTGATCCGGGGGCTTTTATGGATCGCGCGGTTCTTGAAGGCGACCCCCATCGCGTGATTGAAGGACTGCTTATCGCTGCTCATGCCACTGGTGCGAATTCGGCCTATATCTATATCCGTGCCGAATATCCGTTGGCCATTAAACGACTTCGTCATGCGATCGCCGACGTGACAGCGGAGGGGAAGTTAGGAACAGTATTGCTTGAAATTAAAGAAGGTGCGGGAGCGTTTGTTTGTGGTGAAGAAACCGCGTTAATGGCCTCCATGGAGGGTGAACGTGGGATGCCTCGGTTCAAACCCCCATTCCCCGCCGAGTCAGGGCTTTGGGGGCAACCGACGACCATCAACAATGTCGAGACCTTGGCGGCGATCCCTTGGATCATTCGTCATGGGGCCGAAGCATTTTCAAAATGGGGCACCGAAAAAAGCCGAGGAACCAAAGTATTCTCTCTGGCGGGCAAGGTGAAATATCCCGGACTGGTCGAGGTTGAGATGGGGACGTCCCTTCGATCCATGATCGAGCAATTGGGTGGGGGAACCTCGTCAGGATTGCCAATCAAAGCCGTACAGATGGGCGGTCCCTCAGGAGGATGTGTACCTGAGAGTCTCCTTGATACCGCACTAACCTATGAAGACTTGCAAGCGACCGGCGCGATCATGGGGTCGGGTGGGGTGATTGTGATGGATGAGGCCACCTGCATGATCGACATTGCCAAGTACTTCCTAAATTTTATCCAAAACGAATCCTGCGGGAAATGTACCTTCTGCCGAATTGGTACTAAACGCATGTTTGAGATTTTAAGTCGTATCGCCGAGGGTAAAGGAGAACTCGCCGATATCGATGAATTGATCGACCTCTCAAGCCAGATCAGTAAAGCCTCGTTGTGTCAGCTCGGCAAGACGGCGGCGAATCCCGTGCTGACGACCCTTCAATATTTCAAAGACGAATATCTCGAACACATTGTTGAGAAAAAATGTCGCGCCCATGTCTGTCGATCGTTAATTCGATATCATATTAACTCAGATGTCTGTACCGGTTGCACGCTGTGTGCCAAGCGATGTCCAGTGTCCTGTATTAAGGGCGTCACCAAGGGGCCTCATCGTATAGACGCGTCACATTGTACCAAATGTGGAACCTGTTTGTCGGTTTGTCGTTTTGGTGCCGTCACCGTCTCAACCGGAGTCCACTCATGAAGATAAACGGAGAAACCGTCGATTTTGTCGCCGGTGAAACGATCCTTGAGGTCGCCCAGCGGGCAGGGATACACATCCCGAGTTTATGTCATGTCAAAGGTTTAAAGCCTTGGGGCAGCTGCTTTGTTTGCGTGGTCGAACAGTTCGCCCCCCAGCAACGCATCGTTCCAGCCTGTGCAACGGCCATAACCGCGGATATGGAGATCGAGACCCATAGTCCGAATGCCTTGGCGACACGAAAGAAAGCTCTCGAATTGCTTCTTTCAGACCATTTTGGTGATTGTGTTGCACCGTGTACATTGACAGGATGTCCCGCCCAGATCGATATCGAGGGCTTTTTGGCCTTAGAGGCAGCGGGAAAGTTTGTCGAGGCTGCAGCTCTCATCCGAGAACAGGCCCCATTTCCTGATATTTTAGGACGGGTATGTCCGCGGCCGTGCGAAACGGTTTGTCGTCGAAACCGTGTTGATGCCCCCCTTCAAATCGGCTACTCCAAACGCGTCATTGCCGAAGCAGAGCGAGAACAGGGCGGGCCGTTCTATCCAGACAAACTCCCGCCAACAGGCAAGACCGTCGTGATCATTGGGGCGGGCCCCGCGGGGATCACGGCAGCCTACTATTTAGCTTTACAGGGGCATGCTGTGACCGTCTTTGACAAAGAGGCACGTTCTGGTGGAATGCTTCGCTATGGGATTCCGGCTTACCGATTGCCGGATGCGATTATTGACATCGAGATCGATGAATTAGCGGCTCGATTGGGGATTGAGTGTCAGTTCTCGCAGACGATACAGTCCCTTGCTGATATCAAAGCCGATGCCTACCTTGTTGCGGTGGGAGCGGCCACCTCTTCGATGATGGGGATCACGGGAGAGGATATTGACTGTGTGCATGGCGCATTAGATGTACTCAAAGCCATTCGCGAAAACCGTGACCCGAAATTAGGCCAACGAACGCTCATTGTGGGAGGCGGGCATACCGCGATGGACTCGGCTCGCTCGGCGATCCGTCTGGGGGTTGAGACCACGTTGGTGTATCGTCGCTCCGCGCACGAGATGCCGGCTAAAGACGAGATCCAAGCCGCGCAGGAAGAGGGCGTTTCGATGGCGTTTTTGTTAAACCCCCTTCGGATAGAACAACGGGAAAAGGGACTAGCGGTTACCCTCATTCGCATGGTGTTATCCGATCCCGATGAACGCGGACGTCGACGCCCAGTGCCCCTCGAAGGCAGTGAAACCGTGATCGAGGTGGACTCGGTCGTCATGGCGATCGGACAAACGGTCGACAAAACCTTGATGACCGCCAACGCAGCCAATGTCTTTATGGCCGGTGATTGTGTGACAGGGCCCGATCTTGTCGTGACCGCGGTTGCTAGTGCCCGTAAGGTTGCAACGAGACTGCATCAGTTCTTGACGGGGCAGCCTCAAGTCGGCGAAAAGCCGATCTTTAGCTCAAACTGTGGCAACTTGGATACGCTTCCAGACGAGATGTTTGCGGCTTTTCCGAAGGCTCAGCGATTAACGATCCCAACCCCGACTGTCGAGGCCAGACGCCATTCTTTTGCGCAGCTTGAAGCCTCTGCGTCCCAAGCAGAGATGATGGCCGAGGCGCAGCGTTGCTTGGCCTGTGGCTGTTCGGTTGCTGATACCTGTGATCTTCGGATCGAGAGTGATGCGGTTACGGCAAAGCAGTCGCTAGTCGGAGAGCATCGAACGTATAAAAAAGATGGCACTCATCCCAAAATAACGCTTGAAACCGATAAATGTATTCAATGTGGCGCTTGCGTTCGAGTCTGTGACGACGTCAAACAATTCCATGCGTTGGGCTATACTGGACGTGGATTTGGCTCACGGATCGCCCCTCAACTCGGTAAATCCCTTGCCGAATCAATCTGTGATGGCTGTGGTCAATGTGTCGACGTCTGCCCAACGGCAGGAGTTCATTACTCGTAATGCGTCCACATGCGAATGATCTTGATCGCTTTTTGATCCTCTAAAATTTGATAAACCAAGCGATGCTGGATATTGATCCGGCGAGAATAGGCTCCGGACATATCCCCGACCAGTTTTTCATAGGGGGGTAAAAATGGGTCTTGAGTTAGAATCGATAACAGTCGTTCAATATTTTGTCGAAGACCGGCAGAATTCGCTTTCTTTGCGTCTTTTTGGGCTTGTTTGGTAAAGTAAAGTGTATACACAATGAAACTACCAGTCGAGCGTTGTCGAAGACTCCGATAACGGCTCTTTGAGCCCACTGGTGATGCTGTTATGCATATCGGGAATGTTGGAGAGATAAAGGGTTTCCTCGATCGAGCGCCAATCATCCTCAGAGATGAGAACCGCCGAATGGTCGCGACCCGCAATATGGATCGGCTCATGGGAGGACTGAACATCCTTGACGAGCTTAAAAAGATTCTTCCGTGCTTGAGTGATGTTCGTGCTAACCATGTACCTAAAGTAGTACGCTTATATTTGTTTTGTCAAGATGCTAGGGTTTCCGCCCCTTTGTCTGCTATCATAGCCGCATGTCCAAAAATCTATTTATAGCCGCAACCGGAATGAGCGATGGGAAAACAACCCTTTCCATTGGGCTTTATCATCATTTTCAAAAGATAGAGAAGAAAGTTGGTTTTATCAAACCCGTGGGTCAGCGTTATGTCATGCTCGATGATGTTCAGATCGATAAAGACTCCTACTTGATCGACAATATTTACAGCCCCGACACCGATATTCGCTTGACGAGCCCGATCGCTATTCCGTCTGGCTATACCGAAGAATATATTCTTCATCGCGAGGAACGAAAACACGTTCTGCAAGAAAAGCTCACGAATAGCTTTAATCACCTTGCAGACGGAAAAGACATCATGATACTCGAGGGGACAGGGCATGCAGGGGTTGGGTCGGTACTCGATCTCAGTAACGCCTACGTCGCCAAGCTCTTGGGCGCAAAGGTGATCCTTATCGCCCCTGGAGGGATTGGTAACACGATCGATGAAGTGATGCTCAATAAAGCTCTTTTTGACCAGATCGGTGTTGAAGTGTTGGGGGTTGTGGTTAATAAGGTTTTCGAGGACAAATATGAAAAGGTTCGCAGTCTATTAACAAAGGCCTTTCAAAATTACAACATCCCTGTTCTTGGGTTTATTCCGTATCGCTATGATCTATCCTCGCCGAATATGGCGCTCATCAAAGAATCACTTAAAGCCGAAATATTGAACGAAGGGGAGAACCCGTTCCAAAACATTAAAGATATCGTTGTCGGGGCGATGACGCCTCATTACGTATTGTCTTATTTGAAGAAGGGCAGCTTGCTCATTACACCCGGAGATCGCGAGGATTTATTATTAGCCGCGCTGTCTTTGGCTTTGCTCTCATCTGAAAATCGTTTGGCGGGTATTTTGTTGACGGGTGGCATCCTTCCTCGTGAGAACGTGGCCAATTTATTAAAGAAAAGCAATATCCCTGTTTATCACGTCCTACACGATACCTATGAGACCGCCAAGAAAGTCAGCAATCTCAATGTTAAGATCACGATCAACGACAAGAAAAAGATCGAAACCGCCAAGACGCTCATCGATGAATATGTCGACAAGGACTATATCCTCGAACATATTTGACCTGAGCTAATTCTCCTCGAAGAGTGCTATAATTTTCTTCTATGATTCAAGACGCTATCGTTGTCACGGGGGCCCGTGAACATAATCTAAAAAATGTGTCCGTGTCCATTCCCAAAAACACCCTCACGGTTTTTACAGGGGTGAGTGGGTCGGGGAAAAGTTCGTTGGCGTTTGATACGATCTTTATCGAGGGGCAGCGAAAATACCTTGAATCCCTTAGCTCGTATGCCCGACAGTTTTTTGGACAGCTCAAAAAACCCGATGTAGACCGCATCGACGGGTTATCTCCCTCTATTTCCATCGAGCAAAAGACCACCTCGCATAATCCCCGTTCAACCGTCGGGACCATGACCGAGATCTACGACTATCTGCGATTGCTCTATGCATCGGCCTCGACCCCCTATTGCCCCGAATGTGGTGATCCCATCCAACATCTGACCATCGACGAGATCGTCGAAGCGATCACCCGCGACCATGAAAATGATAAGGCGATCGTCTTAGCCTCGGTTGTCAGGGGTAAAAAAGGGGAGTTTAAGAATGTCATCGAATTAGCCCGAAAAGAAGGGTTCTTGCGTATCCGTGTCGATGGGGTCGACTATCATCTCGACGAAAAAGTGGTGGTCGATAAACATCAAAAGCATAACATCGAGATTATCATCGATCGAATGGCGATCAAATCCGAGAATCGTAAGCGCTTGTTCGAGTCGGTTCAAATGGCGCTCAAGCATGGCAACGGGACGCTTCAGCTCGATGTTGAAGGAACGATCAAGTTCTATAGTTCCAATTTCGCTTGTCCGAAATGCGATGTCTATTTGCCCGATATTAATCCAGGGCTCTTTTCCTTTAACAGTCCCTTTGGTGCCTGCGAATACTGTAAAGGACTCGGCGATAGCAAAGATTTCATCATCGAAAAAGTCATGCCCACGTTGACGGTGTCGATCAAATACTGGCTTTCATATTTAGGGCTGATCTTTGATCGTCCTTACGTCAAAGCGCTTGAGGCTCATTTAAAACGACTGGGAATGACGACCGATAATTTGCTAAAAGATCTATCCCAAGAACAGATCGACCTCATCTTCCATGGTGACAAAGACACGTTGGTGGGGATGATCGATCGGCTCCGCAATTGGTACGCCAACGCCAAGTCCGATTACCGACGTCGCACTTTAGAAAAATTTATGGAACAGACAACCTGTCCCGTCTGCAAAGGAAAGCGACTCAAAAAAGAAGTCCTTGCCATGAAGATCGAGGGAAAAGACATTATTGAATTAACCGAGATGTCGATCATCGAGCTCTATCAATTCATGGAGCATGTTGAGTTGACCCCTCGCCAACAAGAGATATGCAAACAAGTTCTGCAAGAGCTTCGGGGGCGACTTAACTTTATGGTCGAGATCGGTCTCGATTATTTAACGCTTGCCCGTCAAGCAGGGAGCCTCAGCGGGGGCGAAAGTCAGCGCTTGCGTCTGGCCACGCAAATGGGGTTCGGGTTGTCAGGAGTTTTGTATGTCCTCGACGAGCCCACGATCGGTCTGCATCCCCGCGATACGGCTCGATTGATCGAGGCAATGAAGCGACTCCGCGACTTAGGCAACACCCTTATTGTGGTCGAGCACGACCGTGATGTCATGGCAGCGGCTGACCATATCGTCGAGATCGGCCCCGGTGCGGGTAAACATGGCGGGCATATCTGTTATGCCGGCGCGGCGGATCAGTTCCAATACGCTTCGTGTGTGACGTCGGATTATTTAACAGGGAAAAAAGTGGTGGCGGTTCCGGCGGCCAGTCCGCGGGTTCAAGAGAACTTTATCACCATCGAGGGGGCGCATCGTCACAATCTCCAAAACGTCAGCGTCAAGTTCCCGACGGGCAATCTCATTGGGGTGACGGGGGTTTCTGGAAGTGGCAAGAGCACGCTGATCTTTGATGTCTTTTATAAGGCGATCCAAAAAGTACATTGGGGTAGGGTCCAAACGGTGACCGATCGCAGTGGTGACGCCTTCAAGCAGATCACGGGGCTTGAACATCTCGACAAGGTCATCGTCATCGATCAAAGTCCGATAGGTCGGACGCCTCGCAGTAATCCGGCGACCTATACAGGGATGTTTGATGGCATCCGTAATCTCTTTGTTCAGACCGTCGAATCCAAGCGGCTGGGGTATAAAGCGGGGCAGTTCTCGTTCAATGTTGCATCAGGCCGTTGCGAAGCCTGTCATGGGGATGGCAGTATCAAGATCGAGATGCTGTTTTTGCCGGATGTATATATCCCGTGTGAGGTGTGTAAAGGCAAGCGCTACAACAGCCAGACCCTTGAAGTGACGTACAAAGGTTTTAATATTTCCGATGTGCTTGCGATGACGATCGAAGAAGCCGCTGAGCTTTTTCGTCATATCCCTCAAATCATTAAGTTCCTTGATGTGCTGCTCGAAGTGGGGCTCGGGTACATGACGCTGGGGCAAAGTTCGACTACCTTGTCGGGTGGCGAGGCTCAGCGTATCAAGTTAGCGACCGAGCTTAGCCGAGTGGCTACAGGGCGAACGCTCTACATCCTTGATGAGCCAACTACGGGGCTACATTTTGCTGATGTACAGCTGTTGCTCAAAGTCCTTCAAACCTTGGTGGATCGGGGTAACACGGTGCTAGTGATCGAGCATAATACCGACGTGATCCGCTCTGCCGACTGGATCATTGATCTGGGGCCAGAGGGCGGCAACCGTGGGGGGCAGCTCGTCGCCCAAGGCCCGCTCGACATCATCCGCAAAGCCAAAAAGTCCTTCACGGGGAAGCTGGTTTAAAGGCCACTTAGTTGACAGATTTATAGTTGAACTATAAAATTGTCAAGATGAAGATCGTTGATCGGGCTATTGAAAACGTATTAATATCCCGCTCCAAACAGTTTCCAGTCGTTACGATTACAGGGCCTCGCCAGTCTGGCAAGACGACCTTGGTCCGAAAAGTTTTCCCCCACAAAACCTATCTAACCCTAGAAGATCCCGATGTGCGCAGTTTGGCTCAGTCCGATCCTCGTGGATTTTTGGCCCAAAACAAATCAGGACTTGTCCTTGATGAGATTCAACGTGTTCCCGAACTATTGTCCTACATTCAGGGGATCGTTGACGAAACGAAAGAAGCCGGCCAATTTATTTTGACGGGAAGTCAGCAATTTAGTTTGATGAAAGGCGTTGCCCAGTCGCTCGCAGGAAGAACGGCCTTGCTGAAGTTGTTGCCCTTTACTCGACAAGAAACCGCTCAATTTGAGCCAATAACCGGAGATATACTATTAAGGAAAGGTTTTTTTCCTCGTGTTTGGTCGGAAAAGGTCGATATTCACGCCACCTATTCAGCCTATTTTGAAACCTATATTCAACGAGACTTACGAGCGTTGATTCGGGTGAAAGATCTGGCGATGTTCCAGAAGTTTGTTCGACTTTGTGCAGGTCGAGTAGGTCAAGTTTGGGTCGCAAGCCATCTTTCAAATGATCTAGGGGTTACCGTATCGACCATTCAGGAATGGCTATCGATCCTACAGGCGTCCTACATCGTCTATTTATTAGAACCCTATTATGAAAACATCGGCAAACGTCTGATTAAATCGCCAAAACTGTATTTCTATGATACCGGCTTAGTGTGCTACCTGTTAGGGTTAGAACGGGATGAACAGCTCGCCAGAGACCCTGTTCGTGGATATCTAGTCGAGAACTATGCGGTGATGGAATTGTTGAAAAGTCGATATAATCAAGGGCAAGATTCTAATCTGTTTTACTTTCGAGACCAACAGCATCATGAGATCGACATCCTCATAAAGAATGGCCGAGAATTAACAACCCTTGAGGTAAAAGCAGGGCAGACCTTTCAATCCGAGATGGTCAAGCATCTTCAATATCTCAAAACCCTTTTGCCTGATGCCGTCGTAGATCAATACTTGCTTTATACCGGTGCTCGCGAGTTTGAGTATAAAGGGATCAAGGTCCGAGATGTCTTCGGCTTACCGTCCTTCACAGGGAAGCTGTTAGTGTCATCTATTTGAATTTGAATCCCTTGTGCGTTATGATAATGACAATATTATGACGCAAAAAATTAAGCTCTATCTTGATACATCTATCCCAAGTGCTTACTTTGATTTCTCAAAACCAATGAGACAGCATGTAACGGAACAGTGGTTTCTTCATGAATCAAAAAAATATCAGTTATATGTTTCAACGGTTACCATCGTTGAGATCAATCGACTACAAAACGAATTCAAGCGCAATCGAATAATCGACCTTATCGACGAGTACCCCTTGTCTTTGTTAGAGGCAACGAAGATATCGGAACGGTTAGCAAATCACTATATCCAACAAGGGGCTATACCTGCTTCAGAGCCTGAGGATGCACAACATATTGCTATTGCATCGGTCAATCAGATCGAGTCTCTTGCTTCTTGGAATTTTAAACATATTGTCAGTATTAATCCCATAAAAAAGGTCAATCAAATCAATGCTTCCGAAGGATTAGGGATTATTGATATTGGATCACTTGAAGTCTTTGGAGGGGCGAAATATGGCAACTTATAACAATGACTACTCAAAAGAAGAGGATGAAACTATGTGGGAACTTCACGAAATTCGCCACAAACTAGCAACAGAGCGTACGAATAAATCTATCGAAGAAATAAATAGTGAAGGACGAAAACTTTTTGACTCGTGGACAAAACACCACCGAAAAGCCGTTTAGAACGCTAGCATTTGTATGAGCCGTACGGTATGCTAAAAGTAAAGGAGTTGTTGATGATGTCAACCATGAAATATGTCGTATATTTAGAAGGAAAGTATTACGTTTCTCAATGCTTGAACGTTGATGTCTCAAGTTTTGGTGAAACCGTAGAGTTAGCAGTACAAAACTTGAAAGAAGCGGTAGAACTTTACTTTGAGAATCATGCCAAAAATGATTTTCTGAAAATTAATGAAGTAACAGTGGGCGAGAGTTTGATTTATGCCTAAACTCTTTTCATCCGACTTTTTGATTAATGTTTTGGTGAAAAAGAAATCCCCATCGGAACCTATCGGTCAATTGTTCGTCAGTCTGGACTGAGTCGAGATGCTTTTGAGGGATAGTTCCAAGTTGCCTGCCTCCCAATTGTGGCCGCGCGGCCACAATCTTTTGCCCCACCGAAATCTCCCCTAGCCCCTCTTTCGGAAAGAGGGGGAATTGTACAGACGTCTGTACAATCTTTGATGAGAAAGGTTATAGCTATTTAGGCGTTTCGTGCCATTTCTTCGTTTGATTTTTCCGAGAAAATGGAAAATTTCTCAGCAAGAGCAGCGTAGAAATTGCCACCAACTCCAAGAAGTTCGGCTTGTTTAATAACGTCTCTGATTCTTCCAATCGTCGTTTCAAAAGCTAATGAGCGTTCCCGATTCCCGATTTCTTGTCTCCCAATATTATTGACTAACTTGTCAAATATGTTTAAGACATTCCCTTGTTGTCGCTTGTCATCTAATAGAGCAAGAGGATTTTGGTGTTCTGTACCGAAGAGTTTAAATTGAGAGGAACTGTTCTCCTTCGCGGCTAATGCGTCGGTTAGGTCTTTTATTAAGGTTTCAAGTTTTGATATTAAATATATAGACTCTTTAGACAATCTTTCAGATTCTTCTCTTTGAGATTCCGTCATATATTTAGATAACGAAGCAGCTTCGGTATTATCCTCTCGTGTTTTATTCACAAGAAGAGCGGCAGCTGTTAAAATATCGCCATTTTCCACAGCAAGTAAAATTTGCTGATAAATTTTTCGATCGTTTTGGTTTGAGCTGTTTTCGATTGCTCCCTGAATAAGCCCCTTAGCAGTAGAATAGGGTGATGTAAGAGCAACAGCTATTTTTTGGTTGTTATTTTGGGCTGAAAGTTTGTCGGCAATTTTTTTATATGTTGCACTAGCAGAAGATGCTGCAATAACTTCACTGGGGTTGCCTGCTGCAAAGGTTTGGCCTGTTCTAAGGGGTTGTCCAGGTGTAGAAGCTGAAGTAATCAAATTACTGTTTAAACTCATTGACGCACACTCCTTTTGTAGAAGAGTATGCCCCCAATTTGAGTTTATAAACCTTGATTACAGAATTTTAATGGGAATACCTCCCACATTAATGCGTCTAAATAAATCAATTACTTTATCTTTTGTGGATTTTTCCATAGGAATGGCATCATCGGGTGTTCCTCTTGAGGCGTCTTCTAACGCTGTATTCGAAGAATTAATTAGTGTTTTCATCTCATTGTCATCCATATTTGGATTTGATTGAATCGAATTAATAGTTCTAGAGAACGTATCGTCAAACTTTCTAAATTGCTTAGTGTACTCTTGTGACTTGAGTCTTATTTGATCAACTGGAACCATTCCTTTTACTATGTCAATGACTTGTGCGAAATCCTTTTGATCTTCAAGTGAGAGTTCATCATTGGAGTGAAGGGATCTCTGCCTAAAATCATTCAGTGTTTGGATTTCGGTGGGAAAGAGGCCTGTTAACTCTCGATACTCTTCAGGTGTGACACGTCCAAGCATTGAACCATTTCCCGTTACGCTAAGAGTGCCGGTTTCTGGTCTGTATGTATAATTTGGATGATTCTTAATAAAAGTCGTTAGGTTTTTACCTTTGGAAAAATTAGCCCGAGTATCTACTATCGTAATAATATAATTATTTAAGAAAGCGGCAACTTTTATAGCTTTTTGCTTTAACGTAGCATTACTTGCCCAGTTAGGATTTGTTTTCTTTTCCTCAATTATTTCTGTTAATAGTTGATTCACAACAGAAAACAGCCTCTCTTGATCTTGGATTTTCTCATTAAACCTGAAGATTGGAACAACTTGGGTTATGTCGCTTCTGTTAACTGGACTAACAGATGCTAGCATATATGGGGCATTTGAATCGGGGGTTTTAGGTGCTAGGTAGTTCGTTCTGTCTGTCATTCGTTGTGGTTGATATGTAAGTTGATCACCAATTTTATTTACCATTATGCTTTTCTTCCCTTCCGCTAGTCTTTGCTTAATTATCTCTCTCACAAAATATCTCGGTTACCGATTTGGATAATTTCAGTTATTTTTGAAAAAATAGGATTGTTAGATTGTGGGGTTGATGATGAAATCAGTTCGGAAACTGGATAAACCCTTGCAATTGCTGAGTTTTTCGATATATTTCGATTTTGTGTTTCTTTTTGTGGAGTTAAAACGAGAGCAAATTGAGGAAGTCATCACCAAGATCGTCCGATTCATCGCATTCAACGATAAATGACGGCTCCCCGATATACCCAATGGGCTTGAGAAGCCCTGTTTGGCAGTGAA
>CAIWAN010000017.1 GCA_903910705.1 uncultured Candidatus Marinamargulisbacteria bacterium
TCTTTCGATTTCTATGTGGCTCATTGTCACGCCTTCTTTCATGTCTTATCCCCCAATCTTTTTGATTCAGAGGGTAGTCTATCTTCTCTAGGGTGACATTTCTATTTGGTTCAGGGGTGACATTATCACTTTGGGCTAACATTGTTTTCTTTAGGCTATACACAGGTCCAAAACCCGTTACAATATACCGGTAGAATGAATAATACCCACCCCGTTATTTTAATTAGTGGCTCTTCTGGTATGGTGGGCCGTAATTTGATTGAACACCCTGAATCTAATAAATATAATATTCTCACTCCTACCAGTAATGAACTAGATTTATTGGATTATTCGGCAGTCCGTTGTTATTTCCAGAATATGAAGCCCGATATCATTATTCATGCTGCTGGTAGAGTCGGTGGTATTCAGGCTAATATGGCACATCCTGTTGATTTTCTTGTTCAGAATTGGGACATGGGGCGAAACCTGCTCATAGCTGCTAGGGAAAGTGGAGTGAAGAACCTGATCAATCTGGGCAGTTCCTGCATGTATCCCCGTGATGCAGAGAACCCATTAAAGGAAACGATGGTGTTAAAAGGCGAATTAGAATCAACGAATGAAGGCTATGCCTTAGCAAAAGTATCAGTGGCTCGACTAGCGCAGTATTTATGTCAGGAGGACGGTACACTTCAATACAAAACATTAATCCCATGTAATCTTTATGGCAGATGGGATAAGTTCGACCCAAGTCACTCCCATCTTGTTCCGGCCATTATTGTCAAAGTTCATCAGGCGATGGAAAAAAGTGATGAGTTTGTTGAGATCTGGGGTGATGGTCTGGCTCGTCGAGAATTTATGTATGCAGGAGAAGTGGCCGATGCCATTTGGTATTGTGTTCAGAATCTTAATAAATTGCCTCAAAATACCAATATTGGGATCGGGCAGGACTACTCAATCATGGATTACTATACTGCGGTTGCCGCTGTTTGTGGCTATAAAGGAAGCTTTAAATATGATCTGAGTCGTCCGGTTGGTATGAAGCAGAAACTCGTTGACACAAAAATACTGAATGATCTGGGTTGGCGTTCAAAACAAAGTTTAATTCAGGGTATCGAAAAAACTGTAGAGTTCTATCGTAAGGAGATATTTAAGTGATAAAAATTCGTGTAGGTGACATTCAACTTGGGCCAGAAGAGAAAAAAGAATTACAGGATGTTATTGATACCTCTCGTTTATCAGAGGGACCCAAAACAGCCATTTTTGAAAAACTTTGGGCAGAGTTTATCGGTACGAAGCACTGTATTGCCGTCAACTCGGGAACTTCTGCATTAATTGCGGGACTTTATGCTTTACTTTACGATACACGCTTTCCCAAGTTCAAAAAGGGCGCCAAGGTCATAACCACTCCTTTGACTTATGTCGCCACAAGTAATGCCATCGTTTTGGCTGGGTTAGAGCCTGTATATGTTGATGTTGATCCAAGAACATTTGCCTTAAATATCCAGCAAGTTGAGGACTTATTGAAGTCGTCTGATCCAGATGAGTATTGTGCAATCCTGCCCGTACATTTGATGGGGTATATGAATGATATGCCTGCCATTTGCTCAATAGCAAAGAAGTATGATTTAGTCGTATTTGAGGACGCTGCACAAGCGCATGGATCAATACTAGAAGGAAAGAAAGCTGGGACTTGGGGGCTTTTGGCAGACTATTCTTTTTATATAGCTCACAATGTTCAGGCTGGTGAAATGGGCGCTGTCGTTACAAGTGACGATCGACTCCGCGAATTGGTTGTTCAGGTTAAGGCCAATGGACGTTTCTGCAAATGTCGTACATGTACTCGTTCAAAAGGTTATTGTCCTCATCACGATGACGATTTTGAGCCCCGTTTTACACATGAGTTTATTGGGTTCAATTTTAAGATTAGCGAATTCCAGTCTGCTATAGCGATTCCACAAGTGAAGCGAATAGGCCAAATTATTGCTGATCGCCAACATAATGTTAAGCATTTAAATGAATTGCTTGACTCTTTTAAAACACGGCTAGATTTGCCTATGTATTCTCCAGATATCTCGTACCTTGCCTATCCACTCATCATTAAGGACCCAAGTATTAATCGTCATAAGTTAATGCTTGATCTTGAGAAGGCAGGGATTGAAACGCGAACACTATTTGGGTGTATTCCTACTCAGCAGCCTTCCTATTCCGGATACAAATCAAGATACAACGGAAGATTACCGAATGCAGAATACGTCGGCACTCACGGCATTTACATCGGGTGTCACCAGTATCTTAAACAAGATGACATAGAGTATATAGCTGCAACGATAAGTAAAATACTTATTACAAACTCGCTGCGGGGTGCCTAGATCCAGACTAATGTTTTATCTGGTAAAATATTGAGACATGGCTAGTAGTAACTCCGTTGTTGTCATTCCAGTCTATAAAGAAACCCTTTCAACTTTCGAAATTATCTCTTTGGAACAAACTTTTCGGATTCTCAACAAGCATGATATATGCTTGATCGCCCCTGACAACATCGACATCAAAAACTATAAGGTAATCATTAATAAATTTTCAGATGATATTAATATTATGCTGATGTCGAGTATCAATTTTTCATCTATCAGTAGCTATAATGCCATGATGATGTCAGTTGAGTTCTATGAGAGATTCTTGTCCTATGAATTTATGCTTATTTGCCAATTAGATTGTTTTGTTTTTTCTGATGAATGTGATGCATGGTGTGCCAAAGGTTTTGATTATATTGGTGCTCCATGGTTTGAGGGATTCTCGACAGCAAATATCAACAGTCGGCTAAAACAAAATGCCGGTAATGGTGGGTTTTCGCTTAGGAAGGTTTCATCTTTCATTCGAGTATTGAAAACAAATCCATCAACAAGGGTGCTTGAATTGAAAGATGTTTGGGATTTATCGGATAAAGGGACTTTCCGAAAAATAATTCATTTTCAGGGAATGGTATTTTGGAAATTTTCTTATCAAAATAAGTTCGGTAGATTTTTAAATAATTATTTAGCAAAAGGAACGTTTGAGGATTTATTCTTTAGTATATATGCACCGAAAATTGACCCAAACTTTAGGGTTGCTTCACCCCAGATTTCTATGTATTTTTCTTTTGAATGTTTACCCAGAATTCTCTACGAGAGGACAAAACATCAGTTGCCTTTTGGATGCCATGCTTGGCCCAAATATGATCTCGAATTTTGGAGACCCTTTATCGAAAAGGAAGGGTATGTTATTTCTGAAGGGGGATAGTGGGGGAGTTCAAACACAGTCAGGGCAAGGGGTAGATTGTACGGGCGCCCGTACAATCTGGGTAAATTTTGGGCGGCGAGAGCCGCTAAGAAATCTATTGCATTCCACCATTAAGGAGCACCCGATATAATGACGGGTATGATTTCTCAGGAACAAATCGATACAGTTGTTAGAGTTGTAAAAAATGTATCAACTCCATTGGCTGTCTATCTCTTTGGGAGCTATGCCCATGGTACAGCAAATCCCGATAGTGATTTAGATATCGCCGTTATAAAAGCAAATATTGATGACCAATACGCAGATGCTTTTCAAATTCGTAAAACATTATTCGGGAGTGGAATATCAATGGATCTGTTGTTTATAGATAAGAAAAACTTTGATGAACGGCTTTCACATGTTGGAACGGTTTACTATGAAATAGCAAGCAAAGGAATACGTTTACTGTGATTGATTCTTTCTTTTTTGATGCTGATTATTCGGGAACTCGTTATCCTAAAGGTGATCGTATTTCCAGACAAGAGGCTGGACAGAGTCTTAATATCGCAAAGCGAATGTTGGCTGACTTTTCAAACGAATAACTAACCACTCTTGCCCTCAAAATCTCCCCTAGGAGTCTGTCGGACTTAATGGGTTAAAGTTTTGCCCCCCCCCTGTCAATAGGCAGTTTCAGCGATCACCTAAAACCACCGACACATTGTTGCTGAGCTTGGCGCAGGTTGCGTCATAATCGCTGCAAAACTGCAA
>CAIWAN010000018.1 GCA_903910705.1 uncultured Candidatus Marinamargulisbacteria bacterium
GGGAATAGGAGCGGCAATAATCGAGTGCTCGATCAACCGTTGTGACGAGTATGTTCTCTAGTTCCATTCGAGGGCTCCATCTTTCCAGACATACCATAATCCAAGGGCTAAGATACCAATAAATATAATCATCTCGACAAAAGCAAAAAGACCTAGTGTATGAAAGGCGATGGCCCAAGGCAAAAGAAAAACCGTCTCAACATCAAAGGCTACAAAGATCAAGGCGTACAAAAAATACTGAAGCTTAAACTGAACCCATGTGGTGCCCGTTGTGTCCAATCCACATTCATAGGTGGTTTCCTTTTCGCGATTGCCTTTGTGGGGGCTAAGCAACCAACTTAAGGCCAAGGCGACAAAGACGAAGGCAATGCCACCGAGTAGAAAAATCCCCAAAATTCCAAAGTTGTTGATGTGTGTCATGATTGGTTATGAATACTTGAGCTAGATTATAAGGGAATCAGTTTATTCCTACAATCCTTCAAAGGCATCAACATGGGGCATTATGACATTTATATGACATTTCGGCTGAAAGCGAATCGCCCGCTTATATTGGCCGATATTATGTACTCAAGAAAGCAGCTGAATCGGGAGATATTGTATAGCTAAACAGCCTCCCTAGAATGGGGATTCTTTAAAACCCAGAGTTTTCCACATCCTTTTCAAGTTATGCTTGACCTCGGTGATTTCGAGTAAATATGCAACATTATCGAATGGGCTATCTGTGGATGTTTCCACTACGCTATTTCCACCGATCTCATATGCTATTTTTTGAATATGAGCGATTGCGGTTCGATAGGGTTGCAAGTAAATGTTATTAACAAAACGGACTTTTTCCTCGGAGTTAATGAATGACTGAAGCAGAAATGCGACCATTAGCCGAGAAATACTTTTGTTCTGATAGTCGGGGTGAACGATCAAATATATCGGTTGAAACGAAACCATCGCACGGTTGTTACGTAAACCGTATCGAATGGTTTGGAAAAACTGCCCCACAATCTTATTCCTATCGAAGAATAGATAACCGGAATAATATTTTGGCTGCAAACGCATAAATGACAAAGATCGTTCTTTCTGCGTAGCTACTAGTTGCTCAAGATAGGGTAAGTACGTTGGGAAGTTCTCTTGATTAACAAGCTGCGCCGTTAACTTTAACCCATTGTACATAATTTCAGTCGGATCAATGCTATGTACAGTAATATTATTGGAATGAATCTCTGTAAGTGAAATGATTTTAGTATGCATATTTTTGCCGTCTCAACCGAGATTGTTGTTTATTGATCCCATTCCGTTTTGGAAGCGGACTTTTATATGAATGAATCTCCAGCCGCGTATTCTCCATACCTAATATATCGAACAATAATTGATGATGGCCATTACAATTATATTAAGAATATTAAGTGCTAATGCATTATCATTAATAGGACTTAGCGAGCTGCTGGTTGGTGTGAGTATTGTTGGATCGATTTATTATTCCAAGTTTTATCTATACTTTCATGGATGAAGAGGATTAAAAGAGAAAACACAATGACCAAACTGAGGACGGCTAAAATAAATTCAGGTGAACGATCTTGGTTCTCATAAGGCGGTTCAAATAAATGTAGTTCTGCATGAATATGATGATGAGTTCTTAGTCGATGGGGATTTTTTGACAATATAGGACTGCAATTATTAGATGTGGGAGTGTAATCAATGATGAATCTTTTACCCATCAACTTCATTAAATCAGATATTTATGACGTTTTGTTGAAAAATAGGTCAATAGTTAATGAATTATTTGTTACTTTTTTACTGCCACATGTTCAACAATAATAGACATGATCGTAGAAAAGTCTTGAGCTTCTTTTAGGTTGAAATCATTAGTATGTGACATTTGCATGACATTTCGGGTAAAAGTGAATCGCCCGCTCATATTGGCCGATAGATTAGTACTAACCATGCTTAACAAAGTGATCAGCCTACAATCCTATTGCTATATTTCAAATGCGTTAAACTACGAAATGGGGTCCATTTCAGACGCTCTTCAATTGACCGCTTTGGTTCAAACCTGCAAGACGGCAATGGAAGCAAGCCCTGATTTAGAACTTCTTCAGATCATTGAAAACCTAGCCGATGAGTCCCAACAAATCAATTCACTTATAACCTTGATCAAGCAGGACAAACCGATCGAGGAAATGAGGACAAATCAGGCGTTCAAAGCGCTTCTATTGATCATTCGTGATTGGCCAAAAAAATCATGGCATGTTCATTTTAGCGATCATCTCGACGCAGAATATGTTTTAAGTCAGCTAAAAGAAGTCCCTGTCATTCCTTTTGATTTCAGGACATCCAATCATCACATGAGTGATGCTTGGATTGCTAGTCCGCAACAGTTTATTGAAGCCTTTAAGAATGTCATTCGCCAAATGCACGAGGATGGCATTTCAGAAGCCCGTATCCGTTTTAATCCCTACAAGAATTTTCTTGGAAAGAGTCACCCAAAAAGACTGGATAAAATGGGACGATTCCTAACTGATCTGACCCGTGCGACCAACTTGGAGTGCAGCCAACTTGAAGATTCATCGGGGCGAAAGATCAGTATCCGATTTATTGCGAGTCTTAATCGATATAAATACACAAAAGAAGGCTCTCAACAACTTTTTAACATCATCGAAAGATTATCAACGCTTAATAAAAAGATTCCCTATTTAACTGGAATTGATATTTGTGGCACCGAAATATTGCCTTGGGAGTTTAGAAAAAATACAACGAAACAAGGACATCAGCTTTTTAAGATACTGTAACATTCTTTCTGTAAAATTCAAAAA
>CAIWAN010000019.1 GCA_903910705.1 uncultured Candidatus Marinamargulisbacteria bacterium
TCTTCTGTATAGATAGGCGTTTGCCAGAGTTCGCCAATATCAAATGGAAGCCACTTATCTGTGGCGGGTGTTGGGACGGTGCATACAAAGCGGTTTATCTCAAATGAGAGTAGCACTCTACATTCGCGTATCCACCGAGCGGCAAGCCAACGAGGGCGACTCGCTCGAAGAACAAGAAAACGAGCTAAAGAAGTATTGTGACTTCCGAAAGTTCGCTATTCATCAGACCTACATCGAGCGAGGCAAATCCGGTGGCAACACCAATCGGCCCGAATATCAGAAGCTGGTTAAGGACATTCGGCAAAAGAAGATCAACGCAGTTGTGGTCAAGAAGCTGGATCGGCTCAGCCGGTCGCTTCTCGACTTTGAGCAGCTCATGAACATCATGAATGAAAACGAGGTGGAATTTATTTCCATCAAAGAGAACTTTGATACCACAACAGCGATGGGCAAAGCCATGCTTCGGGTTGCCTTGGTCTTTGCCCAGTTGGAACGGGAACAAACCTCGGAGCGCGTGAGTGATGTCATGACCCATCGAGCGAGTCTGGGGTTGTTCAATGGAGGGTGTCGTCCCTTTGGTTATTCCATCATCGAGAAAGAGCTGGTGCCATACCCGAAAGAAAAACAGAGCATTGAACTGGTGTTCCAGAAGTTTCTGGAAACGCGTTCCACATCAGCTGTGGCGCATTACCTGAATGACAACGGGGTTCCGTATCGTGACGGCAAATCTTGGGACATTCGCCAAGTCCACAAGATGCTTCAGACGAGCCTGTATCTCGGCCATATTTTTTGGAAAGGCAAAACTTACAATGGCATCCATCAACCCCTTATCTCGACCAAGACCTTCGAGAAAGTGCAGGCAATCTTTCGATCCAGAAACTTTACCAAAGCAACCAACACGACCCCAGCACTTTTCGCCAAACGGATCTTTTGCGGGGTATGCGGTTCGCCACTCGCTCCCAACTACGCCTACAACAGCCGGCAAATGAAGTATCTGTATTATCGCTGTACCGGCTCCAAAAACGACAACAAGAAATGTGGATCTCGGCGTCCCTATTTCAATCTGGAACAGCTTGAAAAGCGGGTGATTGATATCGTTCTGTCGCTGTCTGAGGAGCAGTATTTTTTGCCCATCGAGAACAAAGCCCTCAAGCACAACGAACAGATCGCCGCCCGAGTTGCCGAGAAAGAAAAAGTTCTGGATCGGCTTGAAGAAAGCCTTTCGGACATCAAGACCCGCAAGGACAAATATCTAGATGGACTACTCGCTAGCCGTTTTTCGAGCAAGGAACGGGATCTCATCACCACCAAGCTCAGTGAATTAGAGTCAGAGGAAAAACAGCTCAAAAGTCAGATTTTTCGCCAACAGACATTGATTATTCAAACAAAGGAAGAGGGTTTATCAATTACAGAAATCAAGAAGATGTTCATCCGTTATCGCTCGGAGCATCCTTTTGAAAGTCACCAGACCGAGCGCACCGAGCTATTTATGATTATCGAAAACATTACCTGTGCTGAGTCTCAACTGGAAATCCAGTTCAATCTACTACCATGGAAGGAGGTTTTTCCCCTTCGACAAGCTCAGGACAAGCTATGAAATCCTGACACACTCTGTTCAACATTTCGCGGACATTTCAGCACTGAAATGTCGAACAATGAACGCCTTGAATACCTAGTCTCACTAAGCTAAACTGTTAGGGCTGAGCGGAGTTTTGGCAGCCCCACGGGGAATTGAACCCCGGTTTACAGGTTGAGAACCTGACGTCCTAACCACTAGACGATGGGGCCACTACGGCCTAGCGATTATAGCAGGAGGGGCAACATTCGTTCAACCAAACAATTTCACAAGCAACCCATCTACATCCTCTGGGGTGATCACCCTCGGATTCATCGCCGTCGAGCCACTGCTTAAAACAAGTTGGATCATTTCGTCTCGACGCACGATCGGTCGCCCTTTAAATGCAGCAGGGATCTTCATCGCCAAAAGAAGCCCTTTGACCCGTTCGAGCAGATCGCCCCCCATAGATTGAGATAACAACATATAGGCCTCGCCCATGGCACTACGATTTAACTCCAGAGCAAGCGGCAAGCAAACCGCACAAACCAATCCATGAGGAACCGAATAAAAGGCTCCCAAGGGATGTGCCATACCATGAACGATACCAAGCCCCGAATTGGTAAAACCAACCCCTGCCAGATAACTGCCTTCAAGCAACATCTCTGATTTTTCTGGCACAAGAGGCTTTCCCTCCAACGCACTAAGATAAACGCTGGGCAGCGATTCAATAATGCGATTAAACGCAGCAAACGCCATTCCTCGGGTAAAGGGGGTCGCCCCACGAGACACGTAAGACTCAATACTTTGTGTTAAGGCATCCAACCCCGAGTAGGCCACTTGCTCAGGTGACCGTCCCTCAAGGAGGTTCGCATCGAGGATAACGAGGTCTGCCATAAAGGACTCGTGTCGGATCGAGCGCTTATCTTGCGTCTTATCGTTGGTGATCACCGCATTGATCGTGGCCTCTGACCCCGACCCCGCCGTGGTGGGAATGGCATAAAAAGGAAGTCCGGGACGCTCTGGAACAGACCCCTTTTGATAGGCTTCGGGGTCTTGCTCGCCCCGATAGAGTCCAGCGGCGGCCTTGGTCACATCAAGGATAGAGCCACCCCCTATTCCCGCCAACCAGAGGGCTTTTTTCTTTTTGGCATAGGCGATCAGATGCCTGACATTCTCTAAAGTCGGCTCGCCGCCCTCGTAGGGATAAAAAAAGCCGTGCGGTTCGATTCGTCGTTGAAGATCTTTAAATTGCGGCTTTTTGCGAAACGAGGCCCCGTGAACGATCAGTCCGGGCCCTTTATTTTTTACATAGCTAGCGAGATCGAGGACTCGCCCACGGCCTGTCCACGTTATCTTGGGTAAAAAAAGGGATGAGCCTAAAAAACTCATAGCGGACTAATTTCTATTTCTAGTCCATCATAGGCTAGCTCGACCCCGTCAGGGAGTTCGGCATTGACCTTATCGTAATCAAGATCGTGTGTGGTGTGGATCAAATAGGCCTTCTTTGGGGCGATACGTTTGATCATGTCGAGGGTTTCGTCGATATTCATATGGGTTGAATGTTGCCGATATCGTAGCGCATTGATCACGAGATGATCGATCCCTTTCAATTGGTCAACGGTTTCATCCGGCAGCGTCTTGATATCGGTTAAATACGCCGCATTATGAAAACGATAGCCCAGAATACAGAGCGTGCCATGAAACGCTAACAGCGGCAAAACGGTGATACCCGCGACACCAAAGGGGTGATACGCAGGGATCTGAAGAAGTTCAATATCGGGAACCCCTCCCCCTCTTTGCTCCAAAGGCTCAAAAAAATAATAAAAAGTCCGTTGGATCCGCTCCGCTTCCGACCCCAAAATATAGACAGGGATCCGACCCGAGGTGGCATTCATTGCGCGGACATCATCCAGTCCACCGATATGATCGTGATGGGCATGCGTTAAAAGGATAGCATCCAATCGACGAATATGATGATTTAACGCTTGTTGGCGAAAATCCGCCGACGCATCAATGAGAATACTGTGTTTTTCGTCATGCAACCAAGCCGACGTTCGAAGGCGTTTGTTTCGAGGGTTGGAACTGGTGCAAACCGGACATTGACACGCGATCTCCGGCACACCATGCGACGTTCCGGTCCCCAGTAATGTTAATTTTAGGGTCATGCCTTCAGTTTAAGCGTCGAGAGCGTCTCACCACTCGCCACCAAATAGGCTGAAAGTTGATCGACCAATTCGCCGGATAAAGAGGGGCGCACAAAATTCATCATCCCCACCGAGACCGCATCGGCACCCACGAGTAAAAACTTGACCACATCCTCAACGGAGGCAACCCCACCCATGCCGATGATCGGAATATCTACGGATTGCGCCACATCGTAAACCGCTTTCAGGGCAATGGGCCGAATGGCAGGCCCAGATAATCCGGCTGAACCCCGTTTAAAAAATAGTGCCTTCTTGGCAATATCCACATCCATGCCAGGGATCGTATTGATCAAGGATAAGATATCGGCCCCTGACTCGACGGCGGTCTTGGCCAACGCGACAATATCGGGCACACTCGCCGACAATTTGACAATGAGGGGTTTAAGCGTCACCTTTCGCACCGCTTTGGTTAAGCGAGAAACCATCGGCAGATCCTGACAAAAAGCAAGTCCACCCGCATCTACATTGGGGCAACTGATATTGAGTTCGATGGCATCGACACGGTCAACCTGATCGAGTCGTTTGGCCAGTTCGACATTCTCTTCGAGTGAATGTCCTGCAATGTTAGCGATCACTTTTACGCGATCGAAGGCTTCCAGTTTTGGCAAGATAGAATCCATCAAAACGTCGATCCCATGATTAGCCAACCCGATCGAATTCATCATACCCGAGGGTGTCTCGGCAATACGAGGCGGGGCGTTCCCCTCTCTGGGGTTGAGCGTTACACTCTTTAGCGTAATGGCGCCCAATTTATTGATATCGAGATAATCGGCAAACTCGACCCCATATCCGAACGTTCCGGATGCCGTCACGATCGGGTTCTGAAGCGTAAGTGGCCCTAATTGAACGGTTGTCTTTACCACAGCAACGCTCCATCAAAAACAGGTCCATCGCTGCATACTTTCTTATAACCGGACTTTGTCTCGATCACGCAGCCCAAACAAACACCAAAACCACAGGCCATTCGGGCCTCGAGGGACACTTCACAGCTCACACCCGCTCGCGCAGATGCCTCGACGATCTCTTTCATCATCGGGATAGGGCCACAGGTCACAACATGCTGTGCCTCATGCTGGCGAATAACCTTCTCAAACCCTGCACAAACATAATGCCCAACCTCTTCATCCACATGGGTTTGAACGGGCAAATTTGCCCAAACCATCGCCTCTTGGCGTGTTCGGACGCCATGCAATATTTTGACCTCATTGTGCGCTTTAAGGCGATCATACAAATAGATAAGCGGGGCCACCCCGATCCCACCTCCAACCAAAAGGACTTTCTTCTTTTTAGGAAGCGTAAAGGTATTTCCGAGCGGACCAAGGAGTTCAACCTCATCGCCTTTTTGAAGAGTGGTCATAACGGTTGTCACGTCACCCTTTACTTTATAGAGAATTTGAATGGCCTCTTTGTCTGTGCCATAAATTGAAAACGGACGCTTTAATAAATTGGCGTTGGTTCGACTCGGTAGGGACACATTAACAAAATGACCGGGTTTGACCTGCCTGACGAGTTGCGGTTCACGGATAGAGATAATAAACGTATTGGCCGCGACTTCACTTTGTCCAACAACGGTGCCTATTTGGATTTGTTTACGCTGTGACATTCAAGGATTTTCTTTGAAATAGATAATACCGACGACAAGATCTCTGGGCTGATCCGTTGATGGAAAACCGTCTTCATCACGATCGTTAGTTTATCGGTTAGCGCAAATAAGGTAACAGGTCCGGGGCCCAACTCTTGAAAAAAATGATCCCCGCTATCTCGGACAGGATACTCGCCCACCTTTTTCAGTCCATCGATCGTCTTTCGATCATACGATTGTAAATACTCAACATGAAACGCTCGGATCGGTTTATACAGCGCACTTCGACGCTCAAATAAGATCCCTTTTGTTGCACCATGTGCCTTGAGGATATAGCGAAGAATATGATCCGCGTGTCGTGCCTCATCGGTCTCATCACCCAGCTCATGTATGAACGAAATATAATCGCTCATTCGTGTTCGTTCATATTTTGACTCATAGCCCACATAGAGATCGTAATAGTGTCGTCCCCATGAGAACAAATGCGGCTTGAGCGCCTCACGCCAATCTGTATCAGCTTTTCGAGTTGCTTTTGTACAGGTTAATACAAACCCAAAGAGACCGGAATTTGAATCAACTAAGGGAAAGAAATCCGTAACGCCAAGATGTTGAAATAATCGCAATTCTGACCCCAACTGAGACTGGAACTCACTGGGCAGAAAAATATCGTCTTCAAAATAGGTGCGAACGTTTTGAAGCGAGTGATGATGAGGGTGAGATTTCAAGAGATCCACGATCAAGCTATCCTTTTCAAAGGTCAGGGCATCAACTTGAAGCGCATCTAACCCACGCCAGCTCGCCAACTGATAACGACCCTCTCGATGAATAAACAACATATAGTCCCGAATATCGACTTTTTTAAATTGGGCTTCGATCATCATCTCTTGTTCATGAAGAAGCGTGTTTCGAGGAGAGATCGGCTGAATATTAAGGGGGGCCTGAGTTTTTTTAGTCATGAGTCGCGGAAAGGCCATTGTACTTCCATTGTATGAAGGAAAAACCGACCTGACAAGCGACCTTTTCAACCCTCATCCAACCAAAATTTTTGTTTAATAAAGGGGCTCTGGGGAAAGACATGTTCCCAAACATCTTCAAGCGTCCGAACCCCAACAATTCGCATGGGTTCCTTAAGCAACTGTTTAACCTCTTCGACATCGTCCAGATTATCAACGGGGACTAAGACCGTGCGTATCCCTTCCCTCTCCGCTGCAAGCAGTTTTTCTCGCACCCCACCCACCGGCAAGACGCGACCATAAAGGGAAATCTCTCCTGTCATGGCAACCTTGGGAGACACGGGGCATTTCGAAAAAGCTGACAACAAGGCCACCGTTATCGCCACCCCAGCCGAGGGACCTTCTTTAGGAACCGCATTATCGGGGATATGCAGGTGAACATCAAACGCCTCATGGAACCGTTTTGGCAAACCGAGGTTTTTTGCCATCGATCGGACATAGCTCATAGCGGTCTGGGCCGACTCTTGCATGATCTCGCCCATCTTCCCTGTCATAATGACCTGACCTTTTCCAAAATAGGCCTTGGCCTCGATGGGCATGATCGTTCCTCCAGATTGAGTATAGGCGAGGCCCATCGCATAGCCGATGGTCGGTTTGATCGGGGCTATCGTTGGCTTGACCCTCGCAGCCCCAAGCCATTGACGAAGCAAATCCTCGTTAAGCGTGGGGACCTTATTCGTCAGCAAGAGTTCCACGGCCAATTTTCGGGCGATCATTGCCAAGACCCGTTCTAGATCACGAAGTCCGGCCTCTCGGGTATAGGTTTGGATCAACCACTTTAACTGAGCAGGATCAAGCGCGATTTGCGTATCAGAGAGACCATTCTGGCGTGAAACGCGAGGAGTTAAATAGGTTCGCGCGATTTCGATCTTTTCATCCAAGGTATAGCCCGACAGCTCGATCAATTCCATACGATCTAAAAGCGGAGCGGGGATATCGGCCACACTATTTGCCGTTGCAATAAAGAGCGCATCGCTGACATCAAAAGGGACATCCAAATAGTAATCGTGAAAACTCTTGTTCTGCTCTTTATCTAATATTTCGAGCATCACAGCCGCTGGATTGTGTTGAAATTGATGAGCTAATTTGTCGATCTCATCCAAAAGGATCACGGGGCTTCGCGACTTGGCGGTTCGCATCGCTTGAATAATTCGTCCCGGCATCGCCCCCACATAGGTTCGACGATGACCGCGAAGCTCGGCCTCATCATTCATCCCCCCCAATGAAATATCAACAAACGGACGACCTAACACATCAGCAATAGACTTTGCGATACTTGTTTTACCCACCCCACTCGGCCCGACCAGACACAAAATTGATCCTTGAATATCTTGGGTCAATTTATAAACCGCCAAGAACTCGAGTATCCGTTCTTTAACCTTGATCAACCCAAAGTGATGCCGATCAAGCGTTGTCCGAGCCTTGTCTAAATCAACGTCGACAGGTTTGACGGGTTCCCATGGCAAATCCAATATCCATTCCAACCAACTTTTGATGACACCCGCTTCGGATGAGAAACCCGATAGTTTTCGTAGTTTTCGGATCTCTTGATCGACGTTTCCCCGCGCGCGTTCGGATAAAGGCAAAACGCCCAACCGTGTCTCATAGCTCACGATCTCGTCCGCATCATCGGACACCCCGCCAAGCTCGGCTTGGATCGCCTTGATCTTTTCCTTCAAATAAAACTCGCGTTGGGTCTGCTCCATCTTCCCTTTAATCGTCGAATGCAGTTGATCTTCAACTTGCAAGACCTCAACTTCTTTTCGGATCAGATCGATCAATAGCGTCGTTTTCTCCACCAACGTTTGGGCTTCCAGAATGCGCTGCTTGTCTTCTAATGGGAACATCAAGAAATGCGTGATCGTATGAACGAGTTGGGGCAACTCCTTTTGCTTTAAAATTTCAAGGAGAACGGCCGAGGGGATTTTCTGACTCTTACCTACGAGGACTTCCAGTTCATGTTTAAGGGTCGCCCTGAATGCTCTTTTTTCTGCTACGGATACATCGCCCACGAGTGAGACGATGCTTCCCTTCACCACATCATGCGTGGTGCCGATCTTAAGCGTATCGATATGAAAGACCTGCTGCCCTTCAACCAACAACTTGATGGTCTTATCATCTATGGTTTCATTTTGAACAATTTTGGCAAGCACACCTATCGAGTAAATATCGTCTAGGCTTATGGTCTCAACCATTCGTCGCTGAAGGACTAAAACGACCCGTCCCCCATCCTTTTGGGCTGCCTTGTAAGCATTGACGGATTTGGTGCGACCCACAAAAACAGGAAAGACAACATCGGGAAGAACAACCGTGTTCTTCAGCGGAATAACGGGAACGTTAAGCGGCATGCTGATCGAGTTGTCGAATTTGAGGGAATTTCTCTTCTATCGACTCACGATTGATCGTAATGGTCTTTTTCTTGCCATTGGCAGGAATGTCATACATATGGTCAAGCATCAACGCTTCAGCGATGGATCGAAGCGCTCTGGCCCCGATTTTTTTCTCTATCGCCAATTTAGCGATCAATCCCAAGGCTTCGGTTGTAAATTTAAGGATAATATTGTCATACTCAAGCAGCTTTTGGTATTGCTTGACTAGGGCATTCTTTGGCTCGGTCATAATGAGCACCAACTGCTCTTCGGTTAACTCAGTTAGCGAAGTCACGATAGGAAGCCGACCGACCAGTTCGGGTATAATGCCGTATTTAATGAGATCTTCCGATTCGATCCGATCTTCCTCAAGCGTCTCATGCGGCTTATTCGTACTCGACATAAAGCCGATCAACTTTCGATTCTTTCGTTCATCGACCAATTCATTTAACCCGTCGAATGCGCCCCCACAGATAAAAAGAATGTTCTTCGTGTCAATTTTTACGAACTCATCATGCGGGTGTTTTCGGCCCGGATGAAGCGGAACATTGACAACCGTTCCTTCAAGAATTTTAAGAAGCGCTTGTTGGACACCCTCTCCTGACACATCACGAGTAATCGAACGACTTTCGCTTTTTCGGCTAATCTTATCGATCTCATCGATGTAGATGATCCCTTGTTGAGCTTTGGCTACATCATCACCGGCTTGCTGAAGCAATCTAAAAATAACCGTTTCAACATCCTCGCCGACATACCCCGCCTCAGTAAGTGTGGTGGCATCGGCGATAGCGAACGGAACATTCAACATTCTCGCCAAGGTCTGAGCGATCAAGGTCTTGCCGCTGCCGGTGGGACCGATCAATAAGATATTGGACTTTTGAATTTCAACCACATCGAGTAGCCCCGTCGCCGACTCATGCATCAGTCGCTTAAAGTGATTATAGACCGCCACCGCAATGATCTTTTTGGCTCGATCTTGTCCAATGATATACTGATCAAGGAAATGCTTAATTTCCTTAGGTTTTACAAGGTTTAGATCGAAATCTCCTTTGCCTGCGGCATTGTGAATAACCCGATATCCTGTCTCAAGACATTGGTCGCAAATATAGAGGTCGTCGTGTTGCCCAGCGAGATCGCTTTTGAAAAGATAATTCGCCTCTTCTTCACGGATCCCACAAAAAGAACAATGGCTATGCTTATTGGTCACAGAGCTATTTCTTCTTGCCTGTTGGTTTGACAGGCGCAGGCTTTGTCGTGACTGACTTTGATGTCATCACTTCATCGATCATACCGTAAGCAACCGCTTCAGCTGCGGACATAAAGAAATCCCGATCGGTATCTCTTTTGATAATATCCATCGTCTTGCCCGTATTCTCAACTAAAATATTATTCAAATATTCCTTTAACCGAAGGATCTCTTTGGCTTGGATCTCAATGTCGGTGGCTTGACCTTGCGCGCCACCTAACGGCTGATGGATCATGATCCGTGAACTGGGCAGCGCGTAGCGCTTTCCTTTTTCACCCGACGATAAAAGAAGCGCCCCCATGCTTGCCGCCTGACCGAAACAGATGGTAGAAACCGGTGCTTTAATAAAATTCATGGTATCAAGGATCGCAAGTCCAGCGGTCACGACACCCCCGGGGCTATTGATATACATATTGATATCTTTTTCTGGATTCTCCGCTTCAAGGAAAAGCAACTGAGAAACGATCAAGTTTGACATATGATCATCGATCTCGCCGCCTACAAAAACGATGCGTTCTTTGAGTAAACGAGAATAAATATCATACGAACGTTCCCCACGGCTGGTTTGCTCTATAACGATTGGAACTAACATAGACGCCCCCTATTTTACTTTTTTTTAATTTTTGCGTTCTCTAACAACCAATCCACGACTTTTCGCTTCAAAACAGGTTCTTTTATCGAGTCCTTCATGCTTTCCATGCGAACACGATAAATCGCCTTCTTTTCTTCATCCGTTTCGAATTTAAGCTGTTCGTCGATCTCGGCTTGGAGCTCGGCTTCTGATACAACCATTTTCTCAAGTTTAGCGATGGCATCAAGAGCCAGATTATATTTAACGCTCTTAATCGCCTCATCGTGATAGTCCGCTCTTAATTCATCGAGCGTTTTACCGGTCATACTTAAGTAGGCCGTCAGTTGAAGATTGTATTGGCGAAGCCCGTTCTCCATGTGGCGGATCATATCCTCGACTTCATGTTTGATCATGACTTCGGGGATCACGTCTTTCACCAGATCAACGATCGCATTGGCTAGATCTTCTTTAAGTTTATTGTTCGCGGTTGTTTCTTGTTTAGTGCGCAGCTTTTCTTCAACCGATTTTTTATATTCATCGACTGACTTAAAGGCGGTCTTACTTAAAACCAGATCTGTCTCGAGCTTAGGAACCGATTTAACCCGTATCATTTTAACCGTCACATCAAACGCCACCGTTTTACCGGCGATTTCCTTGTTATAGGTTCCTTCATCAGGAAACGAGACCGAAAAAGTCGATCGATCGCCCAGCCGAGAACCGATGAGCGCTTCATCAAATTGCTTATCGATAACGCTATTACCGACCTTGATCTCTTCCTCGTTTTTAGTCCAATGCTCAAAGGGTTCACCGTCGATGGTCGCAACCATGTCAACCGTGACGTGGTCACCGTCTTTGATCGCTGCTTTTTCGTCCTCTTCAAAGGATGACTGCTCTTCTAAAAAAGACTGGATCTCTTGCTGGACATCTTCTTTGCTGACTTTGACGGCGTTCTTCTCTAGACGAA
Organism: uncultured Candidatus Marinamargulisbacteria bacterium; assembly: GCA_903910705.1. Classification (GTDB taxonomy): domain Bacteria; phylum Margulisbacteria; class Riflemargulisbacteria; order GWF2-35-9; family GWF2-35-9; genus CAIWAN01. The sequence continues at coordinate 11,508 of CAIWAN010000019.1, forward strand.
GGCCTTTATAATTTTTTATTTTGATATCCGGTCTAACCTCAACAGAGATCGACACACGGAAGGGTTCATTTTCTTTTAAGTTAATGATCTGAATATCTTTGGGGGAATCGATCACTTCAAAGTGATGGTCGTCCACCAGTTGAGGGTAGGCGTCATTTAATAGATCGATAAGCGCCTCGTAAGAAAGATGCTCAAACCCATAATAATTGATGAAATGACCCTTAGGGACTTTTCCCGGACGAAAGCCGGCAATTTTAACTTTTTTTGATAATTCACGGTATTTCTTGTCGATAGCGACATCTAAAACACTATAGGCATCTTCAACTTCAAATGTTACCAAATTATCTTGGCGTTTAATATTTTCAACCTTCATAGATATCAATCTCCTTCGCGACAAGTTTAACACAAATCCCAACAAAGCAGGAAGGGGCAGCGATTGCTGCCCCTTCTAAAGATTCAATTATCTCAATTCTCCTAAGCCTTATTAGCTCAGAAACAAAATCTCCGCATAGCTCGGAATGGGCCAAACATCTTCTGACACGAGTGTCTCAAGCTCATCAGCGATTTCACGAAGCGCAGCCATCGCGGGAAACACCTTGTCGCGATAGGTTTCAGCTTGTGTAAGCGCACCCTCAGTAACCTTGGCAGCTTTAACGACTTTATCCAAAGCGGTTGTCTTATCAATCAGAATAGCGAGCTTCTTGTTGAGATCATTGACCAATCCCGCCAAGGATTCATTCGTTAACTCACTAACTTCAAGACCTTGAAGCAGTCCGAGTTGTTCACTTAGGTAGCGACTGACCGCTGGTGTGATCTCACGTTTTGACATGTGGACCATCGTTTGGGCTTCAATATTGATCTCTTTGCTGTAACGCTCAAGCGAGATCTCGTAACGACTTTCCATTTCCTTATGGCTCAAGACGCCATATTTTTCAAAAACTTTCAGGGTGTCTTTATCGGTATAGGCCTTGATCGCCAAAACCGTTGAATTGATGTTGGGTAAGCCACGTTTCTGTGCTTCTTTTACCCAGTCCTCAGAGTAATTATTGCCATTGAAAATGACCCGTTTATGCTTCTTGATCAACCCAACAAGAAGGTCTTGAACCACTTTTTCGAGTTTATCGGCAGGTGCTTTTTCAAGCTCTGTTGCAATCTCGTCAAGCTTCGACGCCACAATCGTATTAAGAACAATGTTTGGCATCGAAACGGAAGCTGACGAAGGAACCATACGAAACTCAAACTTATTACCCGTAAAGGCAAAGGGGCTGGTTCGGTTACGATCCGTGCTATCTAGCGGAATCGTTGGAAGTGTCTTTACATTAATGTTAAGACCATCTTTTGCTTTGGCGGCTTTAAACTGGCCCTTTTCGATTCCCTCAAGGATCTCTTCGAGTTGTTCGCCCAAGAAAGCGGAAATAATAGCGGGGGGCGCTTCGTTCGCACCTAAACGATGATCATTGCCGGGATTAGCGGCAGAGGCTCGAAGAATCGGCGCGTAGGTATCCACGGCAGCGATGACAGCCAAGAGGAACACCAAGAACTGAAGATTATCATGAGGGGTTTTGCCGGGCTCGAGAAGGTTCTGCCCATCGTTGCTCCCTAATGACCAATTGTTATGCTTGCCGGATCCATTGATGCCAGCGAAAGGCTTTTCATGGAGCAAACAAACGAGATCATGATGAAGCGCTATACGACGCAAAGTATCCATAACGAGTTGATTGTGGTCGGTTGCCACATTGGTTGATTCGTAAACAACCGCGATCTCATACTGTGCGGGCGCTACTTCATTGTGCTTCGTTTTAGCAGGAACACCCATCAGCCAGAGTTGTTGATCCACTTCTGCCATATAGGCATTGATGCGCTCACGAATGCTACCAAAATATTGATCTTCGAGTTCTTGACCCTTTGGAGCGGGTGCACCAAAAAGTGTTCGGCCGGACGTGACGAGGTCAAGGCGTTGTTCATAAAATTCTCTGTCGATCAAAAAGTATTCTTGTTCTGGGCCCACCGTGGAAGTTACTCGTGTTGCGGTGGTATTGCCTAAAACGCGCAAAACACGAAGGGCTTGTTTGGAAACCACTTCCATCGAACGAAGAAGCGGCGTCTTGGCATCTAGGGTCTCACCTGTGTAAGAATAGAAGGCTGTAGGAATACAAAGAGTAATGCCCGATTCATCTTCGCGAAGAAACGCAGGCGACGTACAATCCCACGCCGTATAACCTCGTGCTTCGAATGTTGCCCGAAGACCACCGGAGGGGAACGAACTGGCATCAGGCTCACCTTTGACGAGCTCTTTGCCACCAAATTCAACAATAGCCGTCCCAAAACCGGTTGGCTTCAAAAAGGAGTCGTGTTTTTCAGCGGTAAGGCCTGTCAAGGGTTGAAACCAATGCGTATAATGGGTCGCACCCTTCTCCATGGCCCAATCTTTCATTGCGTTTGCAACAACATCAGCAACGGACTCATCCAGCTTTTTGCCCATTTCAACGGTTTCCATCACCGCATTGAAAACACTTTTGGGCAGACGCTCTTGCATCACCGTTTCATTAAACACATTCGCACCAAACTGATTAAGATCATTCATAGCTTCACAACAACTCATAGGGAACTCCTCCTTATTAGATAGTCAATTCAAGGGAAGTATAAAGAAAACAAACTTCTATTGTCAACCTGTTTTTTTTATGTTACGCGACAAGAGGCGCATATTTTTGTCCACAGAAAATGAATTTTCAGCATATCGCAAGCTATTTCTGTTTATTTTTTGATAATTCGATAATTTTGTCTCGACGATTTGTATTTATAAATCGATCGGAAGGGAAAATACCCTTGCACTCCGGTCAACCGCTCGCCATAATGAGACCATGAATAAATGGGTCTACGCTCTGCAAAATTCGATCATCGCGCCTGAGTCGATGATCACACATAGCCCTCTTTTATCGATCCATGCCCCCAACCAAGTGGGCGTTTGCTTGATCTATCCCGATCATGTCACCTTGCCAACCCTATTAAGCTACCCCCTCAACAAGATCGCCAAGCGCGTTCCGGTTCTTCTGTTTACCGAAACCGAACTGAAACGAACGGCCGACTGTTACCCCATTGAGCTATTAGAGATGGTTCTCACAGAAAAAGTGCTTATTGGCCGATCGATCCGCCCCCTGATCGAAGTCGAATCGGGTGCGCTCCGACTCGAGATCGAAGCCAATTGCCGGCGAAACCTCATTTTGTTGCGGCAACAAGCTTGGCACAATCCGTTCGCACTGGCAAAGATCCTTCGTGCTTCGTTGGGGCAGCTCCTTCAAACCCTCAAATATGTTCCGGCACTAAAGACCCCCACCATCGAGCCGATCGAAAATGCCGACCTTGATCTTATTGCCAACCTTCTAGGACTCGATGCCGATAAATTGGATAGTCTCGCTACGTCTATCATGAGACGACATGCCCCCAGCACATGGCTTCAGATCGCCGAAGAATACCTCGCTCTCCTGACCCTAGTCGTTTCCAAAATCGACACTTTTCACGGCGAATGAATCGGTTCGTTGCTTTAACCCTATTAGGGTTCGTCTACGTCTCCTTGGCCTTCTCTGCCCCAAGCATTGTGTCCGATGAAGCGGGCATTTTATCGACTGAATCCCAACAAACCTTAGAATCCATTGTCCTTCAGTGGACAAAGGCAACCCAGCATCAAATGGCCATCGTCACCGTTAAATCCCTTGAAGGGATCTCGATCGAAGAGGTCGCCGTCAAACGCTTTGAAGCCCTAGGCATCGGACGAAAAGGAGCAAATGACGGACTTCTCTTTTTAATCGCCCCGAACGACAAGAACCTGCGCATCGAGGTCGGTTATGGCCTTGAAGGCACCTTGCCCGATGGGCCGGTTGGCTCGATACGCGATAAATATATCGTTCCCTTTTTTAAAACCGCACATTATGATCAAGGCATTCTAGCCGGCACACTCGCCCTGCTTACCCTTCAAGCCAAAAATGAAGGAATCGACTTTACCCCCAATCTCTCTACCCCCATTCCATCACCACCGACACCTCGATCAGCTAGTCCCGACTGGGGCGGACTGATCTTTATCATCATCATGGTTGTGATCGTCATCAGCTCAAAGGGAGGCCGGTCTGGCAGCTTCTGGCCGCTCCTTATTCTCAGCAGCTTGCTCGGAGGGGGTGGACGCTACGACGATCGAGGCGGCTTCGGCGGCTTTGGTGGGGGTGGCTTCGGGGGTTTCGGCGGCGGCATGAGCGGCGGCGGTGGCGCCAGTGGCAGCTGGTAGAATCTCGAGGAAGGTCATGGAGCTAGGGTGAGTCTTGGTATATAATGACAAAAAACTCAGGAGGGTCATCATGAAACAACTTGGCATAATTTTGATCGGTATTCTCGTTGTCGTGTTGCTAAGCGCAGGTTATTTAATCAAGCTTCGCAACAATCTCGTCGTGATGGATGAAGGCATTAACACCCAATGGGCACAGGTGGAGAACCAGATGACCCGCCGCTTTGACTTGATCCCCAATCTCGTCAACACGGTTAAGGGCTACGCTAATCAAGAAAAAAGTATTTTCCTTGGCATCGCCGAATCTCGTGCCAAATTAGCTGGCGCGAAAACCGTCAACGATAAGGTCGCCGCCTCGAACGGCATGGAGAGCGCCCTTTCCCGACTGCTCGTTGTCGTCGAGCAATATCCAAACTTGAAATCTAACGAGAACTTTACCCGATTGATGGATGAGTTGGCCGGCGCGGAGAATCGTCTTTCTGTGGAGCGTATGCGCTACAACGATGCCGTTAAGGTTTACAATATTCGCATCCGTTCTTTCCCTGCCACCGTATTCGCAGGAATGTTTGGCTTTGACAAGAAAAACCTCCTCGAAGCGCCGACTGCAGCCAAAGTCGCACCCACGGTGAACTTCCAGTAATCGCGATGATCAGCACCGAGGACGTCAGACATTTAGCCACCTTATCTCGACTTCGTTTCAACGAGGCCGAGGTGGCCCAATATGCCAAAGACCTCGGTTCGATCTTTGACTATGCCAAGGCACTCAACGAGCTGCCTACCGACGATATCGCCCCCTCCGCTCATGCGATCCCGATTGAAAATGTCTTCCGTGAGGATGGAGTCGTCCCCTTTGATGCCGACACCTTATTGATCAATGCACCCGAGCAAGAAGGCCATGCCTTCAAGGTGCCCCAAATTTTGGCGGACTAACATGCCCCTCATCCACAAACCGGCCACCGAGCTGCATGAACTGATCAAAACAAAGCAAGTCTCAAGCCGAGATGTGACCGAGGCTTTTTTGGCCCAGATCCATCACGTTGAACCCAGCTTGAACGCCTTTCTGACCCTAACCGACGATCTCGCCCTGTCGATGGCTGATGCGGTCGACCAAAAAGTCTCGAAGGGACTACCCCTCGGCCCACTGGAGGGCGTCCCCATTGCGATCAAAGACAATATCTGCACTGAAAATATACCTACCACGTGTGCCTCAACTATCTTAAAAGGCTTTTTGCCCCCCTACAATGCAACCCTTATTGAGACCCTTAAGCAGGCCGGTCTGCCGATTCTGGGCAAAACCAACATGGACGAGTTTGCCATGGGCTCCTCCACCGAGACATCGGCTTATCAAAAAACCCATAACCCGTGGAATGTTGATTGTGTTCCAGGGGGCTCCTCTGGTGGCTCCGCGGTTGCTGTGGCGGGATTTGAAGCACCCCTATCGATCGGCTCTGATACCGGCGGCTCGATCCGTCAGCCAGCAAGTTTTTGTGGCAATGTCGGGCTTAAACCCACCTACGGCCGCGTCAGTCGGTATGGACTGATCGCCTTTGCCTCGTCGCTTGATCAAATCGGATCGTTTGCAAATAATGTCACCGACACGGCCCATTTACTTAATCTTTTGGCCGGCCATGACCCCAAAGACTCCACCTCACTCGCCCTTGAAAAAGAAGACTTTACCCGCCTACTGGGTTCTCCTAAAAAAGGTCTCCGTGTCGGACTTCCGAATGAATTCTTTAAACATTTAAGCCCTGAGGTCAAAGCTCTTTATACGACTCTCATCAACACATTAAGCCAAGACGGGATCGAATTTGTTTGGCTCGATCTCCCAAGCATCGAATACGCGCTCGCCACGTACTATATTATTGCGCCGGCTGAAGCAAGCTCCAATCTTGCTCGCTATGACGGGGTTCGGTTTGGGTTTCGGGCTGCCGGAACGTCCTCAACCGCAGAGATGATCGAACAAAGTCGCAGCCAAGGGTTTGGCGCCGAAGTCAAACGCCGCATTCTTATCGGAACCTATGTGCTAAGCAGTGGTTATTATGATGCCTACTACAAAAAGGCGCAAAAAGTCCGCACGCTGATCAAAAAAGACTTCGATCGAGCCTTTGAGCAAGTCGATATCATTGCCTCTCCCACCACCCCAACCCCTGCTTTTAAGTTAGGCGAGAAAACCAACGATCCGCTTGAGATGTACCTCTCGGATATTATGACTATCCCGCTTAATTTAGCGGGGCTCCCAGGCCTTTCAATCCCTTGTGGACTTCATAACAATCTACCCATGGGTTGGCAACTCATGGGCAAAGCCTTTGACGAAGCCCGCTTATTACAAGTCGCCCATCAGATGGAATCCCTCATCGGGTTTGGAGGTTGTGCATGACACAATGGGAAGTCGTTATTGGGCTAGAGATCCACGCTCAGGTCACCACTCAATCCAAATTATTTTGTTCCTGCTCGACCCAATTTGGCTCTACCCCCAATACGCAAGTTTGTCCGGTCTGCACGGGTATGCCTGGCGCGCTTCCCGTTCTGAATCGAACGGTTCTCGATAAAGCCATCACGCTCGGGCTTGCCACCCACTGCACCATCAATGAACACAACGAATTTGCTCGAAAGAACTATTTCTACCCCGATCTCCCTAAAGGATATCAAATTTCTCAACTCGACAAACCCATTTGTTCCCTCGGTTATCTCGATGTTGAGGTGGATGGCAGCACACGCCGCATCGGTCTAACCCGTATTCATATGGAAGAAGATGCCGGAAAGTTGGTTCATCAAGGAAGCGATAATATCAAAGGAGCCACTCACAGTTTGGTCGACCTTAACCGATCCTCCGTTCCGTTGGTAGAAATTGTCAGCGAACCCGATATTCGCAGCGCCAAAGAAGCCAAAGCCTATATGGAATCCATGGCTCAAATTGTTCGTTGGCTCGGTGTTTGTGACGGCAATCTCGAAGAAGGCTCGCTGCGTTGTGATGCCAATATTTCGCTACGCCCCAAAGGCACAGAGACGCTCGGGACTAAAACCGAAGTCAAAAACCTCAACTCCTTCAAATCCGTCGAACGAGCCATTTTACTTGAAATCGAACGTCAAACGGATATTCTTGACGAAGGCGGAACCATCATTCAGGAAACCCGACATTATAACGAGGCCACTAACAGCACCAAATCGTTGCGCAGCAAAGAAGAAGCCCATGATTATCGATACTTCCCCGATCCTGACCTCGTCCCCATTGCCATCGATAGGGCGTGGGTAAGCCGGATCGAACAAACCTTGCCCGAACTCCCGACCGCTCGACATAAGCGCTATCAAACCGAGCTCGGTCTTTCTGACTATGATGCGGGCAAAATGACCGTCGATCGCGAAACCGGTGATTTTTTCGAAGCCACGCTTAGTTTGGGCAGTTCGGCCAAAGAGATCGCCAATTGGCTAAACGGCGATATCTCCGCATGGCTAAAAGAACACAGCTCGACGCTCGCCATATGCAAACTAACCCCCGCTCATTTGGCAGAAATGTTAAAGGAGTTGATCAACGGAACCATTAGCGGCAAGATCGCGAAACAGTTGGTTGATGATATGCTCGAAACAGGGACACACCCTAGCACCCTTATCAAAGAAAAAGGACTGGCTCAAGTCAATGATACGGGCGCGATCAACCAAATGATCGATATCGTTTTAAGTGAAAACCCGAAAGCGGTTGAGGATCTAAAAGCCGGCAAAGTCCAAACGATGGGGTTCATTGTTGGTCAAGTGATGCGAAAATCGCAAGGTAAAGCGAATCCTGATCAAGTCAACAAACGGCTAAAAGAGCTGTTTAGCCTTAGCTAACCTGACTAATCCTTCTAAAATCAACGTTGGATTGATGATGGCGACATCCGCGATAGGGCTGAGCAGATCGATGGCGGAGCCACCAGTTCCTACTACAAGAATATTTGGGTATTGCGATTTTATTTCAGCGATCAGCGAGGTCAGACCTCGTTGAAGGATTTCGGTGGTTCCCACTTGCATGGCGGTCAGCGTGTCTTGGGGTAGCAGCCCCTTTCGAGGGGGCGTCCAAATTTGATCTTTATGAAGCTGAGCACCTTCACCATAGGACGCCATCATCGTATGCGGTCCAGGAATGATATAGCCACCAACAAACACATTCTGATGGAGCACCGATAGCGTCATAAACGTTCCCACATCGATCACGAGGACCGTTTCAGCCTTATATAGCGTCTTCGCCGCATATAAAGCAACCAATCGATCCACCCCCACATTCGTGGGAGACAATATAGGAAGATCGGCATGAGTGATCCAATGGACATGGACTTTGTTCTGAAGGCGCGCTGTTCGTCGTGGCACCACCGAGCAAGCGATAATGGGAACGTCATATTTAATCAAGTTGGGACAACTCTTTGTTCGATGAATGGAATGGATTTCACCTTGCGAAACAAAGGCAACCTTATAATCGGAATTGCCGATATCGACGACGATGCCGTCTAAAGAAAGTGAGTTTTTAGCCATTCGCGGAAAAAGAGATTGCTGATCGCATATCGTCGCCCTTCTTTATGGATCACATTCTTACGTTGCAACCCCGCAATAGAGGTCTGTATCGAAGGGACAGAGACCAACCCATTCATATAAATGAACTCGCCTTTAAATAACGCGGCTTGCGGATCTTTTGACATGGCAATAACAAGTCGCTTTTGATGGGTCGACAACGCGTCAAAAAGCAGGCGACACCAGTCATCCAGATAGGCGACATGATCGGTCAAAACATTTCCGATATCCAAAAGACTCACTCGTTTAAACAATTTACCCTTTTGAATGAGTCGTTGAAGAAGCGGATCGATGAACGCGATCTCACCATCATTTAAAGCGATCAATCGATCAATGATATTATTGGATACTTTGATGTCATTATCTTTAAACTGGGACTCCACATAGAAATACAGCACATTTGCTGCAAGCTTCCCGAGGCTCAGTCGAGCCTTACATCGAAGGTTCTCACGAAACTTATCGGTTAGCATGACCTTTAACAGATCCGGTCGTGAACTAACAAAAATATACTGAACCCCTTCACTCGCCGAGCGACCGATCATCTCAACAATAGGGAGGCCCTTTAGCTCCATCAGCAAATGGATCTCATCGAAGACAATAACAAGCGGCTGTTTCTTTTCTTCATACAAACGTTTGGGAAGAGCTAACGCTTCGCCCAAGTATTGGACAATATCGGCATCCGACAGGTGATAGTCGATCCGAACATCAGACCCATGAACCGCATTCATGCTTATTTTGGGTCGAATATTGGGCAAATATTTCTGGCTTTCTTCAAAAATTGATTTAACATTATTTGAGAATGACTTGAGCAATACTTTGCAATATTGTTCTAGAAAACTGCGACCATCAAAAGCGATTTCACAGGGGAACGCAACAACAATACGACCTTGATGTTTGAGTTCTTCTTTGACCAATTCGATAAGGTGCGTCTTCCCTCTGTAGGGTGGGGCTTCTATTGCAAGGCTCTCGCCTTTAGCCAAAACGCTTAAAACAAGCGCAACATCCTCATCACGTCCAACACTATGCACCATAACATAATGTTATAACACATCGGCTTGATGCGCAAGGAATAACCGCTAATGTTTCATTTGATCTTTAAGTCGATCCGCCAGAGAACGTAGCTTGATTTTGGGCGTCTGTTTGACGGGCAAGGACATCCCTTTGACCATTTCAGAAACGGTATACATGGCGACGCGTTTTTCTTGTTCATCATCCCATTGCGTGTCTTCTTGAACCAATTGAAGCGGTTTCTTTAAATCAACAAAGTCGGGCTTAATGGCCCCTCCCTCACTAAAGACATAATCCGTAATCTCAAGGAAACGTTGAAATGACAAAGATTTTTCGGGTTGCTTCGCTAAAGACAAATATTGTTTCAAGACACCGTGAGGCTGCTCACTCTCAATCGTTGCGATCAATCGAAGAAGCACGCCTATCGACAGCTCTTCTCGATCAGAATCGTCAAGCTGAGCAAAGGTTCGGGTTGAAAGAAAGTTTGAGTACAGGTCATGAAAAGGGTGAGAGGGGTCTATCATAAAATCCTCATACTCGGAGAGGAACAATGATGCCAGATCGCGTTCGAGGAGAGTAAAGGATTCCTTTGAAAGGAACAACTCTTCCATTTTATTCGCAAGAGCCGTATCTCCGCCTGCCAATGTATTCATCCATGAATCAAAAGATGCAAAACTATTAAGATCTGCACGCTCTCGGAGAAGTCCGATCGAATTTTCATTAAACCGAATAAAGCCAAAATCCCAAGACATTTCGCTTATCTTTCCTTGTCGCACCTTCTCAAAGTCCTGCCGACTCACCCGCTCTTTCCCAATCCAATCCTGAACCAATGGTGGCAATAGCTCGGGAGCTGTATCAGGGGGGATCTTTAATAAGCGAAGCATCGCTTGAAGCGATTCAGGCTTTAACCGTTCATGGTCGGCACCTTTTGCCCCCTCACCAGGAACTAACCCGAAATCATTCTTCAAATCCTCGGGGTTAAGCAGATTACGATCCATGAGTTGTTTTACAATAAGGGGGAATTCAGGCGACTTCTGCAAATGGCCCTTTCGAAGTTCAATGATCAGGGGCGCAAGAGAATCGGTCCCCTTTTCAGCCGCTGCTTCAAATCGATCGATAAACGCCGAGACCAGCTGATTAATTTGTGTCTTACTCTGAGGACTATCTTCTTTTGAACGACTCGAGAGGGGGGGCGTCTCTTTTCGATCCTCCTTGACGGTTGTTTGCTGTTCGGGAGAGCCCTTTAAATCGAGCACCCACTGACCCAAGGATTTTGAACCAAATGCTTCTTGGTCATCCAGCATAAAAGACCGCTGAGTCTGAAGCTGCTCAACAAGGGTCTGATTTGATTCGACAATTTGCTGAAACTTATTAAGCTGACTAAACGATAAAAGGGATACCGGAAGACGCAACAAATCCATTAGTTTATCAATAGGAATATCCGTAGCCTTATCGGGACTCGAATCAAGAACATTTATTAACGACTGCTGATCGTCGATATCTTGGATATTCGCAAGGATCGCTTGCTTCACATCACTCCGAAGTCGACTATTCTTTATTTGCGTAGCTACATCAGAAAGCGAGCTGTTCTCGGCTTGTCCCATTAACTTATCTATAAGCGCTAACTGATCGTCAAAGGGTTTGGACGTCGACTCGGTATTGCCTTTAGATCGGGCGACCAGTCCTTTGATCTCTTTTTGAATAATGTTAGATGAAAGCAGCTGGTTCTTTTGCTCTTCAATACTTTGTTTAGCGGCGTCAAGCACCCGTTTTGCGGGGGTTGACTCGCGTCGATCATACAATCTTTTTTGAAGGTTTGTTTGAATATCTTTTAGTTGCTCAAGCTCTTGCTCCGTCTTGACGACCTCATCGGGTTCATCCGTCCCCAAATCACTGATCGCTCCGCTTTTTTGTCTCAGCTCTTGAATATCGCGCTTCACTTCAGCAACCGACTCTTTGAGAAGCGCTTGATCTTGACCCTCCGCGGGTTTTGCCAACAATTCATCCCTTAGTTGGTTTAATTTTACATCGAGCTTGGATATTTGTTGGGTGACCTTATCGAGCTCACGCTTCAAATTCTTTTGTTGCCCCATTTGCCGAAGGATCTCTTCTTGTTTGGCCCCCAAAGATTCCAAGAGCCCCCTGATCTGGGTAAGTCTAGAGGATGCTTGCCTGCCTGCAGGACCTTCTTGCCTTGACCGAGGCACAAACGACTCCGACTTATTGTCTTTTAAGAAAGATTGAATTTGTGATTGTGTTAATTTATCAACGGGGATCTTTAATGTTTTCGCGATGTTTTGAAGGAGCTGCATCTCACTAGAAAACTTTTGTTTAATCCCTTGGCTTTCAAGTTGGGACTCTTTATATCGCTTCTGAATGTTTTGAAGATTTTGCGTCTCGAGTATTCGGGCGAGCGCGTCCGCTTCGGATTTCTGCAATAATGGCAACACATCTTTGATGTTTTGGGCTTGAAGCGCTTCGGGAGGTTGATTTAATAGTTTTGCGGCATGCTCTAAGGCCTTAAATTCAACCTTATGCTGTTCTTGAAGTTTTGAGGTGTCTTGCTGTTGCTGATCTTGAAGGTGAAATTCTTGGACTTTTTGACGCTGTTGCTCCTGAACAACCTTTTGTTGTTCTGATTTCTTTCGGATCGACTCAAGAAAAGCCTCATCATCCGCTTGCTTGAGCGCTCCGGCTGATTGATTCTGTATGGATTGAATATCGCTCATTATGGGTTCATCACGATTAAGATCATGCCCATAAAAACGGTTTTTTAAACCTTATGAGCGCAGAATACGGGTCGGGATGTTCGCCTCGATCATTTTTTGTTTGATCGCAGACACGGTGGTTTCACCGAAATGAAGCATGGAGGCTAAGAGTGCGGCATCCGCAACATCGAGGATCTCCACGACATGATCAAGCGTTCCCGCACCGCCCGAAGCAATGATCGGGATACGAACGGCCTGACGAATGGCGGTCGTCAAAGGGCGATCATAGCCTTGTTTTGTCCCATCAGCGTCCATACTTGTTAAAAGGATTTCGCCTGCCCCAAGGGACTGGGCATACGTGGCCCATTTCACGGCATCAAGCCCTGTAGGGGTTCGCCCCCCATGGATGACAACCTCAAATTGACTCTGTTTATCGAGCGCGCAGGCTTGACGAAGGCTATTGGGGATCGATTCATAATAATACCCTACATCTGAACATCGAGATCGGGCATCAATCGCTACCACGACACATTGGGTGCCAAATTGATGGGCCCCCTCCTCGATCAAAGTAGGGCGCATCACCGCTGCCGTATTGATCGAAACCTTCTCCGCTCCGGCCAAGAGAATGTCGCGCATATCTTGCGTGCTTCGGATCCCTCCACCAACAGTAAACGGAATAAACACTTCATTCGCCACACGTTCGACTAAATCAAGAACGATATCTCGATCATCCGATGAAGCCGTTATATCAAGGAACACCAGCTCATCAGCTTGCTGTTCGTTATACGCTTTAGCCAGAGCCACTGGGTCGCCCGCATCCGCAAGATCAACAAAGTTGACCCCTTTGACAACACGACCTTTATGAATATCGAGACAAGGAATAATCCGTTTTGCGATCATCGGATTTCACACTTTCCAACGGCCTGAGCAAAATAATCTCGCATCTCCATGATCTCCTCTTCTTTTATAGATAAACGTTTTGTCTCTTTAGCCAATGTTACCTTGCTATTAAAAGGCTGTAAATAATAGGCAGGGGCACCCGCCACAAGCGCTTTAATAGCACCCCACTCTTCCCGCGGGAAAAAAGGAGGATAAAGGGTCGAGCGAAACTCGTAAGGAACGTTATCGTCTTTCAAAAATTCGATCGTCTCCGAGATCCTTGACCATAACCCTTCGTGGTTTAATCCAAGCGGAAACACCTGTTTGTAGAGTGTGGGGCTTGTCTTGATATCCATGGCAACATAGTCGATTAGTTTGGCTTCGACCCAACGCTTGACCTTGTCAGGCTGAGTCCCATTCGTATCGAGTTTGACTAACAGATCGAGGGCTTTGATCTTGATGAGAATATCCTCTAGGTCGGGGTACAGAGTGGGTTCTCCACCCGACACACACACCCCTTCGTAGAGATGCTTCTTCGTCTCTAAATACGAAAGAACCTCCCCATCGTTGATGTCGGGGAGGCTCTCTGGTTTAAGAACAAGCTCTGGGTTATGACAAAATGCGCATCGAAAATTGCATCCACCAAAAAAGAAAACCGAGGCTATTTTATCGGGATAATCGATAAAGCTGGTTTTCTGCCATCCTTTCATGCCACCATCAGGCGTTCGATCTGAGCGGGGGTATGGGCCTTTGTTACGAGCTCGCCGGCAGCATTAAAGAACAGGACGGTTGGCGTGCCGGTGATGTTAAACCGGATCGCCTCTTCGAATCCTTCACGGGTTCCGGCATTGATCTCTTCACCGGTCATGTTGACCTGCTTTAATACGTGTTTTACCGGTGGGCATCCAGGGCAATTGTCGGAGTAGAATAATTTATAATTTTTAATGTTGCCGTTGTCATTAACAACAAACTGAACCGACTCCACTTCAGGTGCGGGTAGGCAACACTCTTCAAGAACCGCGTCAGCTGCCTGCGCCACCTCAACACTATCGACAGCGAGCTGGGTATTAAACTCTACGCGATCACCATATTCTTCTTTCTTTCCGGCGTTCCAATTCGAAACGGGGCGATAATAACCCACAATTCGAGTATAAACCTCGGTGGATGTACCTTTCACGGTCTTAAGGCTCTCTTTTAACGACTCGATCTCTTGCTTAACGGTTGCTGCTGTATTCATAATAACGTCCCCTCCTTGTTTTGTTAGGATGCCTTTTCGGTCGACATCGAAGATAGCTCTTTTTCTAATTTCTGGATATTTTGATTGATCTCATGCTCTTTTTCTTGCTTACATTTTGGGCAATCAAAATGTTCCCCCGTCAAATATCCGTGAACAGGGCAAATCGAGAAGGTTGGGGATATCGTCAAATAGGGTATATGGTAGTTATACACTATTTTCTTTACAAGGCTCTTACAAGCTTGCGCACTGCGAATCCTTTCCCCTAAGAATCCGTGAAAGACGGTACCCCCCGTATATCGTCGCTGAAGTTGATCCTGATGATCCAGCGCTTCAAAGATATCGGGGCTATAATCAACCGGCAATTGGGTCGAATTCGTGTAATACGGATCCTTAACCCCAGCCGTGATGATATCCGGATATCGCTCTTTGTCGATCTTTGCCAAACGATAAGAGGTCGACTCGGCCGGTGTTGCTTCGAGATTGTACATGTCCCCCGTTTCTTCTTGCAGATCGCTGAGTTTGTTTCGCATAAAATCTAAGATGTCTTGAGCAAAAACGATGCCTTCAGGGGTGGTGATATCTTTACCCATAAAATTGAGCATGGCTTCGTTCATGCCATTAATCCCAATCGTTGAAAAGTGACTATTAAAACTCTTCAAGTACTTGCGCGTATACGGATACAGGCCCACGTCCATAAGACGATTAATGACTTTTCGTTTGATCACCAACGACTCGCTCGCGAGATCCATTAAATGAGCCAGTCGAGAAAAAAATTCGTCCTTTGTTTTTGACAAATACCCGATTCGAGGAAGGTTAATGGTGACAACCCCGATCGACCCAGTTAATTCATCCGCACCAAACAATCCGCCGCCACGATTGCGAAGCTCACGTTTATCGAGCTGAAGACGACAACACATCGACCGCACATCGGAAGGATTGAGGTCGCTATTAACGAAGTTTTGAAAATAGGGCGTCCCATATTTCGCCGTCATTTCAAAAAGAAGCTCAGCATTGGGCGTTTCCCAGTCAAATTCACGCGTAATATTGTAGGTTGGGATCGGATAGGGAAACCCTCTTCCGTCCGCATCGCCTTCCATCATCACTTCGATAAACGCCCGATTCACGATATCCATTTCTTTTTGATAATCAGAGTATTTCGTTTCTTGTGGTTTCCCCCCAATAATCACATTGCGATCCTTCAAATCTTCAGGAACAACCCAGTCCAAGGTAATATTGGTAAACGGCGCCTGACTGCCCCATCGCGAGGGAGTATTAATGCTGAACACAAAACTCTGGATCTGTTGTTTAACCTCATCAAACCCCATATTATCCACCCGAATAAAGGGGGCAAGATAGGTATCAAAACTTGAAAAAGCCTGAGCACCAGCCCATTCATTTTGCATCGTTCCAAGAAAATTCACCATCTGAGAGATCAAGGTGCTTAAATGTTTGGCGGGCTTTGAATTGATCTTATTGATTACCCCACCAAAACCCTCTTCGATAAGCTGACGAAGCGACCAACCGGCACAATATCCTGAGAACATCGAGAGATCATGGAGGTGATAGTCACCATTACGATGAGCATCTCCCACTTCTTTTGGATAAATATTGTTGAGCCAATAATTGGCCGTCACCGTTCCCGAATTGTGAAGGATAAGTCCGCCCAAAGAGAAATTGACGTTGCTGTTCTCATTCACGCGCCAATCCGACTGATTCAAATAGCCATCCATCGTCTTATTAATATCGAGGATCAGTTTTTCCTTGTCTCGCAGCTTGGTCCGCTGCTCGCGATAAAGAATGTAGGCTTTCGCGGTTTTAGCGTGCCCCATCTTGATGAGAACGGTTTCAACTAAATCTTGAATTTCTTCTATCGCAGGGATGGTCTTTTTGTTATATCGAGCGAGCATTTCCTCGACAACATTTTCCGTTAAGGCAGCAGCCTTGTCTTGATCATTGCCACCCACCGATTCAGCGGCTTTAAAAATGGCTTCTTGGATCTTTTCTTTTTTAAAATCAACGATCTCGCCATTGCGCTTAATAACTTTTTTGACGAGGCCTTTTTTATCTTGAATATCGCGCTTAATTTCTTCCGTAATCATTTCCCTAAACTCCTCTTATAACTTTTTTATTTCTTTAATAAATTCGCCTACGTCTTTAAACTGTTTATATACTGACGCAAACCTCACATAGGCGACGGGATCAAGGGTCGCCAATTGCTCCATCACATATTCTCCGATCTCTCGAGAATCAACTTCGCGATCCGTCTTTTTATGCAGCGCATCGGTGATCGCGTCGACTAATTCTTCCACTTGCGCAAACGAGACCGGTCGTTTCTCGATGGCCCGCATGACTCCCTTAAGGATTTTTTCCCGCTGAAAGATCTCTTTTGACCCATCCCGCTTTTTTATCATGAGCGGTTTGTCTTCTATCCGCTCGTATGACGTAAATCGCGCCCCACATTCCAAACATTCTCGACGGCGTCGTATCGCCTCGCCATCAGCAAGCGTCCGTGATTCAAGAACTTTATCCTGATCCTTCGTACAATATGGACATTTCATGTTAACCAGCTACTCTATATATAGTGTTTGTCAAACCAAGAGAGAGCGTATCACACTAAAAATACGCTTGTCAAATCGGCTTCTTTTTCGATATTCATGGTGTTTTCTAGACTTATCAAGGGTTTAACCACAAAGTGTTCACAAAATTATTATATGAAAAGTTTTGAATCTGTTAACAACTCACTGTGGACAAGTCTCGTTAAGACGCAAGCAGGGAGCCGTTTCCATGGACGAACTGTTGATAGCTTATCACTGATTTGCCTTCGCACTGAACTTTTTGAATGTTTAATTTGTTGTCTTGAAACTCAACCTCGATCAACTTAACGCGTTTCCCTTCATGAAAAACAAAAACACCTGGCCACGGAGTATACGCCTGCCATTTTCGATAAATTGATTCAGGGCTCTCTGCGGAAAGATCGATCAAGCCATCTTCTCGCTTAATTTTTTTAGTCATGGTTGAAAGGGTATGATCTTGCGGCTTGCCCTTCCAAGGTAACGTCTGTCGTCCATATTGATCGACAAACAGTTTGACCGAGGCAACGATCAGCTTATCGGTCAGGGTTGCTGCCTGGTCAAGAGGATCGATCGATACATGCTCAATCGCAATAACATCCCCTGAGTCGACCGCTTCGCCAATTTTCATAAGGGTCATCCCCGTCTCCACATCCCCGTTAAGCAATGCTGCTTGAATGGGTGATGCACCCCGATAGCGGGGAAGAATGGATGCATGAAGATTAACCAACTCAAATTGATGAACGATCTGGGACGGCAGGATCATACCATAAGCAACAACCAGACCAAGAAAGGGTTCAAGCCCTTCCAGTAAGGCCTGCAACTGAACAGCATTCTCAGGTTGATAACAGGCGATATTGGAGGAAATCGCCATCTGCTTTACAGGCGTTGACATGAGCTGATAGCCCCGACCCTGTGGTCGATCTGGCATACTAATAACAGCAGCAACACAAAGACCGGATTGAAGGATCCCTTTCAATACCCTTGCCGCGAAATCAGGGGTTCCAAAAAAGACGATAGGATTATTCTTCGTCATCACGGGATGGCTTAAGCGTCCCTGTCTCGACGCGATCAATATAAAGGACCCCTTCTAAATGATCCACCTCGTGCTGAAGAGCCACCGCGAAGTAGCCTTCGGCCTCCACCTCGACATCTTTAAAGTGGATATTCTTTGCCTTCACGATAATCTGCTGAAAACGGCTCACTTTGCCCTCAAGTCCAGGCACACTAAGGCAGGCTTCTTTGCCAATCTCTTCTTTCGATTTCTCGACGATCTTTGGGTTGATCAGAACAAAGGGTTGATCTTTCTTTTCGGAAACATCAATGACAATCAGTCGCTTTAATTCGCCAATCTGAACTGCAGCCAAACCAGCGCCCTGATTTTCATACATGGTTTCGATCATATCCTCCACTAATTTGCGAATATCGGGAGTCATGATCTTAATCGGCTTCGATACTTTACGAAGCAGAGGATTGCCGTTTAATAGGATTTTACGAACGACCACGCTGACGTCCCTCAACCACTTTAAACAATATAATCGCCCCTGCAACAGACGCGTTCAGTGAGTCAATCCCCTCCTTGCGAATAGGGATCTTGACCATAAAATCGCATTGTTCCCTAACCAACTTGGACATACCCCGCCCCTCGTTTCCAATAACCAGCGCAAGTGGCAAATCAAAATCGGCCTCGATATAGGTTTGCGGCGCATTTTGATGGGTTCCAAAGATCCAAACCCCTTTTTCTTTGAGGCCTCGAATGGTTTGATTGATGTTCTTGACCCGCACAATAGGAATATACTCCGTTGCGCCGGTACTGACTTTAACCACAACCGCCGTGATGTCGGCTTGTTTATGCTCGGGGACGATGACACCATGAACCCCCGCACCCACAGCGGAACGGATCAAAGAGCCCACATTGTAGGGGTCTTCTAGCTCTTCTAAAATCAGGATAAAGGGCTTCTCATTACGCTCCTGTGCACGCTCAAACACATCTTCGATCTCTGAGTATCGAAAAGAAGGGCCGAAAGCGATCACGCCTTGATGCTGCTCATTTTTGGCCTGCCGGTCAACATCCCGTCGCTCGGCGAACATTGAGCCTATTTTCAATTCATGGGCAATCGCTCGAATCTCTTGCACCTTTTCATCTTCGACGATACCCCGAGCAAACACAATTCGATGAATGGGCCGGCCGGCCTTTAATGCTTGAAGGACGGCGTTTTTCCCGATTAATGTTTGACTCATGTTTGCTCCCTAATAATATCGAGAATAATATTGATGCCTTGAGCCGCCTCTTCTTTCGTAATCATCAGGGGAGGGATCAATCGGATCACTTGACCTTCTTCGCCGCACGAAAGCAACAGAAGTCCGCGCTCTTGGGCAACTCGACGAAGGGTCGTCACCAACTCAGGATTTGGCGTTAGCGTTCCGGCTTTGACGAATTCGATTCCTATCATCAGGCCAGCCCCTCGAATATCACCCATCACCGGATGGCGTTGTTTTGCCTCTTCAAGGAGTCCTTTAATAAACTGCCCCACTTGGTAAGCGTTGTCTAATAGTTTTTCTGCCTCGATCACTCGAAGCGTCGCGAGTCCTGCCGCACAACTTAGTGTATTGCCAAGGAACGTCCCCCCGTGTGCTGAGGTTGTCCATTGCTTCATCAGATCTCCACGGGCTACACAGGCCCCCAAGGGCATCCCCGAAGCGATCCCTTTCGCGAGAGCCATAACATCCGGCTGAACGTCGTAGAGCTCTTTAGCAAACATCATCCCCGTCCGACCAAACCCGCTTTGGATCTCGTCAAAAATAAGCGCGATTCCTCGCTCAGACGTAAAGCGACGAAGTTCTTGAATATATTCGATTGGAGCGGGAACATAACCGCCTTCACCAAGGATGGGCTCGATTAACACCCCACCGATCTGGTCATCTGCTAACAGAAGAGATTTTAATGCCTTTAAGCATTCAAACCCACAATCACCATAGGTTTTGGCATAGGGGCAACGATAGCAATAGGGATAAGGCAATCGCTCTACATCTTTGATAAGCCAATTCTCATAGCCCTGTCGGAACTTTTCTTTATAGGTCATGGACAACGCCCCTAGCGTTCTGCCGTGAAAGGCTAAGGTATAGGTTAATAGTTTAGGCTTTTTCGTCACATACCGAACCAGTTTAATACTCGCCTCAATCGCCTCGGTACCGCTTTGACAGAAAAAAACCGATCCATCAGCGTATCCCGTTTTCTGAACGAGCTTTTCGGCTAAATCAACATTCGGCTTGCAGTACGCCACCCCAGAACTGATATGGATCAATTGATCCGCTTGATCTTTTATGGCCTGTACAACAGCCGGATGGTTATGCCCCGTATTCGTTACCGCGACACCGGAGGTGAAATCAAGATAAGATCGGCCTTGAACGGTCGTTACCCAAACCCCTTTAGCGGAGATCACTTCTAAGTCAGTATAGTGGCCCATAACGGGTGATAAATATTGTTTGCCTTTATCTAGAATATCCATTTGAATAGCCATTATAGCGTATGTGCTATAATACCGGCAAAGGAGGGATTAATATGATTGATCAAGGCATGAAAATTGTTGATTTATTAAACCAGTATCCCAGTGCGATTCCCGTTCTACAAAAAAATGGGGTGGGGTGTTTGGGCTGCATGTTAGCTCACTCTGAAACCATCGGTGAAGGGCTTTCTGCTCACGGACTTGATGTTAACGCTATTCTTCAAGAGATCGAATCCGGAGCTGACGCGGCTTAGTTGGTCAAACGAAAAATTATCGAAATCGACCGCGATCTCTGCAATGGGTGCGGTCTTTGTACAACCGCTTGCGCTGAAGGCGCACTCGCGCTTGATTCTGAAAATAAAGCGTTTATTGTTCGAGAACTCTACTGTGATGGAATGGGCGCCTGCCTAGATGTTTGCAACACAGGCGCCCTGACGATCGTAGAAAGGGACAGCGAAGCCTACGACGTTGAAGCAACGGTTGATCATGTTGTCCAGACAAGAGGCCCCGAAGCAGCAAAACATGTTCAGAGCATCGACAGTAGGTCAGCTTTAAACCAATGGCCGATTCAGCTACATCTTATTTCCCCTACCACTCCCTATTTTGACAGATGCGACTTGCTCATTGCCGCCGATTGTACGGCGTTTGCCTGTGGGGGATTTCATGCGTCGTTTTTGAAGAATAAAAAGTTGGTCATCGCTTGCCCAAAGCTAGACAACACCTCGTCGTATGTTAAAAAACTACACGCGTTAATGGCTCTCAATACGATTTACTCGATTACGGTTGTTATAATGACGGTACCCTGCTGTTCTAGTCTCGACAAAATAGTGCAAGATGCTGTAACGCTTTCAGGTAAAGCGATTGCTATAAAAAAGGTGGTTATGGGTTTAGATGGCAC
Source organism: uncultured Candidatus Marinamargulisbacteria bacterium (assembly GCA_903910705.1). Taxonomy (GTDB): domain Bacteria; phylum Margulisbacteria; class Riflemargulisbacteria; order GWF2-35-9; family GWF2-35-9; genus CAIWAN01. Next base: position 33,126 of record CAIWAN010000019.1, read on the forward strand.
CATTTTGGCCGTGTAGCCAAAATTAGAAGACTATTCCCACTCGATCGTCGACGGGGGTTTTGAAGTAATATCATAAACCACCCGATTTACCTCAGGAATTTCGTTAATAATCCGAGTTGAAATATTGCCGAGCACATCATAAGGAATATGCGCCCAATTAGCCGTCATCGCGTCTTCACTCGTAACAATCCGAAGTGCGATCGTGTGAAGATAGGTGCGTTTATCACCCATCACTCCAACGGATCGAATCGGAAGCAGCACGGCGAACGCTTGCCAAACCTTACGATAGAGTCCGGCTTTTTTAATCTCAGCCATCACGATATCATCGGCTTCTTGAACAATACGAACACGTTCAGGTGTTACCTCGCCGATCACTCGAATGGCAAGCCCCGGACCCGGAAAAGGCTGACGAAAAACAATCGCTTCAGGAACACCAAGCTCAAGGCCCATTAATCGAACTTCATCTTTAAATAATTTGCGTAAAGGCTCAATCACCTTAAAGTTCATTTTCTCCGGCAATCCCCCCACATTGTGATGGGTTTTGATCTTATGTGCATTCTTTGAAACACCACTTCCACTTATGGCGCTTTCGATCACATCAGGATAAAGCGTTCCTTGAGCCAAGTAGGGAATTTCACCTTGCAACTTTTTCGCTTCAGCTTCAAACGTACGGACAAACTCATGGCCAATCTTCTTTCTCTTTTCTTCGGGGTCGATAACCCCTTTCACTTCTTCAAAAAACCGTTTTGAAGCATCAACATGGATCAATCGAATTTTAAAGCTTTGATTAAATAATTCAACAATTTTTCGAGCTTCATCTTTCCGCATAAACCCTTGATCGATGAACACACAAACCAGTTGATCCCCTATAGCTTTATGAAGGAGGACTGCGACTGTCGTCGAATCAACGCCCCCGCTAAGACCTAGCAAAACTTGATCTTTCCCGACGGTGGCACGAATTTCTTCGATGGATTCATCAACAAAGCTTTTCATGTTCCACGTTGGGGCTATGCCTGCGATGTTGTAGACAAAATTACGGATCACATCGATCCCTTGCTGAGTATGAACCACTTCAGGGTGGAATTGCACACCATACAAACGACGAGCCTGATTGGATACAGCCGCATAGGGTGTATTATCTGAATGCGCCATTTTCTGGAAGCCTTCAGGCAGCTTAACCACACTATCACCATGGCTCATCCAAACCGTAATATTTTCAGTAATACCAGCGAACAGATCAGACCGGTCATCAATCGCAAGCTCAGTCTTTCCGTATTCTTGTTTGCTGAAATTAACCACTTCACCACCCAATTGGTGCATCATGAGTTGAAGACCGTAACAAATACCCAGAACCGGAATGCCTAGGTCAAAGATCTCTTTGGGGCATTTAGGGGCATCCTCATCGTAAACAGAAGATGGCCCACCCGACAAGATAATCGCTAAAGGTTTGAGCGCAATAATTTCATCGAGCCTAGCATCGCCAGGAAGAATTTCACAATAGACTTTACATTCCCGAATTCGTCGAGCGATGAGTTTTGAATATTGAGAACCGTAGTCTAAGATTAGAATCATTAGCCGTGATACATCCCTAAAGACTGTGCTTTTTGATAAATTTTACCTTCGGTTAATAGTGAAGGGGCAATAATGATCTCGATTTCTTGCATCTCAGTTAGATTTTTTGCACCTAAGGTTCCCATGGAGGTTTTAAGGGCACCGGACATATTTTGAGTACCGTCGTCATAAACAGCCGGTCCATGAAGAATGGAGGCTAATGTTCCGATCGTCCCGACTTTAATTCTCGTTCCACGTGGAAGGGTGGCATTGGGTGTTGCCATTCCCCAATGATAGCCGCGTCCAGGTGCTTCTTGTGACTTTGCGATCGGCGAACCGATCATGACAGCATCGGCACCGCAAGCAATAGCCTTACAGACATCGCCACCCGTCGCAATTCCCCCATCAGCAACCACCGAAACATATCGGCCCGTATCACGAAAATAATCTAACCGTGCTGCCACCACATCGGCGACAGCTGTTGCCATTGGAACACCAATCCCAAGAACACCGCGAGAAGTACAAGCGGCACCAGGCCCTACCCCAACAAAGACCGCTGAAACACCTGTTTCCATGAGGCTTCGCGCTACTTCGTAGGAGGTGCAGTTTCCAACCATTACGGGGATTTTTAAGGTTTTAACCAACTTAGCAATATCAAGCGATTCGTACTTCGAAGAATAATGCCCGACAGAAACAACCGTCGAGGCGACTAAAAAAGCATCCGCACCCGCATCTTGAACAATGGGGCCAAGCTTTTCAGCATCTTGAGGAATGGAACTAACAACGGCTTTACCGCCTTGTTGTTTAATTTCTTGAACTCGTTTTGTAATAAGATGAGGTTTTATCGGTTCTTTATAGATCTCTTGCATTAATTCTACATACTCGGTGGTTGAAACCGACCCGATTTTCTTTAAAATCTCTGATGGATCTTCATATCGAGTCTGTACCCCGTGAAGGTTCAGAACACCCAAACCGCCCAGCTTGGACATGAGAACAGCCGTTTTAACATCAACAACCCCGTCCATAGCAGAGGCAATGATGGGAACTTCGAGTCGGATCCCTGCAATGATGGTTGAGATATCAACATCTTCAGGGTCAACGGTTGTTCGATTGGGAACCAAAGCGATCTCATCAAGACCATATGCACGTTTTGCTGAACGATATTTGCTAAGTGTCTCCATGCTGCTGTCCTTTCTAACCGATATTGAACCGAACAAACGTAGCGATCTTAAGCGCCTTGCCACTTGCTTTTACAGCAGCGTCAACGACATCTTTAATCTTCTTTTCAGGATCTTTAACGAAGGTCTGCTCTAACAAACAAACTTCTTCATAATATTTTCGGATTTTACCTTCGACGATCTTATCCGCGATCGCTTCGGGTTTGCCTTCATTGATCACTTGTTGTCGAAGGATTTCTTTTTCTTTGGCAACATCAGCAGAAGAAACATCCGCGATACCGATCACGCTGGGGTTTGCGGCAGCAATATGCATACAAATATCCTTAACAAGCTCATCTTGGCCCGCCCCATTCTCGACAACCAAAAGGACGCCTATTTTATTATTCGAATGAAGGTAATAGCCAATGGCATCGCTTGCCTTTGCATGAAGAGTAACCACTCGACCGAGCTCTAACTTCTCACCAAGGATAGCCGCAAGCTCGTCTATTGAATCTTGGATCGTCTTTCCTTGACTATTCTTTGCAAGGATAAACGCATCCCGATCAGCGGATTGTTCTTTAACTAAGAAGCTGATCGCTTCTTGCGCTAAGACATTAAACTTTTCACTTCGTGATACAAAGTCGGTCTCGGATGTTAGTTCTAACATTGAAGCGGAATTTCCCGCTACGACGATTTTTACTAGCCCTTCGTTGGCAACCCGGTCAACCCGTTTTGCTGCCTTTGCGATGCCTTTTTCACGAAGAATTTTTACGGCAGCATCCATGTCGCCACCAACTTCCTCAAGGGCACGCTTACAGTCCATCATGCCAGCATCTGTTTTTATTCGTAACGCCTGTATTGTTGCTGTTGTTATCGCCATCATTTATTCCTCCGTCACTAACATATCTTCGTACATTTCTTGAAAATCAAGATGTTTTTCAAGCTCTTCGTCGGTTAGGACGATATCGCCATCAAGGAGTTCGCTCTTAAGTTCTTCGGTTATCGAAACACCTTCAGCATCGGCAAGATTGCGTCGTCCCTCAAGAACGGCATTCGCAACAATACTTGCCAGCAACTTTATGGTTCGGATCGCGTCATCATTTGCAGGGATAGGGTGGCTAATCAGCTCAGGGTCACAGTTGGTATCAACGATCCCGACGATGGGGGTCTTCAGCTGATTGGCTTCATGGACGGCGATCTCTTCTTTTTTTGTGTCCACAATAAAGACGATCGATGGAGGCTTTACCATATCCCGAATGCCATTAAGGTGAAACTGCAATTTGGTAAGACGTTTTTGCATCATGGATTGCTCTTTCATTCCGAATGACTGAAAAATGCCATTATTCTGCCATTCTTCGATCTCTTTCATTTTGTGGATGGATTTTTTGATAGTTTCAAAATTCGTTAACATACCCCCGAGCCAACGATTAGAAACATACGGCATACTGCAACGCTTGGCTTCTTCTTCAACGGCAGACTGGGCTTGTTTTTTGGTTCCAACAAACAAAACCACAGCACCCTTCGCAACTTGATCGCGAACATAGTCGTAGGCCTTATTGATATAGACTAATGTCTTTTGAAGATCGATAACATGAATGTCATTTCTGCTCGTATAAATATAGGGTTTCATTTTGGGATTCCATCGACGGGTTTGATGTCCAAAATGAACGCCTGTCTCTAAAAGTTGACGCATCGTCACGACACGTTCTGGCGCACTTTTTTTGGGTCTTTCTGATTTTGTCTCTGGGGTAACGGCTGCTGTTGTTTCTTCCATGGGATCCTCCTGTTTGGTTATTCCTCTACTTGCGAACATTGGCGAATCCCTATTGCAGGGCACCTATCACCAACTCTTTGAACAAGTATGTGTAATTGGGCGTAAGTTTAGCACTTTGACGGTGTTTAGCCAAGCCCTAGCGACTAGAGTGTTAGCCCAAAGTGATAATGTCACCCCTGAACCAAATAGAAATGTCACCCTAGAGAAGATAGACTACCCTCTGAATCAAAAAGATTGGGGGATAAGACATGAAAGAAGGCGTGACAATGAGCCACATAGAAATCGAAAGA
>CAIWAN010000020.1 GCA_903910705.1 uncultured Candidatus Marinamargulisbacteria bacterium
GAGAAAGTATCGGCGATTATGCGAAAGGAGTATGGATAAAAATAGGGGCAGAAACGTGCATAACAATGACGGTTTTTGCCGCTACAAAATAGGGAATTCTAATTGACGCTGAGGGGAAATAATAATTGACGCTGAACAACCATGAACTCGCTTGACCTAAAGGGGCGGGAACGGTTCTCGTCAGCGTTGATAAATCGCTCGATTTTTCATCGGTTACGCCCCTACACCGAAGCCGAGAATGCCGCGTTGGTGATGGATCTTTATGGCTTTGATGAAGGGTTGGCAAACCGACTAGCCGCCGCGCATGATGGATTCGTTGGAGCCACCACGCGGGAGCTCAAGTTAGCGGCGAAGGCACTCAAGGCAGGGGGCAATTTTGATGCTATTATTAACAAGGTCTATAGCCTGCGCTGTAAACAACGCCTCAAACCAAACACACCCCTTTCAGTACGCACCATTCAGCTTGTGGCCAGAGCCTTAACACCCCAGAGAAGAATAGAGGGCGTTAAGAAAGATATTGCCGTTACACAATTTAGGCCAAGTGATGCACCGGACAAGGCGGGATTCTTTAAGGAAGCCGATTATTCTTTTTCACTCCGTGAAGGATCCGAGAGTAATCCGCAAGAATTAAAAGGAACAATTTACCATGAGATGGGCCATGCTCTTTTAACCCGTTTCAGTGGAGACACGCCGCTTCATCAAACACTCGAAGACTTTCGTATGAGTTATGCACAGCGAACCTATAATGAGGGGATAGGGTATCTAGCACATGAAGAAGGGCTCGTAACCCTTTGTAAAAGTATTATTTCACAAGATTGGGTTGCCATTCTGAATACCGAGCCAATCGCTTTTTTTGTTAATATACTGGCTGGCTATGGTTTGCCCGAAACGAAATTATATAAAGAAGATGTATTAACGCTTTATCAAAACATTTTGTCCACTTTTCCCAAACTCTCGAAGTCAGTTTCAAAAAGATTGACGACCTATATAGCTGCTCTTGAATTTGCACTGCAGGATGATGTTTATGAGAATGCACGGATCGCGATTGCGTCAATTCCTGCTAAGCCCAAATACGCCACGCTTCCCAGTGAAGTCGAGGTGCAAAAAGCATCATTTATTGCTCACGAAGCGCGGTTAAAACTAGAACCCTATTTCAACCAAATCCCTCGTGATTTGGAGCAAGTCAAGGCAAAACAAGAATCTATGATGAAACAAGCAAGAAGAGAAGAAAATGACTTAAAAGAAAGTTCCTCGTCAGAAATCGCTTCAATATTGGTTGCAAGAAAACTCGATTTGCCGAAAGACAAAGCCGAGTCATTAACGCAACTAACAGAATTGCACAGAAGAAGAGTCGGCTATGGGAAAATTCGCAACCTGCTTATGCCAATACAATTGACTTATTCCACATCTATTCAAAATCATAATCAAAAACTAAATCATGTTTTCGAGTCTTTGCACCAAATTGCTTCAATCCGTTTTAATTCTTTCTTCATGTGGGGAAAAGAGAACATAATGCCCCGTTTTTCTTATTATCAATCAAAAGCAGAAAAACAAATGGGGTTATCAATAAAATATCTTTCAGCACTTAGAGTCAAGTATAACGTTCCATTAATAAAGTCATTAAAGATAATAAATAATGTTTTTCAAAATGCTTCAAATGCTTTCTATATTTTGGGAAACAAACCCGACACATCAATACATGCAGAAACACCATTATCTTTATTCGAAGCAGCGAGAAAACGGCCAGAATATCAGCACTTTACCGATACAGAATTAATGGAGCACTGTTTTCAGGTTCTGGGCCGTTCAATGAACGAAAGAGATATTCCCGTTTCCGTTTTGTCGGTCTCAGATGATAATGCGTTCGGAATAATTGCACTTGATAGACAAAAAAGAAGAAGTATAGAGAAAGGGGCTTTAAGGGATAAGGTTACTCGTCGTCTTGTTGACGTTGATTCTTGGATGCCAAGTAGTATGTGGATGCCTGGGTTCAAATGGGGTGAGCAGTTAAATTCACAGGGTCGCTATCTGGATCCAAGTCAATTGTTGATTGATCCAAATAACGCATGGGTAAGCAATGGCGGACAGCAACAAAGGGATGTTTGCCCCATAATATTCTCTGGAAGTTCTCTTTTGACTCTTTCTCCCATATTTATTGATGCTGTTGATGCTTTGATTCAAAAGGGTGTTTCAGTTTCCGTTTTTACGGGAAAGAATCAACTGGTAAGGTCATTGTCAATATTCGATTTTATTCAAGCAGTATCTATCCAAAATGAATGTGACAGTTTGAGTCTTGAAAACTTGAAAAGAAGCAATAAGGATACTGTAGTGATTAATGTAAAAGATTTTCAGGATGAAGTAGAGGAAAGTTATATGATGTTAGCTTTGGAGGAAGAAGCATCTATAGCCCCTTCATTGGAGCTGAAGCAGAATGTTGACGTGAAAGTTAAGCAACCCAATGAATTGGTTGAGATTAATAAGGAGCTTGAAAATATATGGGGGCAGGGATCTTATAAAATATGGACAAGTGGTTTGGGTTTGAAATTAGAGTTGCTGTCTGTATCAGATAGTCAATTCATTGAGGCGTCCACTTTCCTTGAAAAATATTCCAACATCGATGAGTTAATTTTCTCTTCACCCAATATGACGGATGCCATTGGGCCCTATCTTTCCAAGTTAACAGGTTTAAGGGGGCTGTACTTTGATATAAATACCGTATTTACAAACAGACTAGGCACCTATATTGCTGAACTTGCCAACTTAGATTCGCTTGAAATCGATTCAAAGAATATGATGGGATCGTATGTCTCAGAATTAAAAACACTTCGGTCTCTTGAAATCGGACCTAATGTTATGTTGCCTGACAATGATACTATAGGGAAATGGCTTTCATCGCTAGCCAAACTTGAGGTATTAAAACTTGATAATAATCAGTTTACAATGGAAATACTTCCATATATTCAGAAGCTATGTTGTTTAGAAATTTTTTCCGTAAAAAATTATATGCTTCAGAAAGCAGTCAGAGAGAAAATTGACTCAAAAAAACCAAACTATATGTCCGTTGAAGAGATAAAATTGAAGTTTTCTTCTATTTTGGATCAAGGTGATTTTCAGGTATTTCTCCAGTTAGATAATAATATTGGGGTTCAAATATCGGCTGGAACAGATGCTCAATTTAAGCAGATTGTCGATGTGATTGTTCAATATCCTGATATTGGAGAGGTCGCGATATTATCTGAGCATATGAGTGATGAAATAGGTCCTGATTTGGTAAGATTAAAAGGGGTTCGTTCTCTTGGTTTTAATAACGCTCAGTTTAGCAGTAAGCTTGGGGACTATTTGCTTCAATTGACCAGACTTGAATCGTTTACATTTAATTCTCCTGGTATGCTGGGGGTATATTTGTCAAAGTTGGAATCGATTAAAGAACTTCGAATTGGTGTGGGGGTTGATGTTTCGGATTCGATTTTGTTGGGTACGTGGTTATCGAACCTAAAGCATCTTAATAAGCTGGAGTTATTATCAGAGTCGATAACAAGCCAAGTAACGCCTTATGTTCTCCAATTGCCTAATCTTCGGTTTTTTTACGCAACGAATTCCGATTTAAATTCACCGGTAAGATCTGCAATTGAAGAAACGAAAGAATTCGATAAGCTTTTTATGAACCACGCGATAACGCTTGAAGAAATATTCATCTGCCTCATCCACCCCGAAACTGTTCGCGAGAAACTGAAAGAAAAATTTCTCAATAACGATGAAGCCCTTGCCTTGCTTAAGCGTCTCTTTCCTGGGAATTAATCGATTCGGTCTATTTACATGCCGAGCCTTTTTTGATACTATTTTGCCATACCCCTGACAGATTTATTCTGTTAGCCCCGTTCACCTTCGGGTGGCGGGATTAAATAAATTATGACCAAAGTTTCTGTTTACATCGATGGTTTTAACTTATACCACCTCTTAGGTCAGTACAACCGAACAACCCGAACAAAACCTTTCAATAAATATAAATGGCTTGATTTGGTTAAGCTTGCGAATTGCTACATGCTAAGCAAAGATCATCTGGTTGATATCTACTATTTTACAGCGTTGCCAACATGGAAGAATACAGATAAGCATAAGCTTTATATTCAAGCCCTTCAGTCAACAGGTGTTACCGTAAAGGAAGGTCGATTTCAAAAAGTTACAAGGCGATGCCAGCTTTGTGGAAAAGACTACGTCACACACGAAGAGAAGAAGACCGATGTGAACATAGCCGTTCAACTATTGCGCGATGCCTACAGTGATTCATATGAAAAAGCCATGATAATCTCCGGTGACAACGATATTATCCCTGCCATCGAAGCAATCAAAAGTCAGTTCCCCGCAAAGCGAATCTCCGTGGTGGTTCCAAATAAGGGGTTTGATATCATGAATGCTTCGGATGAAAAGCATCGAATTAAAGAGAAACATCTAGCTCAAAGCCAGCTAGATAATCCAATAAAAACACCGACAGGAATATTGAACTGTCCCCAAGACTGGACAAAGTAGTGAGAAAATTCCTTTAGCCGCATGACGAGTGAAGAAAATAATATTCCAAAAGGATGGACGTGGTTTAGGCTTGGTGATTTAGTCGACAATCCCAAACAGGATTTGGTTGATGGTCCGTTTGGGTCTAACTTGAAGTCAAACGAATATACCGAAAGCGGAATTCCCGTTTTTAAAATTCAAAACATTAAAGCCAATAAATTCTTAGATAAAAGGATTTCTTTCGTTAGTGAGGAGAAAGCAAAAAGTTTAATTCGACATTCGTTCCAATCTGGCGACCTAATTATTACCAAACTAGGAGAGCCTTTAGGCTTATGCTGCAAGGTGCCGTCCCAATATCCTTTTGGAATAATTGTTGCAGACTTAATGCGGCTAAGACCCAGTAAATCAAAGATATTTGATAAGTATTTAATGCACGCTATCAATAGCGATATCGTAAAAAAACAATTCAAATTGATTACAAAAGGAACAACACGGGCAAGGGTAAATCTTACAATTGTTCGTGATATTAGAATTCCTACACCCACTCTTGCCGAACAACAAGCTATCGTTGCAAAAATCGAAGAACTCCTCAGCGACCTCGATAATGGCAAACAACAACTTCTAACAGCTCAACAGCAACTCAAGGTTTATCGGCAAGCCGTTTTGAAATCAGCTTTTGAAGGCAAACTAACAAACAAAAACGTGGTTGAGAGTGAATTGCCTGAAGGATGGAAATGGGTAACAAGTGGAGAACTATTCGCCTTTGTAACTAGCGGCTCAAGGGGTTGGGCGAAATATTATTCAAATAACGGGGCAATATTCATTCGAATTACAAATATGGATTTTGATTCATTAGAGTTGGATTTGGATACATCAAATATCCAATTCGTTAGTCCACCTTCTAATTCCGAAGGTATAAGAACAAAAATTCAAGAGGGCGACTTTCTGTTTTCAATTACAGGTTATTTAGGGATGTTTGCTATCGCACCAAAACTTGAAAATGCTTATGTAAACCAGCATGTGTGTCTATGTCGTCCCAAAGAAGGATTTAATAAAAAATATGTTGGGTACTGGATAATTTCTAGGTCAGGGGGGCATCGTTATTTGAACAAGAACCAAAGAGGTGCTGTCAAAGCCGGATTGAATTTAGATGATCTGAAAAGTATTCCTGTTCCCTTAGCATCAATCGACGAACAACAAGCGATTGTTGAAGAAATCGAATCACGCCTCTCAGTCTGCGATAATATCGAGGCGACCATCGAACAAAGTCTAAAGCAAGCAGAGGCACTCAGGCAAAGCATTCTAAAGAAGGCATTCGAGGGGAGATTAATAAATGACGAAAAGCATTGATTTAATAAATTATACGCCGAATAGAGAGTTTTTGCTTTATAAAGATGACAATGGCGATATTAAAGTCGACGTATTAATCCAAAATGAAACCATTTGGATGCCTCAGAAAAACATTGCAGAGCTTTTTGATGTGGATAGGACGGTTATTACAAAGCATCTTAGAAATATTTTTGAAAGCAATGAGTTAGAAGAAAATAGCAATGTGCAAAAAATGCACCTTACTCATTCTGATAAACCCATTAAATATTACAACCTTGATGCCATCATTGCCGTTGGATATCGAGTTAATTCACATAGAGCCACTCAGTTTAGAATCTGGGCAACGACGGTGCTCAAAGAGTTTATTATCAAAGGCTACACCATGGATGTGGAAAGATTGAAAAATCCGCACCCCATTTTTGGACAAGATTATTTTAAAGAGCAACTTGAAAAAATTCGGGATATCCGAAGCAGTGAAAGACGGTTATATCAACAGATTACCGATATTTATGCAGAGTGCAGTATCGATTACGATGTAAACTCGGATTTAACAAAAGAATTTTTTGCTACCGTCCAAAACAAGCTTCATTGGGCCATAACCAAACAAACAGCGGCAGAAATCATCGTTTCACGAGCTAACTATCAAAAAGAAAAGATGGGGCTTACGTCTTGGAAAAATTCACCCAATGGGAAAATTAGAAAATCAGATGTGGCGGTGGCAAAAAACTATCTTACTGAAAACGAGTTAAAACCGTTGAATCGTTTTGTTTCAATGTATCTTGATTATGCGGAAGATCAAGCTGAAAAAGGCATTGTCATGACGATGAAAGATTGGGTGGAAAAGCTCAATGTTTTCTTGGCATTTAATCAAAAGGATATTTTGAAGGATGCGGGGAAAGTTTCAGCTGAAATAGCTAAATCGTTTGCGGAAAATGAGTTTGAAAAATATCGCCCCATCCAAGACAAATTTTTTGAAAGTGATTTTGACAAAGAAATGAAGCAGTTTTTAAAAGGGGATTAGCATGAGCAGTAACACCTCGAGTATTGTCAGTAAGGTATGGAGCTTTTGCAACCCACTTCGGGATGTTGGTGTTGGGTATGGGGATTATCTAGAGCAACTCACCTATTTGCTGTTCCTGAAAATGGCCGATGAGTATAGTAAGCCTCCTCACAACCGTCAACTCAACATTCCCAAGGCCTACAATTGGGAAAGCCTCGTTTCCCTCAAAGGCGCCGAACTAGAAATTCATTACGTTAATCTACTCCGAGAGTTAAGCCAGCAAAAAGGCACCTTAGGACAAATCTTTACCAAGAGCCAAAACAAGATTCAAGACCCCGCTATGCTCGCCAAGATCATCGATATGATAAATAGTGAACAATGGCTTGTCATGGGGGCAGATGTTAAAGGCGATATTTATGAAAAGCTGCTTGAGCAGAACGCACAGGACGTAAAGAGTGGTGCCGGACAATACTTCACACCACGCCCATTAATCAAAGCCATGGTTGAATGTATTAAACCACAACCCATGAAAACAATTGCTGACCCAGCTTGTGGCACGGGGGGATTCTTTCTGGCCGCATACGACTATCTGGTGTCCCATTACCAACTGGACAAGGAACAAAACAAAGCGTTGAAAATGAGCACATTCTTTGGCAATGAGATTGTGGCCGGAACACGGCGGTTGGCGCTCATGAATATGTTCCTTCATAACATCGGCGACATCGACAGCGATAATTTTATTTCGCCTGCTGATTCGCTTATTGCCGCTTCACCCATGACCTATGATTACGTTTTAGCCAATCCCCCCTTTGGCAAGAAAAGTAGCCAGACCTTCACCAACGAAGAAGGTGAACAAGAACGGGATGATTTAACCTATAACCGTCAGGACTTTTGGGCGACCACCAGTAATAAACAGCTAAACTTTGTCCAACACATACGGACAATGTTGAAAACGACAGGCCTCGCCGCCGTTGTTGTCCCAGACAATGTCCTGTTTGAAGGTGGTGCGGGTGAAACCGTTCGTAAAAAGTTAATGGAAACCACCGATTTACACACAATCCTTCGGCTACCCACCGGCATATTCTACGCTCAGGGGGTTAAGGCAAATGTTGTTTTCTTCGACAACAAACCCGCAAGCAAAGAGCCGTGGACAAAAGAAGTATGGGTCTATGATTATCGGACAAACATTCATCACACATTAAAGAAGAACCCTTTGAAATTAGATGATCTGAAAGACTTTATCTCGTGTTACAACCCCTCGAACAGACACACCCGCAAAGAAACCTTTAATACGGAAACAAATCCTGAGGGCCGGTGGAGGAAATTTGCCTATGAAGACATTCTGGCACGAGATAAAACCAGTCTCGACATTACGTGGCTAAAGGACAAGTCGTTGGCTGACCTCGATAACTTGCCCGATCCCGATGTATTGGCAGCGGAGATTATCGAAAACCTTCAAGCTGGGCTTGAGAGTTTTAGAGAAATTCAGGTGAAACTGTCGCCTTAAGATCGCAATTTGCGAGCTTAAAAACATTTGAACTTTCTTATTTCTGAAATCCAATATTTCCGCTACAATACCACCCATGTGGAAGGGTTTAATTAACGCCTATCGCGAGTATCTCCCCGTTAGTGCGACAACCCCCATTGTTACACTGTGTGAGGGCAATACGCCCCTTATCCCCGCTGTTCATATCCCCAAACTGATCGGCAAAGATGTCACCGTTTACTTTAAGTACGAAGGGCTAAACCCCACCGGTTCCTTTAAGGACAGGGGCATGACCATGGCCATTACCAAAGCTGTTGAAAAGGGTATGAAGGCTGTGATGTGCGCCTCGACGGGCAATACGTCGGCTTCTGCTTCGGCCTATGCCGCTAGGGCAGGGCTTCGTTGTGTGGTGTTGATCCCTGATGGAAAGATCGCGCTGGGTAAGCTCGCACAGGCTATGATGCACGGGGCGTTGGTGTTGCAGCTCGAAGGGAATTTTGACGATGCCTTGAATATGGTGCGAGACGTGACGGCTAATTACCCCATCGAGATGGTCAATTCTATTAATCCGTTCCGTATCGAGGGGCAAAAGACGGCCTCGTTTGAGATCGTTGATGCGCTAGGCGATGCGCCTACTTATCATGCTTTGCCGGTTGGGAATGCGGGCAATATTACGGCCTATTGGAAGGGCTACAACGAATATCATGACGCTAAGAAGAGCCGTCGACTCCCGAAGATGATCGGCTTTCAAGCGGCTGGTTCGGCACCGATCGTCCTTGGGCATATTGTCGAGAACCCTGAGACCGTTGCGACGGCGATCCGTATCGGCAACCCCGCCAGCTGGCAACAAGCTGTGGCTGCACGGGATGAGTCGGGTGGACTTATCGAATCCGTGACGGATGAAGCGATTCTTGATGCCTATAATATTCTGGCCGAAAAAGAGGGCGTCTTTTGTGAACCTGCCTCGGCGGCCTCTGTCGCCGGTGTGCTGATGAAAAAGCATCTCTTTAAGGACGGCGATGTCATCGTCTGTACCCTGACCGGCCATGGACTCAAAGACACGGACAATGCTATATTAAGATCAAGCAAACCACTAAAAATAAAGAATTCGATGGATGAGCTCATCCGTGCGATCGGAGTATAAAATGCGTGACAATATCGTCAATATTCTTCGACAGGATTCTCGAACCACGCCCGCCGAGATCGCAACGATGTTAGGGAGCACAGAAGAGGCCATTCGTGTCCAGATCGCCGAGCTCGAAAAAACAGGGGTTATCCTTCAATATTCCGTTGTTGTTAATGATGAGTTGCTTGATGATGATAGCAGTGTGGTGGCGTTTATCGAGGTCAAATGTGCGCCCGAGCGTGACCAAGGCTTTGACCATATCGCCGATCGTTTGCAAAAGTTCCCCGAGGTCCAATCGGTCTACTTGATGAGTGGCGTATTCGACTTGTTGGTGGTGGTTAAGGGGCGCAACCTTCGCGAAGTCGCCGCGTTTGTGTCAAGTAAACTCTCGCCGATCGCCAATGTGGTCTCGACAGGGACACACTTTCTGCTTAAAAAATATAAAGAGAATGGTATCGTTATGGGTCTCGACGAGAACCGGTCCCACCGTCTTAACGTCGCGTTCTAACGATGTTGCCCTTATCCTCAAAAGTTCTATCTATTAAGCCGTCGGGTATCCGAAAGTTTTTTGATCTGGTTATGCAAAGCGATGATATTATTTCGCTTGGGGTGGGCGAACCCGACTTTGTAACCCCTTGGAACATTACTGAGCATGCCATTTATCAGCTCGAAAAAGGCTATACCTCGTATACCTCTAACTATGGCATCATCGAATTGCGTCGAGAGATCGCGTCTCAGATCGAGAAAGAGTTTGCTGCTCGCTACAAGCCCGAATCCGAGGTGCTCATTACGGTGGGGGTATCCGAAGGACTTGATCTGGCGTTTCGAACTATTTTGAATACGGGGGACGAAGTCATTGTGCCGGTTCCGAACTTTGTCTGCTATTCGCCTTTGGTGCATTTAGCCGGGGGAAAAGCGATCGAAGTCGATACGACCCCGACGGATTTTATCTTAACAAGGGAGCAGATCCTTAACGCACTGACCCCGAACACCAAAGCCATTATCATCGGCTACCCGAACAACCCCACGGGGGCGATGGTGACTGAAGCCCAACTGAAGGATATAGTTGATGTTTGCAAAGAGAAAAATCTCTGGCTCATTTCTGACGAAGTCTATAATCAACTCGTCTATGAAGACAAACCTCTCTCGGCTTCAACCTATATGCGAGAGAATCTCATTTTGTTGAACGGTTTCTCAAAGGCCTATGCCATGACGGGATGGCGGATCGGCTATGTGGCGTGTGAAAAAGAAGTGATGGATCAAATGGTCAAAATTCATCAATATGCCACGATGTGTGCGCCTATTATGTCGCAGTACGCCGCCCTCGAAGCCTTGCAACACGGCGAAAAGGATCGAGAAAGAATGCGCCAATCCTATAAGATGCGTCGAAATATCGTCTATGAAGAGCTCAAATCCATTGGGTTTGACGTCCTTGAGCCTAAAGGGGCGTTTTATATTTTCCCCAGTGTTAAAAAGTTTGGTTTGACCGCCGAAGACTTTGCCATGCGTCTCCTCACTGAAGGCCGTGTGGCCGTTGTTCCCAGTACCGCGTTTGCTGAAGGGAATAATGAGTTTGTTCGCTGTTGTTATGCGGCCAGTTTGCCGGACTTAAAAGAAGCCCTCCGTCGCATTAAGACGTTCGTAAACGCTTTATGAAATACATCGTCGTCATCGGCGATGGGATGTCGGATTGGCCGTTACCGACGCATCAAAACCAAACCCCCCTCTCTCTTGCCCGTGCCCCCTCCTTCGATCATCTCGTCAAGAACGGTGAGTTAGGGTTGACCTGCAATACCCCAGAGGGCTTTATTCCTGGTAGCGATGTCGCCAATCTCTCGATCTTTGGGTATGATCCCGCTCAGTATTATTTCGGACGGGCCCCCATTGAGGCGGTCAGTCAGGGCATCGATTTGAAGCCCACCGACATGATATTTCGAGCCAATCTCGTCTCGGTAAAAGACGGGAAAATGGATGACTTTACGGCGAACCATATCCCGAGTGAGGCTGCTCGTTCATTGATCGAAAAACTCAATACCGCCTTCAAATCCCGTTTCCCCCAGATCGAACTTTTCGCAGGCAGTAGCTATCGCAATTTATGTGTCATTCATAACTTTGACGCGGAGATGAAAACGGTCGCCCCTCACGACATAACCGGCCAAGACGTCGCGCCTCATTATCCTTTGGGAAAGGGTGCTGTGCTGATTAATGAGATCATGGAAGCGAGTAAACCCATTCTCGCCGACTCGCCGGCCACACAGCTTTGGCTCTGGGGACAGGGCAAAAAGATGACGATCCCTTCTTTTTTTGACAAGTATGGGCTGACCGGTGGGGTGATCTCGGCGGTCGATCTTATCAAAGGGATCGGCTTAGCGGCAGGGTTGTCGGTGATCGATGTGCCTGGGTTGACAGGGTTTATGGATACCAATTTCGTGGGCAAGGCCACCTATGCCCTTGAGGCCCTTAAAACAACGGACATCGTGTTTATCCATGTCGAGGCGCCGGATGAAGCCGGTCATATGGGCGACGTCGACCTTAAAGTTAAAGCGATCGAGCATGTCGATCACGATGTGGTGAAGACCTTATTAGCCGGAATCAACGGTCAAGCGGTTCGCCTCTTGCTACTCCCCGACCATGCGACTCCTGTCCAGATCAAAACGCATGCCAACGATCGGGTGCCCTATGTGATCTATGACAATTCAAAACAGGGCAACAGCTCACTTCGTTTTACGGAAGTCGATGCGGGAACGACCGGACACCGCTATGAAAAGGGTCATGAGTTAATGGATCGGCTGATCGTTCGTTCATGATCATTCTTCTGTCGCTTCTTCTTATCTCGATATTGATCATGGTTCATGAGCTCGGTCATTATGGGGCCGCCAAATTGTGTGGTGTGCAGGTCTATGAATTCTCGATCGGGTTCGGCCCCGCGCTTGTTCAGGTCAAGACCAAACAATCGATGCTCGTCTCGCTTCGATTGATCCCGCTAGGGGGATATGTTCGTCTGGCGGGACTTGATACAGCGAATCTTGAACAAGAAAAGTCGGGGGGCCGCCGATTTCAAGAGGCACCCTTAGGGAGTCGACTCTTTATTCTGGGTGCAGGGTCTTTGGCCAATTTACTCGTCTCGTTCGGGGTCCTTTTCGCTGTTTATGGATTCGGGGGGCTTCATTCAACGGTAACAACCGTGATCGAGTCAGTAGCAAAGGGCTCCCCCGCGCAGCAAGTCCAGCTCCATTCTGGCGATAAGATCATCGCCATTGATCAACAGACTGTCAGTGGCGGGGCCGCGCTGGTTGCGGCTATACATGCCTCAAAGGGGAGGCCCCTTCATATTAAAATATTGCGTAAGAATAGTCTCCTTGACGTTGCGGTTGTTCCGACCCAACCCTCCGATGATTTGGCTTGGCAGATCGGGGTTAAGTTGAGGTCGAGTCAATCTGAGCGTTTTCAGTGGAGCGGTGCCTTATTTCGAGCCATTAATGATACGGTTCAAGGGGTGGTTCTGACGTTAGTCGGGATCGGGCAGCTGCTGACCGGTCGCATTGGACTTTCGGCCATGTCAGGGCCGATAGGAATTGTCAGTGTAACGGGTGAGATGGTAAACTACGGCGTGCTGTTTTTGGGTCGCTTCGTGGCATTTCTCGGAATAAACCTTGCGGTGCTTAACTGTCTTCCCTTACCAGCATTGGATGGTGGTCGTTTTTTATTGGAAGGCCTTCGCGTCATATTACCGTTTCGAATAAAAGAATCTTTCGTTGCTCGGATCCATTTGGCAGGAGCGTTAGCGTTAATTATTCTAATGCTCGTGGTCACATGGTTTGATATCACTAAATTAAGCGTGAGGTAGACATGTCAATTACAAAAGAAAAGATCCACGAAATCCTGCTTCGAGCGACTGAGATCCGCGAGCACATTCTTGAGATGACTTGCAGGGCAAAGTCGGGGCATCCCGGTGGCTCGATGTCCATGAGCGATATTATCTCGACGCTATACTTTTATTGGTTAAAGATCAACCCCAAGGATCCCTCATGGGAAGATCGCGACTATTTTGTGTTGGCAAAAGGCCATGCAGCGCCTGCGCTCTATGCCACGCTTGCGATGAAGGGGTATTTCCCCCTTGAGCAGCTTAAAACCCTTCGTCAATTAGGCAGTGATTTGCAGGGGCATCCCGACAAACACAGTCTGTCAGGCGTAGAAATGTCGACCGGTTCACTGGGGCAGGGTCTTTCGGTGATGGTGGGGATGGCGCTTGCGTTGAAACATGATCAAAAAACCAATCGTGTCTATGGACTCTTGGGGGATGGTGAATGCCAAGAAGGGCAAGTTTGGGAGGCGGCGATGGCGGCGGCTCACTTCCATCTGGATAATTTGTGTATCTTCATTGATAAAAATGGCCTTCAAATTGATGGGGCGACGAAAGATGTCATGAATATCGATCCGCTTACTGATAAGTTTACCTCCTTCGGTTGGGCGGTTTTTACGATCGATGGACATAATATTCATGAGATCGTTTCAACCTTAGAGCAGGCCGATCGTGTGATGGATAAGCCTGTGGCGATCATCGCCGATACCGTAAAAGGAAAGGGCATTACCTTTATGGAGCATCAAGTTTGTTATCACGGTGCCCCTATTACTGACGAGCAATTGGTTAAAGCCAAAGCAGAGTTGCATGTTACGAAAGGAACCTATTTATGACGTCTGTCGCCCCTCGCGATTATTATGGTAAAGCGTTGGTTGAGCTTGGCAAAGTCGATCCCAATGTTTTTGTATTAGACGCTGATCTGTCCTCGTCGACAAAGACCGGTCTCTTCGCAAAAGCCTTTCCGAACCGATTTTTTAATGCAGGCATCGCCGAACAGAACTGTATTGGAATGGCGGCAGGGCTAGCGAATATGGGTAAGACCGTTTTTGCGAGTAGTTTTGCTATGTTTATTTCAGGGCGAGCTTGGGAGCAAATTCGCAATACGGTTGCCTATACAAAGTTAAATGTGAAAGTCGTCGCAACTCATGCAGGGGTGACGGTTGGCGAAGATGGGGGCACCCATCAAGCGATAGAAGATCTCGCTATCATGAGACCGATCCCTTCTTTGAACGTACTTGTTCCGGCTGACGCGATCGAGGCGGCCCAAATGGTGCATGTCATGGCGGCTGAATATGGCCCCTTCTATTTGCGAATGAGCCGCGGGGCTTCTCCGCTTGTTTTCGAGGGAACAGACTATCAATTTAAGTTGGGCAAAAGTGAGGTTATTCGACAGGGTGGGGACGTCACGATCGTTGCTTGTGGCATTATGGTGGATATTGCCCTTCGTGCTGCGCAGACACTACAAAAACAAAAGATCAATGTGCGTGTCATTAATTTATCGAGTATCAAGCCCATCGACGAAGCGGTTCTGATCGCGGCTGCCAGGGAAACGGGGGCGATCGTGACGGCAGAGGAACATTCGGTCATCGGTGGGATGGGTAGTGCGGTTGCCGAAGTGATTGTTAAAAATGCACCGGTTCCCATGGAGATGCTGGGTGTCGAAGGGGTGTTTGGTGAAAGCGGAAAACCCGATGAGCTCCTCGAAAAACATCATCTGACGGTTGAAGGTCTTATTGCTAAAGTGAACCTCGTTCTTGCTCGCAAGTGATCCGTCTACGAAACGTTTCAAAGACTTACAATAAGCACTTTCTGGTTCTTAACCGAATCAACCTTCATATTAGCAAAGACGAGTTCGCTTTCTTGGTTGGACCCACGGGAGCGGGTAAAACGACGATCCTGAAGTTGATCCTGCGTGAAGATCTTCCTGATTCGGGGACCATCTATATCGATAAGGTCAATACGCGTGACTTTAGAGAAGCTCAAATCGCCAAACTACGCAAAAATATTGGGGTCATCTTTCAAGATTTCAAAATCCTCAATCGAACCGTATACGAGAATTTGGCGTTCGTTCTGAAGATCCAAGGCGAAAAAAAACAGGCCATTAAAGAGAAAGTAGATTATGTTGTCAACTTGGTCGGGCTTGAAAAAAAAATCCATTGCTACCCGTACCAGCTTTCAGGTGGAGAACAACAAAAAGCTTGTCTCGGCCGTGCCATCATCAATAAACCCTTGATCCTGCTTGCCGATGAACCAACGGGTAATCTTGACCCCGATTCCTCGTGGGAGATCATGCAGATCCTTAATAAGATCAATATGTCGAATACGACCGTCATTGTGGCGACGCACGACAAAACGATCGTCGATCTAATGAGAAAACGCGTCGTGGCTATCCACGGTGGCAATATTATTCGAGACCAACAGTTAGGACGGTACCATGAACCTGAGAGTTATTAAGTTTTTCTTTGGTGAAGCCTTGATATCGCTTCGCCAGAACATGGTGATGTCGATCATCTCGGTCATGACCATCAGTATCTCCCTCATTCTTTTGGCTACCTTTATGATGCTTTTTATTGATATGAACTCTGCCCTTGGCAATGTGAGTCGCAACTTGAATGTGGTCGCTTATTTAGATAAAGACATTACCTCCGTCGGGATCTCCAAAGTTGAAGAACAACTCGCTTCGATCGGCGGCATCCATTCGTTTACGTTCGTTTCAAAGGACGATGCGTGGCAACGCTTAAAAAGTAAATTCCGCTATCAAGAAGATATTGTGACGTTGGTGGTTGGGAACCCCCTGCCAGACTCTTATATCATTCGCCTGAATAAGATCGACGATATCGAAAAGATCACCCGAGATTTGGGGTTGATCGATGGGGTCAAAGATGTCCGCTTTGGCCGTAGCATGGTGACGAAGCTTCGAAAATTTGTTCAAATATTTAACATCGTGGCCATTTCGGTGGTTGGGTTCCTTTTGCTGGCTACCTTTTTGATCACCATCAATACGATCAATCTGACGATCTTGTCAAAACGTAGCGAAGTTCAAATTATGAAACTGGTGGGTGCCACCAACAGTTTTATTAAATGGAGTTTTCTAATCGAAGGCTTTATTTTGGGTATTGTCGGGTCTCTCCTTGCGACGATCATTTCGTCGTTACTTTTCCATTTTGTGAATGTAAAGATTCAAGACGCCTTTCCGTTTATCGGCGTTTTTACGCAAGGATTAGACCTGTTGACGCTTGATTTGATTCTTCTGGGCCTTGGAACCCTGATCGGTGTTGCCGGTAGCTTCTTTTCGATTCATAATTTGTTGCGTGGAATATTAAAGAAATAGGAAAAGGGAGGCATTAACGTGTTACATTGGCTACGAACTTACGGACGAGAGATTATGTTGGCAACGGTGATTTTGTTTATTGGGTCGTTGTTTGGGATAGGGACGATCTCCATGCTGGGCAACAAAAAAAATCAACTCAAACAACAGAACGATAAAGTGTCGACGATTGCCACGGTTGATGGAAAGCCGATCGACGAAGCTCGATTTAATCGACAGTTCAATCAGGCCTTTGCTTCGATCCCCCAAGATCAACGCATGTTGATCGATCCCGATGTGATCGATTATTATCGATATGATGCCTTGCAGCGTACGGTGGGCTTTATGATGATGATGGGCGAGGCCAATAAACAAGGTGTTAAGGCTTTGCCTCAGGAAGTTAATTATCGAATCGACCAGATTGTTAAAATGTATCAGATGAAGAATGTCTCTGCGTTAAAAAAGGCGCTGAAACAACAGAACGTAACATGGAAGAGTTTTAAAGCCGAGCAAAAAGATGAGATCATCGTTGCTAAGACGGTCAACGGTATCGCCGCCCGAGCGGTTGTGACGCCGTATGACAAAAAAATGGCGTTTGTCGAGATCCAAGCTCGTCATATTCTGATCAAGATCGCTTCGGATAATCAAGATGAAGATATTATTGCGATCAAAAAAGCAGAGAAGCTATTTGAGGCCGCTTTGTCGAATCCCAGTGGTTTCGCGGCCTTAGCTAAGCAATATTCTGACGATAAGATCTCGGGAGCGAATGGCGGTGACTTGGGGTGGATCAGTCGTGGTCAAATGGTGCCTGAGTTTGAGAAACAGCTTTATAAAATGCAGCCTGGAGAGATTATTGGCCCCGTAAAGACGGAGTTCGGTTATCATATTATTATGTGTACGGGCCGTAAGGATAAACCCATTCCTGTGGGTGTGACCGATCAACAAATTGAGCAAGAGATCCTACAGTTGAAACAGCAGGAAGCCGTCCGAAAATGGATCAAACCAATTCAGGACAGTGCAAATGTTGTTATTGTTGATCCTATGCTGTTGGCGTACGAATATCGCGTCAAACAAGAGTATCTTCGGGCGTCGTTAGAGTATCAAAAGCTATTATCGAGCCAGCCACAGAATCTGTTGCTGTATGTTCAGATCGCTAGAATGTATGAAAAACTAGGTCGATTGGATGATGCCATTAACACCTATGAGCGGGCGATGGTGTGGCAGAAATATAATCCCCAGTACCAGTATCCGATCGTGTATATGGCCGCTATCGATTTCTACAAGAAACATGGCCTTCTCGAAAAGGCGAGGCCGCTCTTGGATACGCTGCTGACCACGTTTAAGGACAAGCGTCCGATCCTTGAAACCGTTTCGAATAATTACTCAGCCTTGTTAAGTGCTGATCAAAGCATTAAACTTCGTGTTGATCTCGGCAAATATCTGCTTGAAGATGAAAAAGCCCGAAAGGCTGCTCTCGCCTCGGAAGCCGCAAAGAAGATTCTAGGGAAGTAGGCCGAACCTCACCCGCCCCTCTCCTTTAGGAGAGGGGCGGGTGAGGCACTTTCATTTTATCAATGAACAAAATTGTGACGTTTAGACGCTAAGTGCTTTTTGGATGCTGAGCGAAGCCGTAGTCCGGCAACACTGAATTCAGATTAATTATTGTTTTTGGTTGTAGTACTTGGCGAAGTCGTCGGGATTCGCGTTGTCGATGAAGTCTTTGAATTTCTGGGTCTCTTCTTGGTCCTTCTCTGCGTTGACCATCTTGGCCTTGAACATTACTTGTTCTGAGACATAAATCGGGGCATCGGTGCGAACCGCAATGGCGATGGCATCAGATGGCCGAGCATCGAGTCGAATAATGGTTACGTCGTCATCATCATGCTCTTCAATGCTCTCTTCATCTGTGACAACATTGCCCTTTTTCTTAGGCGTTTGAGGTGCGTCAGGATTTGGGATCAATAGTTCGATGCTTGAATAGAACGTATCATCCTTGATCTCGCTAATGATAATACGGTCTACTTCAGCGCCTAGTACGTCGATGATCTGAACAAGTAGGTCATGGGTCATTGGGCGAGGGGGTTTGAAATCTTGAAGTTCCATTGCTATGGCAGCAGCTTCAAACATGCCGATCCAAATGGGCAGGAAATTGCGTTCTTCATTATCCCGAAGTAGGATAATGGGCGACATGTTGCGGGGATCAAACCCAAGACCACCCAATTGCATTTCTATCATGAAATCGCTCCGTTACTTTGTGGCTTCGACGATCTTTGAAAAGGTTTCGGCATCATATTGAGCGACTTCCGCAAGCATCTTACGGTTAAGCAGAATATTTTTTTTCTTGAGCGCATTAATGAAGCGACTATAGGTGGTTCCGTTAAGTCGGCAAGCAGCGTTAATACGAGCGATCCAAAGATCACGAAAAATCGCTTTCTTGTCGCGACGACCCGCAAACGCATTCGTTAATGCTTGGGTAACAGCTTGTTTGGCAGGTCGATATAGCCGATGGAGTGAACCATAAAAACCTTTTGCAAGGTCAAGGATCTTTTTGCGATTCTTTGCTCGAACATTTCCTCTTTTTACTCTTACCATTTTAGTTTCTCCTTAGATTCCAAGCATGCGCTTGACTTTAACAAGTTGAGTTTTGTGAAGCACGACATTACCGCGACGACCGCGTTTAAGGCCCATGCTTTCGTGCTCAAGTAGGTGAGACCCACCGGCTTTGTTATGAACGATCTTCTTTGTGCCTGTTAACTTAAAGCGTTTGGCAGCGGCACGACGTGTTTTCATCTTCGGCATATCAAATTCTCCTTCTTTCTAATCCTTTATTTTTTGGGAGAGAGAACCATCGAGGCGGTAGGTCCATTAAAGACCGGCCCATGATCGACCTGCGCCGTGTCACCCAGTTCAGCGTTTACACGTCGAAGTAGAGCTAACCCAACATCAGGATGCGTAATCTCTCGTCCACGGAAAAAAACGGTCATTTTGACCTTATGGCCTTTTGCCAGAAACTTTTGCGCCGCTTGAAACCGGACCTGGTAATCATGTTCCCCGATCTTCGGTGTGAGCTTAAGTTCCTTCAAGACGTTGCTTTTTACCGTCTTTTTGGCCTTCTTTTCCAACTTACCTTGGTTATAGATATAGTGGCTATAGTCTAGAACCTTGCATACCGGCGGGTCACTGTTTGGTGAAACCGCGACCAGATCTAAGCCGGCCTCTTCGGCTAATTTAAGGGCATCAGCGATGGCTACGACCGTTTGAATCCCCGTGTCCGTGTCTATAAGTCGCACTTGAGCGTTTTTTATTTCACGGTTTTTTGGTAAATGCTTAACGATCCTTACACCTCCGCTAAAGTCGGTACGATTATACGTTGGCTCATGCCCACTGTCAATTAACCTTTTGTGTCTGAAGGCCTTTAAATAGCGCTTCAACCTCATCAAGACTGAGCAGCGTGGTTGATTGTTCGCCTCGTTTTCGAAGGGCGATTTGACTAGCCTGTGCTTCTTTGTCGCCAATAATAAGCGCAAAAGGAATATGTTGAACTTGGGCTTCACGAATTTTGAGGCCGAGCTTTTCGTTTCGGTCATCGAGCGTGCCTCTAAAACCCAAACACTTCAAATGGTCTAAGGTGGATTTTGCGTGGTTAAGTGTCGCTTCACTGTCATTGATTGTTAGGATCCGGAATTGTTCGGGACTCAGCCAAAAGGGGAACTTCCCAGCATAATGCTCAACGAGGATACCAAAGAATCGTTCGATAGAGCCCAGTAAGGCGCGATGGATCATAAAGGGGCGATGTTTATTGCCATCTGATCCGATATACGTCATATCAAAGCGTTCTGGTTCGTTAAAATCGAATTGGATCGTTGAAAGTTGCCATTCACGACCTAATGCGTCTTTGATTTTGATGTCGATCTTGGGGCCGTAAAAAGCGCCACCCCCTTCATCAACTTGATAATCCGTAATGCCTTCCATGCTGAGGGCTTTGCGTAACGCGTTCTCGGCTTGTTCCCATCTGGCAGGGTCGCCAACGGAATCTTCAGGGCGGGTCGACAGATAAAAGGAAAGTTCATCAAAGCCCAACGTGCTGAGAATGGACTTTGAGAAACGGATGACTTCGAATATTTCGTTCTCCATTTGTTCCGGCGTACAGAAAATGTGGGCATCGTCTTGGGTGAAGCCTCGAACTCGAAGTAAGCCATGCAATACACCGGAGCGTTCATAACGATAAACGGTACCCAGTTCTGCCCAGCGAAGGGGGAGGTCTCGGTAGGAACGCAAGGATGAATTATAAATAAGGATATGAAAGGGGCAATTCATGGGCTTGGCATAATAATCTTGGTCGTCGATCTTCATGGGCGCGTACATATTCTCATTGTAGAAACCCAAATGCCCTGATGTCTCCCAGAGCCAACTTTGTCCGATATGCGGTGTGTTAACGAGTTCATAGTCGTTCCTGAAATGTTCATCTTTCCAAAACGATTCAATGATGTGACGGATCCGTGCACCCTTGGGATGCCAATAAACAAGCCCTGCGCCAGCTTTGTCTTGGAGGCTGAATAGGTCTAATTCTTTGCCAATCTTTCGGTGATCGCGTTTCTCCGCTTCTTCGAGAAGCGTTAGGTAGGCTGCCAGTTCGTCTTTTGTTTCGAAGGCGATCCCATAAATGCGTTGGAGCATGGGGTTGCTTTCTTTGCCACGCCAGTAAGCACCGGATATTTTTTGAAGCTTGAATGCCTTAATATCTCGGGTGTAGGCCGCGTGGGGACCTTTGCACAGATCACTAAAATCGCCCTGTGAATAGAAGGTGATGGCTTCTGAGTCGGGAAGGTCGGCGAGGAGTTCTTGTTTAAAGGTTTGGCCCGAAGCTTGAAGCCGTTTCATGGCATCTTGTTTTGAAAGGGTTTCTTTGATGAGAGGTAAATTTTCTTTGATAATGGACTTCATCTCGGCTTCGATCTTGATGAGATCCTCGGGGATGAGAGGCGTCGGGAGTTCAAAGTCATAGTAGAAACCATTGTCGATAGCGGGGCCGATGCCGAGTTTGGCGGTAGGGTAGAGTCGAAGAACGGCCTGCGCGAGGACGTGGGAAGCGCTATGACGGATCGCTTCGAGGTTAGCCATTAATTGAGATTAACAACGATGCCAAAGGAGAAGGTCTCTTCAAGCTCAAAGCCTTCAGAGTCAAAGATCAGATTAAGAGGGGGCTCGGTTTGGTCGTAGTTTGAGCGAAGCAGAAAACGATGTTCTAATTCGGGGATGTTAGGGGTTGATAAAATTCGGGGTTCTTGACGCATCATCATGCTCGGCATCATGGAGAGCCGACTGAGATTAGCGAAGGGGAGTTCTTTGGGGATCAATCGATCCATGATCGAGCGGGTAATATCTGGCTCTTTGAGGGCGATGCTGACTTCGAGAACTTGAATGGTTCTTGGTGGTGGTGAGAAATATTGTTTGATTTTCTTGATCCAACTTGTTGGTTTTTCTTTGGAGTGATTTTTATTGAAATGTTCAAGCAGGTCGCAGTACTTTTCGCTGATTTCGTCTTTGTGCATATTCATGAGAACGGTTTGTTTGACAACACTGTCGATCTGCTGATTGAGGGATTCGAGTAGATCGTTCAGGGCTTGTTGAGGATTCGTGCCAAGCCCTTTAGAGGCAGGAAAATCTTTGAGAGAAACCTCGTACAGAGCGTCGTTGATCCGTTTAACGTAAAAAGACATATCAGCCGGTTTTGTTTCTTTAGGCGAGGAGGAATCGCTGCGTTGTTTAACTCGATGAATTAGTTTGTTTAGCCACATATAACGTTAGTTCCTTCGTCTATATCGTAACACGCACGCATAGGGGTGTCCACGGTTTAGGGTCGCATTGTTAGCCCAAAGTGATAATGTCACCCCTGAACCAAATAGAAATGTCACCCTAGAGAAGATAGACTACCCTCTGAATCAAAAAGATTGGGGGATAAGACATGAAAGAAGGCGTGACAATGAGCCACATAGAAATCGAAAGA
>CAIWAN010000021.1 GCA_903910705.1 uncultured Candidatus Marinamargulisbacteria bacterium
AGCAAGGGTTCTATCGGGTCAGGGCGATGATATCGTTTCGAAATTCGGCCGTGCTGCTTGAACCCGACCATTTCTTATGCACCCGAGAATATTGTACGCTAAGAAAAATACGATTGTCTCCGCAGCGTAGAGACTTTCTCAGTAGCTCTTTTTCTGCCCCGACAAATGGATGTATACTGTGACCATGAAAATACTCAACTTTGACGATGTTCTAAAGGAAGAACTTAAAGACCCTGAATTCAAAAAGCTTTTTGAGGCAGAACAGTTGAAAACCAGACGAGCTGTTGAAAGAAAAGCGAAAAAGAAATTAACCGTTTAATATGGGGATGTTTAATACAATATATGCAGATCTTCACTGTCCTATAACAGATAAGGTCAACAAAGAGACTGAAATCCAAATGAAGTGGCAAGAGATTGGGTGTAGAGGCTTTAGCATCTATCACATCAATGACTTTCTCAATAATTTGGACAACGAGTACAATAATACCTGGATAAAGACAGACTATATCTGTCCATATTGCTCAAAATATACAAGAGATACCGAGGGAAGAGCCTATATTAAAACAATGGATCAAAGCAGGCATTTTGCTTTTATTCGAGTTGAGGATTCCGTCATCAAAGAAATAGTAACAGAAAAAGAATTTCTGGAGTATAACCCCAAAGCGACATACGTCGAAGATTTGTAAGTGTTGTCCACCGCCTGACGTTCGAAAAAGACTACTAATCAGGCGGGGACTTTTTTCTGTTTGGTTGCCAATTCTGGCAACACAGGAAATAAGGCTGAACAATTCCAGTATTCTTTGGCTTTCCGTAAAAAACCAAACACGAAAAGGAATGTTTTGACGAGGCGGAGGCCGACATTATTGTTTCTGTTGTCGGGATTGTTGTTGTTACGATAAGCCGACGAGAGGTTTCTGTCATTGTTATTGTACCAAGAGCCGCCGTTTCCTTATTCCCTGCTTAGGACGAACCGCTCAAGCAGGTTCTGTTTAAGCCGATATGTGTCACCCCATTTCAAATGTCCGAGCCAGCTTGCAACTGATACTCGGATTGTTTCTGTCGAAATCGTTCTTGCCTTGAATGCTCGCTGGAAATAGGCAAACCGTCTTTTAACTCGATGGACATTACGTTTGAGCAGAACTCGATGTGTTGGATAAATCTTGAATCCAAGAAAGCTGACGCCGTTTACCAATGGCCAGGTTTTGCATTTTCTGTCGTGCAACGATAAATGAATCTGACATAGATAGTCTGTGATCCTGGTTTTAACCTCTCGTAGTTCTACTTTGCTGTCGGAGAAAATTACAAAGTCATCCATGTATCGAATATAGCCTTTGCAGCGAAGTGTCTCTTTGATGTAATGGTCAAAATGATTCAGATACATATTGGCAAACCACTGGCTGGTTAAATTGCCAAGCGGCAACCCAACAGATGAATGTGTTGACTCAATGATTAGGTCAAGCAGCCGGTTAAGACGCAGATCGCGAAGTTGCTTAAACAAAAGTTGTTTTAGGGTCGCATGATCGATGGAATCAAAAAACTTTCGTATATCGCATTTGAGGACGTAGTCGTAACGTCGAGCGAATTGATGAAACCGCGTAATGGCCTCGTGAGAGCCCTTGCCTTTTCGGCAAGCATAGTTATCATCGATCATCTGCCGATCCCAAATGGGCACCAAAATATTGCAAACGGCGTGATGCACAACCCGATCTCGGTAAGGAGCCGCACTAATCTTGCGGTGCTTCGGATCGAAAATATAGAATGTGCGATAGTTTCCAGGTATATAAGTCCCGGCAAGCAGCTCATCCCTTAAAGTCAGCAGGTTTGACTCAAGTTGATAGTTGAAGGTGAGTACGCCAGCGGTAAAGCGTTTCCCTTTCTGAGCGTTTTTGGATGCTTTCAGTATGTTTTCGAATGAACAGACCTCTTCAAATAGATGTTTGTAGGTTTTCACTATTGCTGCTTAATCCAGCCTCCCAGCTGGGTTCCGATCTGATTCAGTTGAGTAGAGATATACTGATAGCGCTGATCGTTGATAAACTTAAAGTCATAGGTCAGTCGAATCAGGAAGCGCAGTTTTTCTAGCGATACATTGGTACTCAGCAAAATATCCTTTTTATCCCGTCGAAATTTTGCATCGATCAGGTTCTCAAAAATATGAAGAACATGATCCTCAATCTTTTCGGCCAACAAATACCGTTGATTCCTTGGAAATTTACTGATAATCGGAATCAGATACTTGATGAAATCATAAGTCGTGTTAATGATCGTCAGTTCTTGCTTCAAGGAATGGCCTTTCAAAAAAATTGTGAACTCCGGTTATTCATTCGAATAACCGGAGTAAAGGGTAAAAGCATAAAAGGGTACAGGGTTACGGAGTCGTTCTGACGAGGCGGAGGCCGACACCACTGTTCCTGCCGCCGGGAAAGTGGCTGAGACGATAAGCCGACGAGAGGTAACTGCCACCGTAATCGTACCAAGAGCCGCCGCGTAAAACACGAGAATTCCCATCTTCAATGCCAGTTGGATGATCGTAGTGTTCGTCTGCCTGGAAGGAATCTGATTTATATCCACTGGCTGTCCATTCCCAAACGTTGCCAATCATGTCTTTTAATCCAAAACCATTAGGTTTCCGTAAGCCAACGGGTTGAGTGCCTGATAATTCACTATTTTTTGATGTCTGTGCATAGGAGTCAACGTCATTTATTGTATTTCCCCAAGGGTAATTCTCAGTAGAACCGTTTGCTTTTCCTCTAGCAGCAAATTCCCATTCTGATTCAGTAGGTAGTCGAAGGACGATATTGTTTAAGCCTATTTCGTGTAATTTAAGGGCTATTTGCGAAGGTGTTAGTAACAGCCCAGAGTTTGTACGATAAAATTTATTATGATGGTCACTTAACGAATTATCAAGAAGGAGAAGTCCTGCCAATAATTTTTGAATATCATTCCACTTCACTCCAACTACAGGATGATTATTAGTCTGGAAAATATTGGAATACTCAGTCGACGGATTTTTTGGCAACGAAATAAGACTATTGATTGCTTTAATCATTTCACTCCATTGTTGATTAGTTAAAGGTGTATTCATCATATCAAAGGAACTCAGGGAAATAAGATGGATTGGATTGTCAGATTCGGTGGAACTACCAACCATTGCTCGATTGGCAGCAGGAATATGATCGAATTGAACGCCAGGCCAATTCATAATGGGGCGTTGAGACTCAACGATTTCAATCGATGGTGTTAATTGAGCAGCTTCTGTGACGGGTAGCATTAACCGCATTGTAGCTACTATAGTTTTCTGCGCAGGTTCACTCAATTTTCCAAACAGGTTGGCAGCCTCATCTGCTATACTTAATGCAACTATTTTAAAGAACATGGTTTTCCTCCAAGTTGTGTATTTATATAAATTGTCGTACAGAAAATCAGAAAATTTCACCAAAGTGAGGTGGCAGAGTGAAAATCAGCCCTGAAATAGCGTGAAGGCCATGTCATTACTGGGATTGTCGATATATTTAAAGTTTATATTCCTTTTTATTGAGGTGCTTCGAGACTAGACAGCTTATGCACCATGCCCACTGAAATTGAGAGCATATTGGCAATTTTACGAATAGAAAGTCCAGATTGACGCATACTTTGGGCTCGCTCCCTAATGTCATCGGACAAACTAGGGCGGCCAACGTGTACGCCACGGCTCTTGGCTACTTGCATTCCCGCTTTAACGCGCTCAACGATCAAACTTTTCTCGAACTCAGCAAAAGCACTTACCATCGTAAACATAGCTTTGCCAATAGGAGTGCTGGTGTCGATGTTTTGCGTGTAGCTGACAAAATCCATGCCTTTTGATTGGAGCTGGTCGAGGACTTCCACCAGCATACGGGTTGATCGAGCCAAGCGATCAAACTTCCAAACCAGCAAGACATCGAATTTCCGTTTATGGATTTCTTTTTTTAGCTCATCAAACTTTGGTCGAGATTCTTTACTTCCAGACGCATAATCAATAAATTCTTTGTAGAGCTCATAATCCGGATGTCGTTCAATAAAGTCTCTCAGATCTCGAAGCTGTAGCTCCGGATCTTGGTCAAGCGTGCTAACCCTTGCATAGATGGCAACTTTTTTCATTTTATCCTTTCAAAAAGGTAATCGTTTATGAACACTCAAATTATGCCTCTTGGCGCCAATGATTTCAAGGGCAAATTTTGCCCCCCTTTATGAACACCCTAAATTGGAGCAAAATGAATCTCGTTGCCAGGTTATTGATTTGAGAATATTATTTTGGGAGAACGAAAGGAGAATAATGCCACGACGGAGGCTCTTAACCCCAACTGAATACGAGTCGCTCTTAGCACTTCCAACGGATAAAGCAGACTTAGTCCGATATTATGCTTTTGATGAGAAGGAATTGGCTGTTATTCGTCAGCACCGTGGCGATCAAAACCGTCTTGGATTTGCAGTCCAACTTTGCTATTTGCGTTATCATGGAATGGCTCTTCCAACTAATATTCAACCGCCAAAGGGTTTGCTCGATATTGTAGCAAAACAAATCAGCGTCAATCCTGAATTCTGGCTCCAATACGCTCAAAGAGAAGAAACACGGCGGGAACATCTATTGGAATTGCAAAGCTGGATGAAGCTAACTCCGTTTAGCCTTCAACATTACAAGCAGTTTCTCAATACATTAACAGAGTTGGCTCAGCAAACGGATAAAGGTGTTGTTTTGGCAACATCGTTATTGGAATCGTTACGTCAACAACATATTATTGTTCCTCCAGTTGATGTCATTGCCAGGATTTGTGCTGAGGCACTAACAAAAGGTACTAAGCGAGTTCATGGAGCATTAACAAAATTCTTATCACCTCAACATCAACTGGCACTGGATGGATTGCTAGTCATGAAAGAAAATACGAAGGTAAGTTTGCTTTCATGGCTACGGCAGCCCTCTGGTATGCCAAACGCAAAACATGTTCTGATGCATATTGAACGTCTGCGATTTATCGATGCGTTAGGGTGCATAAGAAATGGTCGGGTTCAAGCAGCACGGCCGAATTTCGAAACGATATCATCGCCCTGACCCGATAGAACCCTTGCTCGTAGACTGACCATGGATTGAACGTTCTCCGAACCCCAGTGCATGCCGGATAAT
>CAIWAN010000022.1 GCA_903910705.1 uncultured Candidatus Marinamargulisbacteria bacterium
TATCGTTATTTCGGGTCATTTGGTTCCTCCTGTTATTGTTTTTCTCAAACACTATGGAAAACCTTTTGACCCACTTCGTCAACTTGTGCACATGATGCACAACTCTTTGAGTTGCACACATGTACCCAAGTGCGACTATGAGCGTTTTTTGAATTTTACAGAAAGAATGTTACAGTATCAAATATTTGTGCAATTTTCTCGAATTCCTTTAATTGAACGTCATATAGGTCATTTGATAGTCTCTTGAGTGCAGGTATAGCCTTTTCAATATCGCCGTTATGGCTATAAATGGAGTGCTCTGTGTTGCCAGAACTTGGGTTAGCTTGAATAAAGGGTTGAGCCTCAATAGGAATTCCTATTCGAAGATCTGAAATTATTTTCCATAAGACACGATTCGGATAATCTACCTCGCGACAATCTGAAGGACAATCTCTCTGAACTACAGAATAGGCGGCATCCCTTCTAAACTTTTCAAGTAAATCTAAGCTGCTAGATGTGTTGATATTTCCAATAATGAACCGCTTATCTCTATAAGGAAAAGACTGTTGATAACAGTATTTCATATTCCCTGTATTTAAGTTGAATATCGGAATCCAAGCATACATTGACCTCAAACATGGACCATACTTCCCGAGACTTGGTTCGGCATTGTCTTCGTCCTGAAGCTGCTCGGCTTCTATTGATTCAAGAAGCGAAGGAGCAAAATCAAGTTGCAGTGGATAGTATTGACCTCGAAGAGCTGCCTGATATATAGCATTTACGGGCTCAGAGTATTCTTCTCTCAGCGGTTGCAACTCTTGTCTATTTACAAGGGTGTTAATCAAAATACGATTAATCCCTAAATCTTTAGCTTTTTGAATTATTTCTTCGAGATGCTTAAAATTATCGCCTTGAAGCAAAACAAGCATTTCAATTTCCATGGAAGGATTAACCTTATCCCGTATTGATGCTACTTTCTGAATATTTTTAATAATCTCATCCGTCTGTTGATGTGATATGCTGTGGTACTTTTGGAGGAATTCCGAATCAAAGCTGTCCATGCTAAAACGCAACATATCAATGTTTGTAATTAGCTTATTTAGCGCGTCATTATCATCAAAAAGTATCCCAAGTCCTCCCGTAAAAACGTAGTGAGTTGTATTGTTCTTCTGTTTTGTTTTTTCATAGTTTCGTGCAAACTCGTAGATATCTGGGAGCCGTCTATCCATCATCGGGTCTCCCTCCCCATCGGTTGTGATGTGATGTACATCGTTATCAATGGCATCTTTAATAAGTTGACGAATTACTTCTTCAGATGGAGTTGGTTGGCCCTCTTTTTTATCTCCATATATTAGGATTTTTTTCCCACTCTCGTTTTCGATAACTCGCCAACATTTCTCACATTTTTTCATACAGGCGGCCGTGACATGAAGATCCAATACAGGGAATGCAGGATTGGACGACACCAGCGACCTAGCGATGGCAACGACCTTTGGCTGACTACTGTTATATCTTAGCAAATCCTGAATAATTTCATTCTTTT
Organism: uncultured Candidatus Marinamargulisbacteria bacterium; assembly: GCA_903910705.1. Classification (GTDB taxonomy): domain Bacteria; phylum Margulisbacteria; class Riflemargulisbacteria; order GWF2-35-9; family GWF2-35-9; genus CAIWAN01. Next base: position 1,523 of record CAIWAN010000022.1, read on the forward strand.
GCATAGCCATATAAATAGTTGTAAGTTGGTCTACGGTCAAATTTAGACCATATCTTTGTCGCAACTGAATTTGAAGTCTTAATGAACTCATGAAGGGGTTATGCATAAGTTCCTTTACCAGCTGGATATATTGATTGGCATTGGTATATGTGGAAACACCTAGTTTATTCGCAAGCGCAACTATGTCGTTTCCATTATCAAAAAGCTTCGCAAATAAATTAAAACGATAGTGAACTTTCTCTTGAGCGGATAATTCATTATAGGGAAGAGATGCTACTTTGAAATTCATGATTACTAAGGATTGAATGAGTCGCTAATAATCCATACAACCTGCTGAAACAAACTTTCAGGATCAATGCCAATGGCTCTCATTGTAAAGTTAGAATCACCCTCACCATTTAGAGGGCCATAGTCAGTATTTCCAGCTGAATATAAATCGTGTTTTGTCGCAGGTTTACTTGTTATTATTCCGCTTACTATATTCCCTAATATTCTTTTCTGAGCATCATGAATCGTCAGGATTGGAACCCCTTCAATTAAGAGAGGTTTAAGGTGTTCCTGAAGCTTGGATTCATTTAGTTGATTAATGTGAATAATTCGATACTGGATACCTTGCTCTTCGAGCTTAGGTGTAAGATTTAAAGCATTTTGAAAAACCGAGCCAAGGGTAACCAAAATAATATCTGGGGTGCCAGACGTTTCCTTTAGAATATACGCACCATCTGAATGAAGCGTTGGTGAAATTAAGGGCGTCTGCTGAACAGAAAGTCGAGATGTCCGAATGTAAGAAGGCTTGTTACTAGTCATTGCACCGACAAGAACATCAAATGTTTCTTCAGGTCGACCTGGTTCAAAGTAGTTGCCAGCTTCATAAGCATAAATTGAAGGTTGCGCATTGGACTGGTGCGTACGGTCACCTTGAGCTGAACTTGCGCCACTACAAATTCCCCATAAAATTACAGGAAGCTTATCAAGAGTGAGGATTCGATATTGTTCAGCCATAAGGCCAACAAAAGCATCATAGGATAGTGCCACAGGACGTTTTCCCGAGTCGGCAAGACCGCCAGCCACAGCGATCATCGTCTGCTCTCTTATGCCAAGATCAAAATATCGGTCTGGGAATCGAACTCTAAACTCTTTGCTTTGGACGGCCCCAGAACCTGTTAGGTCTGATATAAGATAAATGATTCTATTGTCCACTTCTGCAAGCTCCATAAGATAGGACATCAGTGCTTTGTTTGCATCGTCGGGCAGATCGGAGTTTGAAACTTTATGTCGAATAGCTTCGAAATCCTTCATGGAGAGCACCGGAAGTTCTTGTTCTATCGGGTGAACTTTTTGAAACTGTTCTTTAACTTGACCGGACATAACGGTAGCAAGTTCCGAACGTGATTGTTGATATTGTTGCTCTGTTAATTTGGCATGGTGCCACTTCGAAGAACCGTTATTGGCATCGTCCTCCATAAAGCTAATTCCTTTTCCCATTACAGTGTCGGCTATTAAAACAGTTGGTTTATCTGATGAGCCTTTTGCCAATAAGAATGCTTTATCTAATTGTGAAAAATCATGACCATCGAGACAAATTGATACTGTAACATTCTTTCTGTAAAATTCAAAAAACGCCCATAGTCGCACTTGGGTACATGTGTGCAACTCAAAGAGTTGTGCATCATGTGCACAAGTTGACGAAGTGGGTCAAAAGGTTTTCCATAGTGTTTGAGAA
>CAIWAN010000023.1 GCA_903910705.1 uncultured Candidatus Marinamargulisbacteria bacterium
CTTGGTTGCGGGGGCCAGACTCGAACTGACGACCTCCGGGTTATGAGCCCAAATTTGCGTCTGGCTTTATTGAGGTGGCGATATTTTCTTCTTGGTCATTAAACAAAAGATAGTCTGTTGAGGTTTCAAGTGCTTTTGCAATCTTGACGATAGCGTTAATAGAAGGCTGCATATGGCCTTTTTCATATTTGCTAATTGTTCCGATATGAATCCCCGTTAACTCACTCAGGTTCTTTTGAGATAGTTTCTTGCGATTTCTAACTAATGTAAGCTTTTCATTGAGAGATAAGTTGCTCATGAGATACCCCTTCCTTTTTTCTGATGATCATTCTAGAGGTTGAGAAATCAAATATTGACACAAATAGATCGATAGGACAATATATTGTTGATAGCGTCAAGTCAAGGGGGTGTTTTCTGTATATAATTATTCCTTGGGCAATTCGAATTAGCGTGATTTTTCTTCTCGTTTGGTGGTATGGAACGTATAGTCTTTTTTCTCCGTACTTTCCGGGAGAGCCATATCCATTGCGAGAGTACGCCCGGGTTATGCTGATTCTTCTCTGTCTTCATATGCCTGTATTATGGGCAACTTTCCCGAGCGCAAAAAAATATCGATGGCTTATCCTTATTCCTATTGTGGGCATGATATGTCTTTACGTATTTGTGTTAAGAGATTGTCCTCTTGGGATTTGTGTCCATTTGCTTGCGTTATACCTTCTTTTTGGTAAGGGGAAATTAATTAAAGGAGTCCAACATGAAAAATCCGTTTAAAATAAAAGAACAATGTGTACCAGAAGCCTATGAATATTTTGATAAACACATACGAAAGCTTATAAGAAACAAGAATGGCGAAATAGATCAATTTGCTGAGGGTCTGGTCGATAATGATGTTGATGCCTTTCGACATGCGTATACCAGTGGGGTCTTTACTCAAGAGCTCGGGGATGTACAAGCTAGCTTTTGGGGATACCTACAGGAGCTTGATGGGAATTACGGAAGCAGCACAACCGACGAAGACGCCTCAAGAAATATGGATTTTTGGAATAATGCGGTTGGAAGAATATACGGCAAGAAAACAAAATCTAGGAAAGAATTGCTTAAGCTCATTGATAAAGCCTTAAAGAGTGGAGAACTCATTATTAGTCTTAATGATTCCCGCCTCTACGAAGGGCAAACCCATTATCCTATTGACGTTGAAAAGTCCGTCGTTGTTTTCGAAGAGGCAAAAACAGGACGAAATGAGATGTTTGTTGATTTGACCTCTGAGGAAGTTATGAGCAGGGAATCCTTTGTTGACAGAATCAAGTCAGGCAAATATCTAGGTTATACGGTTGAGTCCATTGATAGCATCGCGACTCCGGTATCAAGAGCGGATAATACGATGACCAACAATTTGGGTTAAACGATCACGGTTGGCGTTTAGTTCTGGAGGTTGTGCAGATAGGACTCCATTAAGCCTTTAACCATATCCTTGTTTTTTTCATCGAGCTGGTCGACCTTTTTAGTTAACTGAATTAGTCCTGCATCTTTAATGGTTAGCCATTCGTCGGCGTCTTTATCTCGAACAAGCGAGTCTAGGGAGACATTAAAATAGTCAGCTAACTTTACCAACATATCTATGCTTGGGCTGTATTTTCCGCTTTCGTAATTTGGGAAATTTGAAGGATTAATGTTGAGCAATTTAGCCAAGTCTTTTTGCGTCATGTTTTGTTTTTTTCTTAAAACCATTATTTTTTGACCCAAGGACAGTTCCATCTTTAACTCCTGCTTTATATTGGCTAGTGTGTGCGATACGATGCTGCGACACTGGATCGACTATATATTATTGTAGCATTTGACATAAGATTAGCTGCGCTATATATTATTTATATATGAAAGATATTGTTTGAAATATTTGAGTCAAGCATTATTTTGGAGGCCAATCAAAAAGACAAGCGATTAAAGAGATAGAACCCCACCAACGTAGGACCTGATAAATCTAGTGTTGATGGGGTTGAACAGAAGTCCAGCGCTATTTTAGCACTTGTGCTGAGTTTATCGAAGCATAGCTGAGCTTCTCGTAATACGACTACGAAAGGAGCCTAAGCATGGATGTTAAAACAACGGATCTGTATCTTACTGCATATTTACTGTCAAACAACATTCGACCGCAGGCTGTGATCAGCCAGGGTCAACACAAAAAGAAAATCATCTTCATCTTTCCGAATAGCGGCAAAACCAGTGAATTACTGGAAACCTTTTCGCAAGGCAAAGCGACCGCCAACATCCTCGACTTTCGCAGCAAGCTGGACTATGTGCGCGACCAGATGTTCGCGAAGCTACGAGAAGCCTGACCGAATCGATAGTACGAAGGAGCCAACACGATGATTAACGCGAATGTGATTCAAGAGATAAAAACAAAAACGGACCTGATTTCCCTGTTTGGCCACTACGGACAACAGCCGAAGAAAAACGGAAAGGGGTATACGGTATGTTGCCCGTTTCATGAGGAAACACAGCCCAGCTTGTCCATCAACGTGACGAAGAATCTCTGGCAGTGCTTTGGGTGTGGTGAGGCAGGCGACGCGATTAACTTGGTTCAAAAGTTGGAGAAGATCAGTTTTGTGGAGGCTGTAAAAAAGCTAGCAATGCAGCAGGGGTATTCGCAAGCGGATCTTGAGGTTGAGTCAGAGAAAACGTGCTCTGACCTGTTTCAGAACGTGATGGCGCATTATCGCCAAACATTCTTGGCTAAAACGGAAGGCCGAGCGTATCTGAAACAGCGTGGCATATCGGAACTGTGGTTAAAAGAATCCGACGGGATCGGATATGCTGACGGCTCGCTCCTTGACTGTCTTCCTCCGGAATCGGCTCCCCAACTGATTGAGGCTGGGCTTTTGTTAGCGCCGGAGCGGGCGGGTGCGGCGTACCGTGAGCGGTTTGTGAACTGTGTCGTCTTTCCGCTGATGGATGATGCCGGACACATCGTTTCGTTCTACGGTCGGCATACCCAAATGAAAGACGGTGGTCACTTCTACTTGCCAGGAGAACGGCGCGGACTATTCAATGCCCAGCAGTTAAAAGAAGAAGAGCCACTGGCTCAGGGGACGAAGTCCCTAATCATTACTGAATCCATCATCGATGCACTATCCTTTATGAATAAAGGGATTGTGAATGTATTGGCGTTGTACGGAACGAACGGCTTTACGAGTGATCACGGAACACTGATAAAGGAGCTACAGCCTATGCAAATCATTCTCGCATTGGATGGTGATGAAGCCGGTCGGCAAGCGTCGATACGCCTAGCCAAGAACGCCCTTTTTTCTTTTAACTGCGCCTTGGCTGTGTTTCCTGACGATCAGGATGCCAACGACTATTTCCTGACGCACGACAAAGCCGACTTTGAGCGACTAATGGCTGATGGAAATGATGGACAACTCCGAAGAGTTGCCCACATTCCCACAGCCACGACGGCGGTCCTTCGAGAGCATCAGGATAAACTTCTTTTTCAGGTCAAATATGTGGAGCTGAAGCAGGGCAAACTCAACGCCACCGTAAAGGTGCAGCAAGGAGATAAATTCTTGTTGGATACCTACAATCTGTATAGCCAGAAGCACCGCGAGACACTAACCACGGAAGCAGCCAAACTGCTGGCCAAGAATCCAGAATCGCTTGCCCAGGCGATCACGCAACTGATTGCCGATTGCGAAGCAAAAGCCCAATCCGGTGTCGGCGTGGCCCAAAAAAGTGAAGCCGATGCGCCGACAAACGAACCAACAAACCTCATGACCGATGAAGAAAATCAAGCTGCGATTACCTATCTCAAACAGCCTGATTTGCTGAGCCAAATCGTTAAAGACTATGAAACCTTGGGCTATACCGGCGAAGAAATTAACAAGCAGTTGGCCTATCTGGTGATGACGAGCCGCAAACTAAAGAATCCGTTGTCGATGATTATTTCCAGCAATAGTGCGGCGGGCAAAAGCAGTTTACAGAAAGTCACGCTAGAGCTGTGCCCGCCGGAAGACAGCAAGCATTTCACGCGACTCACCCAACAAAGTTTGTATTATCTGGGCGAAAACAGTCTCAAGCAAAAATTTATCTCTATCGAAGAAGAAGAAGGCAGCTCCGATGCAGGCTACAGTCTGAAAACGATGCTCTCCGCCAAGGTGTTACACGTTGCCAGTACCACGACCGATCCGCAAACCGGTCGGATGAAAGCCGACGAGTATCGGGCCGAAGGTCCGATTGCGGTGATGGTCAGCACCACCAGTCCCGACATTGAGCCAGAGCTGGCCAGCCGAACGCTACTCATTACCATTGATGAGAGCAAAGAACAAACGAGCCGGATTCACAACAAGCAACGTCTCGCCCGAACCTTGGAAGGACGGCTACAACAGCAAGAACGAGAAGCAACCATCCGTTTGCATCATAATGTTCAGCGGGCGTTGGATTCCGGTTTAGTGGTGATTAACAATTACGCCGATAAGCTGACATTCCCGAGCGACCGGCTGAAACATCGTCGTGGCCACGATCAGTATTTGGATCTGATTGAGACGATTGCGTTTCTGAGACAACAGACAAAGCCGGTGAAATCGGCTGACAGTGTAACCAATGGTTTCCAGTATATTGAAGTCGATAAGGATGATATCCGGCTCGCTAACGAAATTTTCACAGAAGCTCTGGGTCTCTCAATCGATGAGCTAAAGCCTGCCACCCGGATGTTGCTCCGGCAGATCATCGACTATTGCCAGGATCAGGGTTCAAGTCTTTTTACACGTCGACAAATTCGAGAGGCTTATCAATGGGAAGTGGTCGCGCTTCACCGACACCTAAAAGCACTCGAAGAGCTGGACTATATTTGTTTAACGGCTCCCCGAACCGTGCCCAGTATGAACGGCCAGCGGCACCAGTACGAACTGCTGTATGATGGGCCGGCTGAGCCGGCCGACAAGTTTGTTATTGGCCTCAAGGATGTGGATTCGCTATGAAAAACCATTACACGCAAAACCCCGACCATTACATTGAAACCGGCCACCATTACAGACCATTTCAAACGGACATGAAATGGTTTTTGGCGAGCTGGGATAAGGCTTTAGCCAAAACCATTACACCAAAAAGAGGATGTATAAGGAGAAAGAATATTTTTCTCCCCCCGCTCGCACGTCCTGTGCTCGCTACTCCGCCCAGCATCGTGCTGGGCTCCCGTGCTGAAACAACGTTCGAACTTCTAACGAGCCTTCATGCGGCGTTGAAAAGAACCGACGTTACCCCGCCACGTCGCATAATCTCGTTTATTTCCTCCGGGGCGCGATGCTGTCGAACAAGCAAGCCATCGACGTCGCCCCTCCCGTCCTTCTGTGCAGTCTCCAATGGCATGACAACGGGACATAAACCAGATTATGCGGGGGGCTCGCCCTTCGCTGTCGCTCAGGGACTACGCCACATGGCGGGGAATATGCTATGGGCGTAGAAACGAACTAACCCCCATGACCTTCACTCGTACAAAATCCACTCAACGGACAATAATCGGCCGCCGGACAGAGCCGAGAAATCCGCCTGAAAACCGCACTCGGTTTGGTGAGTTTGTGCCGCATTATTTAGATGTTTCTCGGTTCCGCAAAAACGAATCGACCTATGACCGCGATCTGAGCCACTTAAAGCCGCTTATGGTTTTGTGGGACACGGTTTATCTGTATCAGATAACCCACGAACAGATCCAATCAGCGCAGACCCTCTGGTTCAAAGCAGGGCTTGCCAAGAAAACCATCAATAATCGCTGTGTGCTGCTGAGCGCCATCCTGAGAATGGCGTACAAACAAAACTTAATATCCCAGATGCCCGAGATTCCCAAACTTCGCATAGATCGAAAACCACCCAAATGGTTTACCGATGAGCAGCTGCGCTATTTGCTCGAATCGGTGCGCCCGTTTGTGAAGGACTTCGTCCTCGTCTTGGTGCATACGGGTTTGCGAGCGGGTGAACTCCGGGCACTGAAGTGGCAGGATATTGACCTAGCGAATCGAAAGATCATGATCAAGGTCTCGAAGTCACACCGGTTTCGTGTCATTCCGATCAATGACGTGCTCTTTGGGCACCTGTCCCTGTTGCGACAGGATGCGAGGCCGAATCAAGATTATTTGTTTGAGGGGCGCACACTGGGTCAGCCGTATGGTGATTTCTATCACGCCCTCAAGCGCGAACTGAAGCGGCTGGGCATGAGCGGCTACGTACACGCCTTGCGGCACACATTCGCCAGTCGCCTCGTCCAGCGCGGCGTGAGCATCTACGAAGTCAAAGAGTTGCTCGGCCATGCTTCGGTCCAGACAACTCAAATTTATTCACATCTGCAAAACAATCATCTGCTGCAAGCGGTGAATGTCCTTAACGTCCTATGACCGGCTGAATTTGATATAATGGGAGGAAGCACCATGGAACACCTTACAAAAGACACGAACTATCTCGACTTTCTCAAAGCACTAAAAGAAAGAATCTATCGGGCTCAATATGATGCCCTGAAGGCCGTGAACAAGGAGCTCATTGCCTTGTATTGGGATATCGGCAAAGACATTGTCGACAAGCAACGCCAATATAGCTGGGGCAAGGCGGTTGTCGCAACCCTGGCCGCAGACTTGCAAAAAGAGTTCCCTGGGGTGCAAGGATTTTCGGAATCTAATCTTTGGCGGATGCGTAATTTCTATGAAGTTTACAACGATAATCCAAAACTCGCGCCATTGGCGCGAGAAATTAGTTGGACCAAGAATTATGTTATCTTAGAACGCTGTAAAGACGTGTTGCAGCTTGAATTTTATATCCTGATGACCAAGAAATTTGGCTGGACAAAGGCGGTGCTCATTCACCAAATTGAGAACCAATCCTATGAGAAATTCCTTCTGAACCAAACCAACTTTGACAAAGCAGTGCCGGAGAAATATCGCCACCAAGCCAAGCTAGCAGTTAAAGACGAATACTCGTTTGATTTTCTAGAGCTAGCCGAAGAACACTCTGAAAGAGAGCTGGAAATCGGACTGGTCAATAACATCCGTAAATTCCTCATCGAGATGGGCGGGTATTTTAGTTTTATCGGAAACCAGTACCGGATCGAACTTGAGGAGAACGAATATTTTATCGATCTTCTTTTGTATCACCGGTGGCTAAAATGTCTCGTCGCCATTGAGTTGAAGGCAACGGAGTTCAAGCCGGAGCATGCGGGAAAGATGCAGTTCTATTTATCGATTCTCAACGACAAAATGAAGCTCGAACACGAGAACCCCGCCATAGGGATTATTGTCTGCAAGACCAAGCAAAAGACGGTGGTGGAATATGCGTTGAAGGATTCGACACAGCCGATTGGCGTTTCAACCTATTCGATTCAAAAGACCTTGCCTAAAGAATTACAGAAGTACTTGCCCTCGGCTGAAGAGATTGGCGAGCGTCTGTCTATATTTTACCCAGAGATTTAACCCCGAAAATAAATAACGGTCGAAAATAAAAAGGCTCCGAGAAATCGGAGCCCTGTGTGTTACTTGGTTGCGGGGGCCAGACTCGAACTGACGACCTCCGGGTTATGAGCCC
>CAIWAN010000024.1 GCA_903910705.1 uncultured Candidatus Marinamargulisbacteria bacterium
AATATTTTGACTTGTTGATTTTTGATCATTAATTGCTCCTTTTACGGATCCAATGATCTCGTTCAACCACACTATCAAACATCCTCCGAAAAGGGGAATTCTAATTGTCGTCAGGTGGGAATTCTAATTGTCGCTCATCACAAGTTTGATGCTATCGATAAACCCATACCGTTCATGATCATAATAGGCTATGTATTTTGCATCTTGTTGAATATGACTGACTCGGGATGTTTCTTTTTTATCATGGCTGGCATAGTACTCAAACCCGTCTATCCCCTGAATTATTTCTTGAACTGAAGCGTCTGAAAGGAAATCGCCCGTAGTAATTTCTAGTGACTCTTTGAACTGCTCTTCAATCGACTTGCGAGAAATTGTTTCAAAGATGAGTGTAAAGTATATACTCTTTCAGCGATATTTTAAAATTGCGATTATAGATTCGATTTAGTTATGCTGCTAGCTCTGACAGCCACGTGCCTGCGTTAACAATTTGAATTGATCCATCCCTTTTTGGCTGACGCAAATGTTGCACGAGTTGAACAGCTTCTGCAGCTGGGAAACGCTCATGAACCGACTGAAGCATTTTTGACGGGCTCTCATCTGATGTCTTTACTTCTATAAGCATTTTGAGTTCTTCTGCTTCCGTGAAAACGAAATCAATCTCTTTGCCTTCCTTTGTCCGAATATAATGAAGATTAACAAGCGTGCCTTGTGAGTCATGCAGAAAATGCACATGCTTCAGTAAACTAACTGCACAGGTATTTTCGAGTTGCTTCCCAACATCTCCATTCACCATACCCGTATCGTAAAAATAAAGTTTAGGTTCCTTTAAAATCGAACGCGCAATATTTCGATGATATGGAGTGATCAGAAATACGATATAGAGACTCTCAAGGATCGAAACATATTTTTTAACCGTGTTTGGTGAAATCTGAAGGTCTTCTGCAAGAGATTTATATGAAAGACTTGAACCGACCCTGCTCCTTAGTAGCTCTAATAATAATCTCATAGCACGAACCTCATGGATTTGGCTGAAATCTAAAATATCTTCTCGAATGAGGTCTGTGGCATACTGATTCCTCCAACGAGAGGCTTCTTGCTCTGAATCCGATAATAAGGGTTCAGGGAATCCTCCCAATTGATTAAGCTTCTCCAACCTTTCGTTGGCTGAATCTGGGGCCGTCATTTCTTTGACAGAAAAAGGATAAAGCCGATAATGAAAATATCGCCCGGCGAGAGAGGCTCCAGTCTGTCGGAATGTTTCCATCCGGGACGACCCTGTTACAAGAATTGCTTGATTTGGTTGTCTGGTATCAAAGATTCCCTTTAGATAGTTCTTCCAGTCTTTCATTTTATGGATTTCATCAAATACGAGCAAATCCGCCGTTAGTGGCCAGCTTTGAGACTGTATAGTACGAGCATCCTTAACCTGATCGTAGTTTAGATAGATCGGGCTTTTAAAAGATGTCATTATTTCTTTTGCCAAATAGGTTTTCCCGACTTGTCTTGGTCCAGTCAAGAACACCATTTTCCTCTTTAAATCTTTTAGTATAAGTGATTTAAGCTGTCTTTCCATAACTACATTTTTATCAATATATTGCATAATAGTCAAGACTATATTGCAAAGCATTGCACTTTAGACAAGAACTGCTAAAGCAGGAGTTATCAACAATACCTTATATTCTGAGATATGGTTTACCGTGAACTATAGTTTGAACAATTGATCAAACCAAGTATACTACTGATTAAAGATAGGAACTCAAATGGCGATTCCAATTAAAGCAACACCAAAACTACAAGGCAAAGATGCAGATCGATGATTGTGCAACTTCTTTTCTGTAAAATTAGAATCCATAGTGTTCATGCTGCCTGAAAGAACCTCCTTCCTGACGACCAGTCCTCGTCGATTTCAACGAGTATAGCCGTAACGAGCCTGAGGCAAGAGGCCTCATTTGGGAAAACT